>CAYJNS010000001.1:0-55246 GCA_964371745.1 uncultured Muribaculaceae bacterium
TTGCTGATTCAATTGCAATGCAAATTGAAAACAGAGCGCATTTTAGATCAGCTCAAAAAAGAGCTATTAGAAACACTATGAAATCTGGCGCAAAAGGAATTAAAACTTTAGTATCTGGAAGATTAGGTGGCGCTGAAATAGCTAGAGGAGAAGGTTATACTGAAGGTACAGTTCCTCTTCACACAATTAGAGCAGACGTTGATTATGCAACTAGTGAAGCTGATACAACTTATGGAAAAATTGGTGTTAAAGTTTGGATCTACAAAGATGAAATACTTCCTGCAAAGAAAAAAAGCGTAAAGGAGGAAAAAACTCATGTTGATGCCAAAAAGAACTAAATATCGTAAAAGTCATAGAGTTAGTTATGATGGTAAGGCTAAAGGTAATTTAGAACTTCATTTAGGTGATTATGGGCTTAAAGCTATGAATGGTGGATGGATTTCTGCTAGACAAATAGAAGCTGCTCGTATCGCTATGACAAGATATATGAAACGTGGTGGAAAAGTTTATATTAATATTTTCCCACATTTACCACTAACAAAAAAACCTCTTGAAACACGTCAAGGTAAAGGTAAAGGTGGAATTGACAGATATGTAGCAGTTGTTAAAACTGGTAAAATTATGTTTGAAGTTAAAGGTGTATCTGAGGAAATTGCTCGTGAAGCACTTAGACTTGCAGCTCATAAGTTATCTGTTAAAACAAAAATAGTAGTAAGAGAAAAGGATGGTGATTCACTTGAAAATTAATGATATAAGAAAATTATCAAGCGAAGAGCTAGAAAAGAAAATTAAAGAAACAAAAGGTAATTTATTTACTAAAAGAATGCAACAAGCAAATGGTACTTTAGAAAAACCATTCGAACTTAATGTTTTAAGAAAAGATGTTGCAAAAATGAAAACTGTACTTAAAGAAAGACAGTTAGAAGAATTAGCTGGAGGTGTTAAATAATGGAAGCACGTAAACAAGAATTTGTTGGTACTGTAGTAAGCGCTAAGAATGATAAAACTATCACAGTATTAGTTGAAACTCATAAAAAACATAAATTATATGGAAAAAGATATACTGCATCAAAAAAATATGCTGCTCATGATGAAAAAAACACTGCTGGTGTAGGAGACACAGTTAAAATTAGAATGACTAGACCTATTTCTAAAACTAAGAAATATGAATTAGTTGAAGTTCTAAATAAAGCTGTTGTTCTTTAGGAGGCGATATTATGGTAATGCAAGAATCAAGATTAAAAGTTGCAGATAATAGTGGAGCTAGAGAACTTTTAGTAATAAGAGTTGAAGGCGGATCTAAAGTTAAAACTGGTAATATCGGTGATGTTGTAGTAGGAACTGTTAAAAAATCACTACCAAATGGTAATATTAAAAAAGGTAAAGTTGTTAGAGCTGTTATAGTTAGAACTGTTCATGGTATTAAAAGACCAGATGGATCTAATATTAAATTTTCTGATAATGCATGTGTTTTAATTAAAGATGATAAATCACCACTTGGTACTCGTGTATTTGGTCCTGTTGCAAGAGAGTTAAGAGAAAAAGAATATAATAAAATCGTTTCTTTAGCTCCAGAGGTTTTATAGGAGGATATATGAAAGTAAGAGTAGGAGATAATGTTTTAGTACTTGCTGGAAAAGACAAAGGTAAAGAAGGTAAAGTAGTTAAAACTTTAAAACAAATCGATAAAGTTGTTGTTGAAGGTGTAAATGTTGTTAAAAAACATTCTAAGCCAACAAACAATAATGATAAAGGTGGTATTTTTTCAATAGAAATGCCAATTCATGTATCTAATGTAAAAGTTGTTAAAGAAACAAAAAAAGAAATTAAAAAGGATACAAAAAAAGAAGTAAAAGAAGTTAAAGCGACAGCTAAAACTACTAAGAAAGAGAGTAAATAATTATGAGTAATTTTAAAAAGTTATATACTGAAGAAATAGTACCTGCTTTACAAAAAGAATTTAATTATTCATCAATTATGGCAGTGCCAAAACTTGAAAAAATAGTAGTTAATATGGGTGTTGGTGAAGCTTCTAAAGATGAAAAATTTATTACTGCAGCAGTTGCTGATTTAGCAATTATTACTGGTCAAAAACCTGTAATTACAAAAGCAAAAAAATCAATTGCTGGATTTAAACTTCGTGAAGGACAAAGTGTTGGTGCTAAAGTTACACTTCGTGGAGAAAATATGTATGATTTTTTAGAAAAATTAATCAGAGTTTCACTTCCGCGTGTTAGAGACTTCAGAGGAGTTTCTGCAACAGCATTTGATGGAAGAGGTAACTATACTTTAGGTATTAAAGAACAATTAATTTTTCCGGAAATTGATTATGATAACGTTGTTAAAGTAAGAGGTATGGATATCATTATCGTAACAACTGCAAAAACAAACGAAGAGGCAAAAAGTTTATTAAAAAACTTCGGGATGCCTTTTAAGAAGTAAGGAGGATCTATGGCAAAAACTAGTTTAAAAGTTAAAAATAAAAGAAAACCTAAATTTAGTACGAGGGGCTATACACGTTGTGAAAGATGTGGTAGACCACATTCAGTACTTAAAAAATATGGTATTTGTCGTATTTGCTTTAGAGAATTAGCAAATCAAGGTCAAATTCCTGGTGTTAAAAAATCAAGTTGGTAAGAAGGAGGAAAAATAGATGTTTGTACAAGATAAAATAGCAGATATGCTTACAAGAATCAGAAATGCTAATCAAATGAAGTATAAAACAGTTGATGTTATTGGAACTAAAATGACTTTAGCTATCGCTGAAATACTGAAAAAAGAAGGTTACATTGCTGAATACGTAAATGAAAAAAATATAACTGGCGATAAACTTACTCTAACACTTAAATATGGTGAGAAAAAAGAAAGAGTTATTGTTGGTCTTAAAAGAATTAGTAAATCTGGATTAAGAGTTTATGCTAAATCAACTGAAATTCCTCGTGTTCTTAACGGACTTGGAATTGCAATTATCTCAACTTCTGCTGGTCTAATGACTGATAAAGAAGCTAGAGAAAAAGGGTTAGGAGGCGAAGTACTTGCCTATATTTGGTAAGTAAAGTATTATGAGTAGAATCGGAGAAAGAAGATTAACCCTTCCTGCTGGTGTTACAGTTACTTGTGAAAACAATGTAGCAACTGTAAAAGGACCTAAAGGAGAATTAAAACTTGACTATAATCCACTTGTTGAGATAGTAGTTGAAGAAAGTGTTGTATTAACTAAAAAAGTTAAAGACACAAAACTTGCAAATGTTATGCAAGGAACAACTAATTCACATATTAGTAACATGATAAAAGGAGTTAGTGAAGGATATGAAAAAGGTGTTGAAGCAGTTGGTGTTGGATATAAATTTAATGTTCAAGGAACTAAAATTACTGTTTCAGCTGGTTATTCACATCCAGTAATTAAAGATATACCTGCTGGTTTAACTGTAGAACAAGTAAGTAATACAGAAATAACTATTAAAGGTATTGATAAACAAAAAGTAACTGAATTTGCGGCAATTATACGTAAGATAAGAAAACCAGAACCATATAAAGGTAAAGGTATACGTTATAAAGGTGAAATAATCCGTCGTAAAGAAGGTAAGAAAGCTGCATAAGGAGGTAAAAAGTTATGATAAAAAAAGAAGCAAATAATGTTGGACGTGTAAGACGTCATAAAAGAATTCGTAAAACTTTAAGTGGTACAACTGAAGTTCCAAGACTTGCTGTATTTAAATCAAATAGTGCTATATATGCGCAAGTTATTAATGATCAAACTGGAACTACCTTAGCGGCTTCATCAAGTTTAGAATTAAAACTTGGAAGTAATGTTGAGGCTGCAAGTGCAGTTGGTAAAAGTATTGCTGAAAAATGTAAAAAATTAAAAATTAGTAAAGTAGTATTTGACCGTGGAGGCTTTGCATACCATGGAAGAGTTTCTGCTTTAGCTGATGCAGCTAGAGCTGCAGGACTAGAGTTTTAGGAGGCAAGTATGGATAACAAGAATTTTAAAAATAACAGAAGAAATAATGAGCCAAAGAAAAAACTATTAGAAGATAAAGTTATTTCTATTGGAAGAGTTACTAAAGTTAATAAAGGTGGACGTCGTTTTAGATTTTCAGCTACTGTTGCTGTAGGTAACCGTAAAGGACTTATTGGAATCGGTACTGGAAAAGCAAATGAAGTAGCTGAGTCTATTGCAAAAGCTATCCAAGCCGCTAATAAGAATGTTGTTAAAATAGCTTTAATCGATAATAGAACTGTACCACATGAAGCTACTGGTAAAACAGGTAGAGCACAGGTTCTAATCAAACCTGCTAAAGTAGGTCGTGGAATAGTTGCTGGTGGAGCTGCTCGTGCAGTTTTAGAACTAGCAGGTGTTAAAGATATAATGGCTAAATCACTTGGTGCTAATACAAAAATCAATGTAGCTAAAGCAACAATGAATGCGTTAATCGCGCAAAGAACTCCAGAACACGTTGCTGCTCTTCGTGGTAAGAAAGTTGAGGAGTTATAATATGAAATTAGAAAATTTACCTAAAAGTAAAGAATATAAAGAAATCAAAAGAGTTGGTCGTGGACCTGGTTCAGGTATGGGTAAAACTTCAACTCGTGGAGAAAAAGGACAAAAAGCAAGAAGTGGTTCATCAATTAAACCATGGTTTGCTGGAGGACAAACTCCACTTTATAAAAGATTACCTAAAAGAGGATTTAGTAACAAATTATTTGAAACTAAATATGCTTGTATTAATCTAAGTGATTTAAATAAATTCTTTAATGATGGAGATGTAGTAACTCCAGAAGTACTTAAAGAAAGAGGTATAATTAAAAAGGAACTAAGTGGTATTAAGATTTTAGGAAATGGGGAACTTGAAAAGAAATTAACTATTAAAGCTAATAGATTCTCAAGCTCAGCTATTACTAAAATAGAGAGTGCTGGCGGAAAAACTGAGGTGATCTAAAATGTTTAAAACCTTTTCCGGACTTTTTAGTAAATCTGGTAAAGATTTGCGGAAGAGATTATACATTACATTTCTATTCTTAGGAATCTTTTGTTTAGGTACTCAAATAACAGTTCCATTTATTGAAGGAGTTGAAATTGGTTCCCTTGGTGTTCTTGAAATATTCAACTTAATGAGTGGTGGAGGTTTATCGCAATTTTCAATATTTGCGCTAGGTGTTTCACCATACATTACTGCATCAATTATAATGCAAATACTTCAAATGGATATCATACCTTATTTTAAAGAACTTAAAGAACAAGGTTATGTAGGAAAACAAAAAATTAATAGAATAACAAGATATCTAGGAATAGGTCTTGCATTTATTCAAGCTTATATGTTTTCAATTTACTTTTTAGAAGGAACTACTTCATTAACAATGCTTAGCGTAGTTATAGTAATGACTGCAGGTACAGCTTTTTGTTTATGGATGGGTGATCAAATCACTAAAAAAGGAATTGGAAATGGACAATCTATGTTAATTATGGCTGGTATTATTCAAAGTATGCCAACTATATTTACTGGAGCATATGACTCATTTATTACAAATAGTACAAGCTCAGAATGGATTGGTATAGCGCTATTCTTAGCATTTATATTAAGTTATGTTTTAATTATTGTAGGAATTATCTGGATGCAACTAGCTGAAAGAAAAATACCAATACAACAAGCAAACAGAACTGCAAGTGCTATGAATTCAAAACAAAACTTTTTGCCAATTAAAATTAATTCGGCAGGGGTTATACCAGTAATTTTTGCATCAATAATAACTACTATACCAGCAACAATTGTTGCCTTTACAGGTAATGAGGCTGCAATAGATTTTGTTGATAAATATATATCTTATACTTCTTGGAGTGGATTTGCAATATATATTATATTCATATTCTTATTTGCATATGTTTATACATTTATGGCAATGAACCCAGAAAATATGAGTAAAAATTTAAATAAAAATGGTGGTTATATTCCAGGGGTTAGGCCTGGAGTTGATACAACTAATTACATATCAAAGGTATTATCAAGACTTACATTTGTAGGAAGTTTATTTTTAGTAATTCTTGCTGCACTTCCTTTACTAATATCTGCTGTAACAGATCTTCCTGATAGTGTTACATTAGGTGGTACAGGAATCTTAATCGTAGTAGGTGTTGCTATTGAAACTTACAAACAAATTGAAAGTGGAGTAGTATCAAGAAGCTATGCTTCAAAAAGGAAAAAATTAAAATGAAAAATATAATATTTATTGCTCCCCCTTCATCAGGGAAAGGGACTCAAAGTGAGCTATTAAAAGATAAGTATGGTTATGAGCATATTTCAACTGGAGATATTCTAAGAAGTGAAGCTAGTAAAAATACTAAAGAGGCAAATGAATTAAAAGAAATTTTAAAATCGGGTCATCTTGTGAGTGATGAATTAATTATAGAAATTTTAAATAAAAAAATATTAAGTTTAATGGAAAAACCATTTATTTTAGATGGTTTTCCAAGAACACTTAATCAAGCAGAAGAACTTAATAAAATATTTAATAATATTAACATGGATAATTACATTGTAATTCATCTAGAGTTAGACAAAAATTTAGCTATGCAAAGAGCATTAGGAAGATTAGTTTGCTCATGTGGTAAATCATATAATATATATGATGAAAAGTTAAAACCGAAAAATCAAAATAAATGTGATTCTTGTGGAAAGACACTTTTAAAAAGATCTGATGATACAGAAGAACATTTTTTAGATAGATTTGAATCTTACTTAAAAGAAACAAAACCGGTTCTTGACTTTTATGAAAGTATGAGCAAAGTAAAACACGTTGATGCATCTATTAACAAAGAAGTAACCTATAAACAAATTGAGGAAAATATTTAATGATTGTTAAAAATAATAAACAGCTTGAATGCTTAAAAGAAGCAGGAAAAATTAACTACTTAACACATAAACATTTAGAAAAACATATAAAAGTTGGAGTAACTACATCATTTTTAAACGAAATAGCAAATGAATTTATAAAAATGCATAACGCTTCTCCTTCATTTTTAAACTATAATGGTTTTCCAGCAAGTATATGTTGTTCGCTAAATGATGAAGTAGTTCATGGTATTCCATCTAATAAGAAGTTAAAAGATGGTGATATTATTTCAATTGATATAGGAGTGTGCTATAAAGGATATCATTCTGATAGTGCAAATACTTATATCGTAGGTAGTGCAAGTAAAGAAATAAGCGATTTAGTTGAAAATACTAAAAAGAGTTTATATCTTGGGCTTGATAAAATAAAAGATGGAGTAAAAGTTAGTGAAATTGGAAAAGCAATTGAAGGATTTGCTCATAAAAATAATTTGAGTATTATTAGAGAACTTGTTGGCCATGGTGTTGGCACTAAAGTTCATGAGTATCCAGATGTCCCTAATTACTATACAGATTCTAAAGTAACGCTCGTTACTGGTATGGTAATTGCTGTTGAACCAATGTTAAATTTAGGTAAAAGAGATATTTATTTAGATGATGATGATTGGACAATTAAAACTAAAGATAAAAAACCATCAGCTCATTTTGAACATACAGTTATGGTAACAAAAGACGGATGCGTTATATTGACGGGAGAGTGAAGAAAATAGCAAAACGTAATTACAAAAAGGATTTTGTAAAAAGAGAAGAAAAAAAAGATACTACTAGTAGTGATAAAATTGAAGTAGAAGGCAAAGTTGTGGAAGTAACAAAAGGAATGCAATATATTGTAGAACTTCCAAATAAACACAAAGTAACAGCCCACATTTCTGGTAAAATGCGTTTAAATAATATACGTATTTTACCAGGCGATACAGTTACGCTTGAACTAACGCCCTACGACTTAACATGTGGGCGAATAACATGGAATAAAAGATAATGGAGGTAAGTTATGAAAGTTAGACCATCAGTTAAAAAAATTTGTAAAAAATGTAAAATTATAAGAAGAAAAGGTAGAGTTATGGTTATTTGTAATAACCCTAAACACAAACAAAGACAAGGATAGGTGTTAAAAAATGGCAAGAATAAAGAATATTGAATTACCAAAAAATAAACATGTAGTTATTGGTTTAACAGAAATACATGGAATTGGTAGAAGTTTAGCTAAAACTATTTGTAATGGTGCAAAGGTAGATGAAACTAAAAAAGTTAAAGATTTAACAGATGCTGATGTTACTGCTTTAAGAGCGGAAATTGATAAGTGTACTGTTGAAGGTGACTTAAGACGTGATGTACAATTAAGTATCAAAAACAAAATGGAAATTAACAGCTATGAAGGAACTAGACATAAAAAAGGTTTACCTGTAAGAGGACAAAGAACTAGTAGAAATGCTAAGACTCGTAAAGGTAGAGGAAAAACAGTTGCTAATAAAAAGAAAGCTGGAAAGTAGGTAGATAAGTATGGCATATAATAATAGAAAAAAGAAAGTTAAAAAGAACGTACCTGAAGGTGCTGCTCATATCCATTCAACTTATAATAATACAATCGTTACTATCACAGATAAAGATGGACACGCAATAGCTTGGTCATCAGCTGGAAGATTAGGTTATAAAGGAAGTAAAAAGAAAACTCCTTTTGCTGCAGGATTATCTGCTGAAGCTGCTGGTAAAGCTGCTATGGAACATGGACTTAAAAAAGTTGATGTTTACGTAAGAGGTTTAGGACCAGGTAGAGAAAATGCAATTAGATCTCTTCAAGCTGCAGGACTAGAAATTTTATCTATAGTAGATGAAACACCAGTTCCACATAATGGATGTAGACCACCAAAAAGACCAAGAAAATAATTAAGAGGGAGATGAACATATGATTAAATTTGAAAAACCAGATTATAAAATCGTTGAAGCTGTTGAATCAAACTGTTTCGCAAAATTTGAACTTGATCCTTTAGAAAGAGGATTTGGAACAACTATTGGTAATGCACTTAGACGTGTAATGCTTTCTAGTTTACCTGGTAGTGCAATTACTAGTGTTAAAATAGATGGAGTTATGCATGAATTCCAAAAGATTGATGGAATTGTTGAAGATGTAACTTCAATTATCTTACAATTAAAAAAAGTTGTTCTAAAAAACTTTACTAAAGAAAAAAAATTACTTAGAATATCTGCTTCAAAAGAAGGTGCAGTTACTGCAGCTGATATTGAAAAAGATGCTGATATTGAAATATGTAATCCTGACTTAGTTATTTGTAACTTAGTTAAAGGTGGTAAAATAGACATGGAACTTACTGTTGAAAATGGTAATGGATATGTTGATGCTGCTACTAATAAATTACTTTTAGCAGATGCTAAAATTGGTGTTATTGCAATTGATTCAAATTATTCACCAATAGAACTTGTAAAATATGAAGTAGTTGATACTCGTGTTGGACAAAATGAAAATTATGATAAATTAATTATGGAAATAACTACTAAAGGTAGTATGTCTCCAGAAGAAGCAATGGCTTTAGCTGCTAAAATTTTAATTGAACATTTTCAAATAGTTGCTGATTTAAATGAAATTAGTAATGTAAGTGAACTTATGCAAGAGAAAAAAGTAGATACAATGGCTAAAAAGTTAGAAACACCAATTGAAGAAGTAGAATTTTCAGTTCGTGCTTATAACTGTTTAAAAAGAGCTGGAGTACACACAGTACAAGATTTAGTAGATAAAACAGAAATAGAAGTTACTAAAATTAGAAACTTAGGTAAAAAATCTTTAAAAGAAGTTATCGACAAAGTTTTTGAATTAGGACTTAAGTTTAAGGAGTAAAAAATGTATAGAAAATTAAATAGAGAAGTAAGAATTAGAAGAAGTATTTTAGCAGGGTTAACTAAAACTGTTATTACTAACGGGTTTGTAGTAACAACTGATGCTAGAGCTAAAGAAGTTAGAAAATTTGTTGAAAAGATGATTACTCTTGGTAAAAGAGGAACATTAGTATCTCGTAGAAATGCTCTTGCATTTTTACATAATGACAAAGATGTAGTTAAGAAAATTTTTGATGAATTAGCTCCTAAATATGCTGAAAGAAATGGTGGATACACTAGAATTATTAAACTTAAAGAACGTCGTGGAGATGACGCTTTAGAAGTTAGATTAGAATTAGTATAACGTAATGTTATACTTTTTTTTAAAATGAAAGAAAAAACTTTTAATAACTTATGAATTATGGTAAAATAGTTATACGTGTTAAATATTAAGGAGTGTTAAGATGTCAAAAATAATATCGCTTGTAAATCAAAAAGGTGGAGTTGGAAAAACAACTTCTAGTATAAATTTAGCTGCCGCTTTAGGGCAATTAGGTCAAAAAGTATTAGTTATAGATATGGATCCTCAAAGTAATGCTACAACAGGACTTGGTTTATCATCATCAGATTTTAATAGTGATATTTATGAAGTTATAACTGGACAAACTGAAATAAAAAAAGGTATTAAGAAAACTAAATTTAAAAATTTAAGTATTATACCTGCAACTTTAAATTTAGCGGGTGTTGATGTTGAGTTTGTAAAAAAAATGCTTGAAGATAAAACATTTAAACAAAATGAGCAATTAAAAATGCTATTAGAAGATGTTAAAGAAAATTATGATTATATTATAATAGATTGCCAGCCGTCCTTAGGAATAATTACAATGAATGCTCTTGTAGCAAGTGATTCAGTTATTATACCAGTGCAGTGTGAATACCTTGCTTTAGAAGGTATAACTCAGTTATTAAATTCAGTTATTATGGTTCAAAATAATATGAATCCTAACTTAAGAATTGAAGGAGTCCTTCTTACTATGTTTGATGGAAGAACCAATATAGCTCTTGAAATAGTGGAAGAAATAAGAGGATACTTTAAAGATAAAGTGTTTAATACAATAATTCCGAGATTAGTAAGGTTAGTAGAAGCACCATCACATGGTAAACCAATAAATGAATATGATCCATCGTGTAGAGCATCTGAGGCTTATTCAAATTTAGCAAAGGAAGTGGTTGAAAGAAATGGACAATAAGAAAAAAGCTTTAGGTAAAGGTTTAGAACAATTATTTGCCAATAATGCTATTAATTTTGAAACAGTTGAAAATAAAATAATAGAAGATGCAAATGAAAGTGATATAACAGAAGTTAATTTAGGGGAAATAAGAAGTAATCCATATCAACCTAGAAAAGTATTTGATGAAGTGGCGTTAAATGAGCTTGCCCAATCAATAAAAGAGTTTGGAGTAATACAACCAGTTATTCTTAAAAAAAGTGTTAAAGGTTATGAACTTATTGCCGGTGAAAGAAGATGTAAAGCATCTAAAATAGCTGGTAAGGAAAAGGTTCCGGCAATTATTAAAGATTTTACTGATGGAGATATGATGGAAATTGCTCTTTTAGAAAATGTTCAAAGAGAGGATTTAAATCCTATTGAAGTAGCCAATTCTATAAATGAAATTATTAAACTACGTAATTTAACTCAAGAAGATTTTGCAAAAAAATTTGGTAAAAGTAGAAGTTATATAACAAATTTACTTGGACTTCTTAGGTTACCTGATAATGTAAAAGATTTAGTATCAGATAAAAAAATATCGATGAGTCATGCTAAAATATTAAGTAAGATTGATGATAATGAAAAAATACAAGATTTAGCAAAAAAAATAATAAGTGAAGATCTAAGTGTTCATGATTTAGAAAAGTTAATTAATACTCAAAGTTCTAAAGTAGTAAGTTATAAAGAAGTGTTTGAAAAATATAAATTATATGAAAACCTAGTTAGTGATCATTTAAATGAAAAAGTAAAAATTTCTAAAAATAAAATTGAAATTAAATTTGCTGACGAAGAAGATTTACTTAGAATATTAAATATTATGAGTGTAAAGGTAGATGATTAGAAATGGATAAATCATTTTCATTATATGATAAAGTAATAATGAAAAAACCACATGCTTGTGGTGAAAATATGTGGACAATTACTAGAGTCGGTGCAGATATCAAAATTAAGTGTGATAATTGTTCTCGTGAAATTATGTTAGATAGATTAGATTTTATAAAAAAACTAAAGAAGGTGATTATAAATGAAAAGTAGAAAAAAAATAAGTATTCATCCAGTAATGACATATATTCTATTATGTCTTATAGTTGTTTTAATTAGTTTTGTATTATCAATATTTAATTCACAATCTACTTATAGTGTATATTCGTTAGTAACTGAAGATTATTCGCCAGTTACTGAATCTGTTTTATCGCTTTTTAATTTAAGTGGTATTAAATATGTATTTACTAATTCTGTATCTAATTTTGCAAATTTTACAGTACTAACTAATTTAATTATTATATTAATAGGTATTGGAATAATGGACAAAAGTGGGTTTTTACAAACATCAGTAACATTACTTACTAAAAGAGCTAAAAAAACAACTGTTACCTTCGGTATAATATTAACTTGTTTAATAGCGAGTATAATAGGCGACTTAGCCTATATTATATTTATACCATTAACTGCTTTGTTTTTCTATTATGGTAAAAGAAATCCTTTTATTGGTATAATCGCATCATTTGGTGCACTTACATGTGGAACAGGACTATCTGTTGCATTTACTGCAATAGATTCAACACTTAGAAATAGTACATTATTAAATGCTAGTTCACTTCACCCTAATTATAGTTTTGAAGTATGGTCATTAATTATTATAAATGTACTATTAATATTAGTAACAGCATTTTTCTTAACAAGAGTTACAGAAAATTATGTTGCTAAAAAATTACCAAAATATGAATTTAGTGAATCAGCTTTAGAAGAAGATATAGTTACAAGAAAAGAATCAAAAGGAATGCTTTTAGCATGTATGGCTGGTATAGGATATATTTTAATTATTGTTTATAATATAATACCAGGATTACCTTTTTCAGGTAATTTACTAGATAATTCACAACTTTTATATATTGATAAGTTATTTAGTTATGAATCATTTTTCTCTAATGGTTTTGTATTTATAGTAGCTATTTTATTTATAGTATTAGGTTTAGTATATGGCATAGGATCTGGATCAATTAAAAATAATCGTGATGTAGTTGATGGACTTGGACATTCTCTTGATGGAATTGGTAAAACCCTTTTACTAATATTTATAGCGGCTACATTTATTAGTATATTTAAACAAACTAATATTGGTAATATGATTGTTGTATCATTATCAAATGTAATAGTGGACTCAGGATTTACTGGTCTGCCGCTTGTACTACTGTTATTTTTCATATCTATAATAGCAACACTGGTAGTACCATCATCTATTATCAAATGGCCTATAATAGCTTCAACTGCAATACCCGCATTTATGAACTCTGGTTTAACACCTGAATTTGGACAAATGGTATTTAGAATGGGTGAATCAGTATCTATGGGTCTTACTCCACTTTTATCATATTTTATAATATATTTAGCATATGTTGAAAAGTATGATCAAACAGGTAAAGGAATAAGCATATTAAAAGCAATTAAATTACAGCTTCCATATTCGCTAGTAATGTTAGCAATATTCTTAATAATAATTATTTTCTTCTTTGTTACTAACTTACCATTAGGAATAGGTGGAACTGTGGCTTTATAAATTAGAGTAGTAAGTGCATATGCACTTACTATTTTTAATTAAACAAAAACACTTTAAAAAACTGTAATTTTAAAGTATAATAATAAAGAAAAGAGGAATTAATATGAGTTTACAAGCAGGAATAGTAGGTTTGCCTAATGTTGGTAAGTCAACACTTTTTAACGCTATTACTAAAAAAAATATATTGGCAGCAAATTATCCATTTGCAACTATTGAACCAAACGTAGGAGTAGTACCAGTACCAGATAAAAGACTAGACTATTTAAAAGAAATGTATAATCCAAAATCATTTGTACCAACATCTTTTGAATTTATTGATATAGCAGGGCTTGTTGAAGGAGCATCTTCTGGTGAAGGTCTTGGTAATAAATTTTTATCACATATTAGAAATGTAGACGCTATAGTACATGTTGTAAGATGTTTTGATGATAAAAATATTACTCATGTAACAGGTACAACTAATCCTATAAAAGATATTGAAATAATAAATGTAGAACTTATATTATCAGATTTAGAAATAGTAGATAATAGATTACAAAAGATAGAAAAAAAAGCTGAAACTACAAAAGATAAAGATGCCTTAGCAGAAGTTAAAATACTTAAAACATTTAAAGTGTGTCTTGAAAAAAATTTATCTTTAAGAACACTAGAACTAAGCACTGATGATTTAGAACGTATTAAAAACTTTAATTTTATCACACTAAAAAAAGTAATATATGCAGCTAATGTAGATGAAGATACTATAGCACTAGGTGATAATGATTATACTAAAGAAGTAAAAGAATACGCTAAAGGCGAAAACTCTGGAGTAATTGTAATGTGTGCAAAATTAGAATCAGATTTAGCTTCACTTGAAGAAGATGAAAAACAAGATTTCTTAGACTCGCTAGGTATTACTAATAGTGGATTAGACAACCTTATATTTGCTAGTTATGACTTACTAGGTTTAGCAACATTTTTCACATCAGGTACTGATGAAGTAAGAGCTTGGACATTTATTAAAGGATCTAAATCTCCAAAGTGTGCTGGTATTATTCACTCAGATATTGAAAGAGGTTTTATTAGAGCTGAAGTAACATCATTTACAGATTTAGAAAAATATGGTTCTGAAAAAGCTGTTCAAGAGGCAGGAAAACTTAGAATTGAAGGAAAAGAATATCTAATGCAAGATGGAGACATATGTTATTTTAGATTTAATGTATAATAAATTTTGTGTTTTGTAGAACACAAAATTACAAAAAAAACTAATTTTGTGTTTTGTAGAACACAAAATCATTGACATATGTTATTTAATATTATATAATATTTTTATAAAAGAGGGATCATTATGATTAAAAGAGAATTATATTTAAATAAAATACGTGGTTTTTATGATAAAGATTTAATTAAAGTTATTACTGGTATAAGGCGTTGTGGTAAATCACTTCTTCTAAAACAAATAATGGAAGAATTAACTCAAAATGGCGTAGAAAAAAAGCAAATAATCTATATTAATTTTGAATTTAAAGATTATTCATTTATTAAAAATGATGATGATTTACATGAATATATTAAAAAACTTATTATAACTGATAAAAAGTATTATTTATTATTTGATGAAATTCAAATGATTGAAAATTTTGAACGAGCTATAAATTCATTTAAAGCATCGTTAAATGTTTCGATTTTTATAACCGGATCTAATAGTAATTTATTATCAGGAGAACTTGCTACACTTCTTTCTGGTAGATATGTAAGTTTTAATATGTACCCATTTTCTTTTAAAGAAGTAACTTTATTAAAACCAAATGATAATATAGATAAATTATTTGAAGATTTTATTACTTGGGGATCTTTACCTCAAAAATATGATATGGATGATGAATTTCAAACTAGAACATATTTACACGATGTTTTTAATACAATAATTATAAAAGATATTATAAATAGATATAGTATAAAAGATATTGATTTATTTAATAAAATAGTAGAGTACATATTTACAAATCCATCACAGATTTTCTCAGCAGAAAATTTAACAAAATATTTATTAAATAATGATAATAAAGAGGTATCTAACAAGACGATATATAACTATTTAGAATATATGAAGCATGCGTTTTTAATTAATAAAGTGGATAGATATGATGTTAGGGGAAAACGTATATTAAATGGAAAATATAAATATTACCTAACAGATTTAGGTTTAGGACAAATATTAAATTCTTCAAAAAAAAGACAAAACGGTGCTTATTTAGAAAATATTGTGTATAATGAATTATTAATTAGAGGTTATGATGTTAAAATAGGAACACTTATTAATGGAGAAATAGATTTTATAGCCACAAAATTTGATAAAAAAATATATATTCAAGTAGCGTATATATTAACAGATGAAAATGTTATTAATAGAGAATTTGGTGCATTTGATAATATTAATGATAATTATGATAAATACGTATTAACACTAGATACACTTAATTTTTCTCAAAATGGTGTTATACATAAAAATGTTATAGATTGGTTATTAGAAGAAGAATTATACTAAGTATAGTTCTTTTTTCATTTACGATTAAATTTCTTTCAACTTAATCGTGATTGAAAAACCAAGTATAAATAGATATTTTTTGTTTACACTTATATATTCGTATGGTTAACAAGTTAATATATAATAAGTAAATTTATATGTAATTAGTTAATAATCATATTTTATAATCCGAAAGTTATTTTGATACATCAAAATAACTTTACACTAAAAAAAGATAATTTGCTTTACAAAAATTATCTTTTTTTGTATAATTATTACATAAGGTAGGAGACTAATACTATGAAAAATATATTTAAATCTAAAAGAAATATTATGTTATTTATATTAGGTATACTAATAATAGGATTAGTGGCATTTACTATTACATATGCTTATGTTTCAGCAAATGCATCAGAACCTACTAAAACAGATGTAAATGTTACAGGTGAAGCATTACATGATTTATCATTTACTAGTGGTGATCCTCTTAATATATCACCTGGATCGCATAATTTAAATGATGCAAGCGGTAACTTAGTATCAACAACTACAACTACTGCTACTCTTGTTAATAATGCATTAGAAGAAAGTGTAGTAGCGCAGGCTAACTATAGTTTATATTTACAAATAAATACTAATACATATGAATACTCTACAGGTGATAGAAAAATACCCGAAATGATTTTAACTATTACAGATCCAAATGGAGACCTAGTAACAGAAAATGATTATTTTGATTATGTTTCAACAGCAAACTATGGAGATTATTTAGTACCAAATAATACTGAAGGCTTTGCAATAACAGGTTTTGATATAACTGAAGGAACAATTATTATACCAATAGTAGAAAACTATCAAATAGATGCAGCAACAACTACTAATCATGAATGGACTATAACACTATCATTTATGAACTTAGATGAAGATCAATCAATTAATGCAGAAAAAACACTTGATGCAGAAATATTAATTCAAAAAACACCTATACCAACACTAGCATCTACTTTAATAGATACTCATTATCATGATACAGGTCTTTATCAACATACAACAGAACTTGCTAATGGAGCAGGCGATGACAACTATAGATATTCAGGAAGTAATTCTATAGTAAATAAAAACTGGGTATGTTTTGGTAGTGATGCAGATGTTTGTCCAGATGCTAATAAATATAGAATAATAGGCATATTTGATGGAAATGTAAAATTAATTAAACAATTATCTATTGGAGCTATGAAGTGGGATTTAAATGATGCGAAATGGGAAGGTGCCAATACTTCTTCTTTAGCAGTGGGTGTTGCAGATGATGCAGATATAAATAAATATTTAAATACAACTTTTTATAATAGTTTTAGTGATAAATATAAAGAAATTATATATCAGCAAAAACTATACATAGGTTATAATACAAATTTTCAATTATATGTGAAGCAGTATTTTGATTTAGAAATTGTTGATCAAACTGTAAATAAATATAATATAGGATTAATGTATATTAGTGATTATGCTTGGAGCACAACAAAAAATTATTGGAAAACCACATTAAATTATTATGGTGATGCGACATTAAGAGCTAATAATTGGCTATATTCAGGGATAACAGAATGGACAATTATTCCTAGAGGTTCTCAATTTATGATGCGTATAAATTCTAATGGGTATCTTGATGCTTGGAATAGTCATGCTACCAATATTGGATATGCAGTCGGAGTTAGGCCATCATTTTACCTCAAATCAAACACAAGAATTGAATCTGGAACGGGAACATCTTCTGATCCATTTAGACTAATGTCTTGGTAAATAACATAAATAAAGTGTAATCATATTGATTATACTTTTTTAATACTATATAATTTTATTAAGAGGGTTAACATGGAATTTAATAAAAATGTTGTTGTTATAATGGGTCTTCAATATGGAGATGAAGGTAAAGGTAGAGCTGCTCACTATGTATCAAGTGATGCTGGTTTAGTTATAAGAAGTACTGGAGGAAATAATGCAGGTCATACTGTTGTTATAGATGATGTTAAGTATGCACTACACTTAATACCATCAGGTTTACTTAATAATGTTAAATCATTAATAGCTCCAGGGGTAGTTCTTAATTTAGATGTATTAAAAGAAGAAATTAATGTTATGAAAGATACTGGAGTAGATATAAGTAATTTATGTATATCTGATAGAGCGCATATTATACTTCCACATTATATGGCACTTGATGCAATATATGAATTATTTAAAGAAAAAGTAATAGGTACTACTGGTAGAGGTATTGGTCCTGCTTAAGAACATAAAGCTAGGCGTACTGGTTTAAGAATGATTGATTTATTTTTAGATGATGAAGCATTAATGGATAAAATAAGAGAAAATATGAAAGTATATAACTGTATTATATCTTCAAAAAAATTTCAAGCATAGCTTATAAAAATGATTCATCTCAGTTTTATGAAAATAAAATTACTGAAAAAGATGTACCGTTTGTACATTTCTTTGTTGTTTTACTTGCTATTAAAAGTATTATTTGTTATAATACTATCGAGTAATTACATTACTCCTTGCTTTATTTTCATATAAAGCCAAATGACCAAAAGGAGGTGAAATGATGACTAAATATGAAATCATGTTCATTGTTAAAACTAATATGGAAGATGATGCAATTAAAAAGATTGCTGATAATGCTAAAGCTTTAATTAATGGGGATTCTAAAGTTATCGAATTTAAGGACTTAGGTAAGAAAAAACTTGCTTATGAAATTAAAAAAGAAGTTCAAGGTGCATACTATTTAATGATAGTTGAAGCTAGCCATGAAGTTATCAAAGAATTCGATCGTAAATGTTTAATAAATGAAAACATACTAAGACACTTAGTAATAAAATTAGAAGGTGAAAAATAATGAATAAAGTTATATTAATGGGAAGATTTACTAGAGATCCTGAATCAAGAACAACATCAGCAGGTTTAGAAGTAGCAAGGTTTAGTCTTGCTTGTAATGGAGAATTTGTTAATAAAAATGGAGAAAGAGAAGCAGAATTTATAAATTGTGTAGCCTTTGGTAATACTGCAAGCACACTTAATAAATTTTGTCATAAAGGTGATTTGATTTCTGCTGTAGGTAGAATTCGTAATGGTAGTTATGATGCTCAAGACGGAAGTAAAAGATATACAACTGATGTAATAGTTGAAAACTTTGAATTTACTTCATCAAGAGGTGGTAATAATAATCATTCACAAGCATCTAATTATGATAATCCATCATTTGATGTTCCAGCTCCTAAAGTTGAAACTACTGATGTGTCAAATGATCCATATAAAGATTTTAGTGAAGAAATTACACTATCTAGTGATGATTTACCATTTTAATTAATTAAAGAAAGGAAGATTAATAATGGCTGAATTTTATCGTAAAAAGAAAAAAATATGTCAAATGTGTGCTGGAAAGTCACTTAATTATAAAGATGTACCTATCATATTAAAATATGTTAGTGAGAAAGGTAAAATATTACCTAGAAGAATGAGCGGAGCTTGTGCTAAGCATCAAAGACATATTGCAACTCAAGTTAAATATGCAAGATTTATGGCTTTAATACCATATGTAAAGTAGTACTTAGTACTATTTTTTTTTGCTTTATTTTATTTCGGTATTCCAAAATAAAACTTAAAAAAAGAAATTAGTTTCGATACACCAAAATAAAATTTTGTAATAATATATAAGATAAATAAGTATTTTTCTTGCATTAAATAGATACAAATGATATTATAATTTATAATTACTGGAGGCATTATGAACAAAGTTTGGATATATAAAGTGAAAAAAGAAATAACAAAATATTTAGTTGATTATTTTGGTGAAGAATACAAAAGTAAAATAGTAAAAGTAATTGATAATTTTATATGGATTCCAATATATCAAAACTTAGAACTTATTAATTATATTGAAGTAAAAAAGTATAAAAATGAATATATAGATGAGGGATCATTTTTATATAAATACTATATTGATTTAAAAGATAAATATAATTCAGAAAAAGATATAAGTCATAAACTAAAAGAAAGTAATGATATAAAACTATTTAAAGAATATATAAATAGTATACTTAAATTTTTAATTGAAGAAGATAAAGAAGTGATACTTAATACTACTTTTGAAAATATAGATTTTTCTAAATTAAAAGGCTATAATATATTTTTTGGTAAAGATATGGACGAAACATATATTTTATTAGAAAATAATAAATCATTTAGCCAAATTAAAAATAAATATATTAAAAATAATATGCAACAATATCTTCATTTTTTAGATATTACATCTTTTAAAGAAGTTTGTTTTCATTTAGGTAAAAGTTTAAAAAAAAATGATTTAGAAGAAATTTTTGAAAAGATTATGTATTATTATCAAGAAAATACTACATATGATAATATATCTTTTATTAAAAAAGATAATACGACTATACTTTTATACAATCCATTTAATTCCACTCATTCAATTCAAAGTTCAGTAATATCCACTATTATTAATGAAGTGTTTTTTAAAACTTTATATAATGAGAATAATAAAGTTGGTTACATAAAAACATTAGTTTCTAATGCATATGCAACTGAAATATTAGAAAAAATGTATGAAGATAATTTTATAATTATAGATAAAGAAGATTTTGCCGAAGATAAACTTAAAAATAGTTTATTAGTTAACTCTAAATATATTAAAGAAGTTTTAGATATAGATAAGGATTATTTTATCAAGATGATTATGGAGTATTCGAATGGGGAAAATAATAGTTATAGTGATTTGAATTTTTATTTATATATTTTTGGCGATGAAGGAATGGATTATTTATTTGATTTAGTAGATGTAATAAGAAATCCTTATTGTACTAGAGACATTAAATTATCTCAACTAACTAAAACTGTAGAAAAAGTAAAAATACGCGTAAATGAATTAAATCATGAAAAAATATAACAAGATTATATTTTTTTTGTTATTTTACATTAATTATATATATTATTATTAAGTTTTTATTAAAAATGATGTATAATGGTTATAGTGGTGAAATAAATGAAGAAAAAAAGAAAATTAAAAATAATACCTTTATTAACTATTTTAGGTATAATAGGTGCAGCTGCATATTTAACTATAACAGAGTTAAATGCTCAAAAAGCTTTAGAAGCAGAATATGCTGAGGCAGAAAAGTTAAGGATTTTGGAAGAAGAAAGATTAGAAAATGTAAATAATTGTCTAATTGATACAGCAAGTGGATTTAACCCAACAAGTGAATATAATATAGGTGTTACTAACTTAACTAATAGTGCAGGTACGTATTCAGTTATATATAAAGAGTTAGTAGATGATAATTTAATACTTGGAACTAATTTAGAGCATCTATTTTATGGTGAAAGTACTGTAAAATTACCTTTTGCTATATATATATATGAGCTTGCTAAAAGTGATCCAAGTATATTAACAAAAGAGTTATATTTTAAAGAATCTAACAGAGTTGGTGGCTCAGGTATTATGCAAAATATGGATTTATCTAGAAGCTTTAGTGTTAAAGAATTAGTTAAATATATGGTTGAAGAAAGTGATAATATAGCGTTTTATATGCTCCTTGATGAGTTTCCAAAAGTTGGTGCTCAAGAATTTTGGGAAGGAAAAGGCGCTTACTCTACATTTGATGGAACAGATAAATTTGGCCATTTAAAAGCTAATGATGCTTTGATATATATGCAGTATGCTTATAATTTAATTAAAGGTGAAGATTCTTTTTATGATGAACTTTTAACTAATATGATAAACGCTAATAAGTCGTGTGTTAATTGTTATTTTAATGATAGTATAAGTACTGATATGTATTTTAAATATGGAGGTCCAACATCTGCATATCATGAACTAGCAATAGTAAATGATGAAAAGCCATATATATTAATAGTTTTAACCGAAATTGCAAATACTAATTATGCATCAGTATTACCAAGTATAAGTTTAGAAGTAAGTAAGTTACATGATATGTACTGGGATGAAAAAAATGAGTTTTGTGAAAATAAATTTCCTAAGAAAGGATAGTAATGAAAAATAAGATAAAAAAGTATATTAAAAAAGTAGTTAAATGGGATGAAAATATGGAAGTGGGTTCATTTGATGAAAAAAAGTTTCCTAAATCTTTGAAAGAATATTGTAAAGAAAATCCAGAAATTTTATCTGAACATAGAAGTATTGGAAAAAGATATGATAGAAAAGAGTTTTCTCCTGAAATAAAAAAAATAGGTGAAGCTTTTGACTTTTTTTCTAAAGATGTACATGCTTTTGCTGATAAAAGTGTAAAAAGCAGAACAGAATATGATAATTTTCAAAGCGGTACACCAATTGATTTTTACCCATTTCCCCCAGCGCTTGCTGCTGTAAAAAAAGGATTAAATAGTAAAAAGTTATATATGTATCCAACTGGTACTGGTAATGCAAGAAGTAAAAAGAAATTTTTAGAATATTTACTGCGTGAAGGATTTAAAAAAGAAAAAAGTGATAACTATGATGGAGTAAGCATAGATAATATAGCTTTTACAGCATCAATCAGTTTAGCTTACTCTATGATTATAAAACTAATAGCAAGACCGGAAGATGTTATTATTTTAACTGGACCTAATTATGGCCTTTTTGCTATTGAAGCAGATAGATATGATGCAAGAGTAGAAATTTCACCTTTAAAAGAAGAAGATAATTGGTATGTTAATAGCAAAGACTTAGCAAAAAAAATAGATGATGTAAATAAATCATTAAAGAAAAAGTTTTCGGGTAAACTTGATTATACACCTAAAGTAGTTGCTTTTTTAAATATGAATCCTCATAATCCAATAGCTACAGTTATGAACAAAAAAAATGAAGAGTTATTAAATGCAATAGGTGATGTATGTCTAGATAAAGGTGTATTTGTAATAGATGATTTAATATATAGGGATTTAGGATATGATAGAGAGGCTTTAGCTCTTCCTATGGCAATGAATCCAAAATATTTTAATAATACTATTTCTTTGTTTGGAATATCTAAATCTTTTGGTTTAGCATCACTTAGGTCTGGCGTGATTGTTGCACCAATACCTTTAATTAGAAAGTTTAGTGATGTGACATTTCAAACAATACTTTCGATGCCAACACCACAAGTTGATGCATGCATAGGTGCATTTAATGGAAGTAATTCAAGATATAAAGCTTACAAAAAATATATGGATAAATTAATACCACTTTATAAATACCAATATTATTTATTTAGAGTGTTATTAAATGGACTAGATGACTTAGATAATTTAGTTAATGAAGGTTATAAAAAAAGAGATGTTAAGTATTTAAAAAGTATTATAAAAAGCGATATTATAATAAATATCCCTAATAATAAAATTAAAAATAAAGAAAAGTATTTAAAAGGTATACCGAATGTTGACATAAGAAAAAAAACAGATCCGGTTTCAGGTTTTTTTGCTGTACTTGATTTTACAAAATTAAAAGGTATGAAAAATAATGATATTGTTATTAACTCTGATAAAGATTTATTAAAATATTTATATATAAAAGGAAAGGTTCAGTTTATTATGGGTAGTAGTATCTCTTGGCCTTATGAAGATGAAATAATAGCTAGAATCAGTTTTTCATTAAGTTTAAAAGCATTAGTTGAAGTAATGTGTATTATAAACGATGCTGTAAGGGAATTAAAATGAGTACATTTAGTAAGCTTAAAAAAGCAAAATTTATTATGCATGGTAAATATTTTGATCTGATCAATAAAAATAAATATACAAAAAAAGTTGCTTTAATAACTAGTAAAAAATATAAAAATAAACTTTATGAAGATTTATATGTTAAAAAAGCACTTAATAAAGAACACATTTTATGTGATATTTTAGCATATGAAGATAATTTATCTTTAGAAAAGTATGATTTAGTGATAATAAGAACTATATGGGGTTATCAAAATAATCTAACTAAATTTTATAAATTCTTGGATATGCTAAGAGATAATGATATTAAAGTATATAATGATATTAATATTATTAGAGATAATGTTAATAAAGAACTTCAATATAATTTATTTTTAGAAAATAATATTAAAACAATGGGAAGTACATTTTATAATGATGTAAGAGAAATAAAAATGAATGGGAGATTTGTTGTAAAACCAGTTATATCAGCAAGTGGTAATAATACCTATTTATGTAATAATACATGTAATCATGATATTAAAGGTAGAGTCATGGTTCAAAAATATTTCGATGCAATAAAAAATGGGGAGTATTCTTTAATATATTTTAATAATAAATTTAGCTATGCTATCAAAAGATATCCTGGTATAATTTTTAACAAAAAAAGTTTAGAATACATTGATAATATTGATGAAGATTTACTTATCTTTGGTAATAATATATCTAAGCTTTATCCAAATAATTTATTTTTAAGAATTGATATAATAGATGATGATAAAAATTATTTGGTACTTGAAACTGAAGCAGTTGATCCAAGTTTCTTCCTTGACTCTATTAAAGATAAAACCATATTAAATGAAAAACTAACTGAATACGTTACAGCAATTAAAAATAAAATGGAGTAACAATGAGAATATCTTTAAAAATTATTAAATATATTATGTTTGCGGTTATGCTGTTTATTTTAGCTATTGCTATATATTTATTTTATCAAAAACAAACAAATCCTCATGAAATGACTAAAGTATTTGGATATAGTTATGCAACTATATCAACTGATAGTATGGAGCCTACTATTATGATTGGTGACTTTTTAGTATATAAAAAAGAAAAAATATATTCCATAAATGATATAGTAGTATATATGCATGGTGATATTTCTATTACTCATAGAATTGTGGGTATAGAAAATGATTTATATATAACAAAAGGCGATAATAACGATATAGTAGATGAAGTATCTTTAGATAATAGTGATATTATAGGAAAAGTAATTTATCAAAACAGTGATTTAAGTATATTACTTGTTAGAGCTATTTCCCTATGTGTATTTATATTTGGAATTGTAATTGCGCTTGATATATTAGTTTCTAAAAAAGTAACAAATGATAAAAAAAGTATCTAATTTTCAATAAGATACTTTTTTTATGAATTATTAAAGACTAATATTTTTATTTGTAATAAGACTACTTGTTATGATATAATATTAACACACTTAAGGAGGTAATAATTTTGAAAGTTATATTACTTAAAGATGTTAAGGGACAAGGGAAAAAAGACCAAATAATAGATGTTAGTGATGGATATGCAAATAATTTTTTAATTAAAAATAAATTTGCTGTGCCATATTCTAAAACTGGTGTTAAAAAACTAGAAAATGAGTTAGATGATAGAGCTAAAAAAGAAGAAAAATTAGTTGAAGAGTTAACTTTAATAAAAAATAAACTTAATAATAAAGAAATTAAATTTAAAGTAGCTGTAGGAAAAGATGATAAAGTCTTTGGGACAGTTTCAAATAAGCAAATAAATGAAAGTATACATAAATTAGGATTTAAAATAGATAAAAAATGTATTCAAACTAACCATGATTTAAACACACTAGGAGTACATTTAGTAGATGTTAAACTACATAATAAAGTTAGTTTTAAAATAAAAATAGTATTAGAAAAGTAGGTGTAAGCATGTCAAAAAAGATGCCTTTTAGTTTAGATGCAGAGCAAAGTGTATTAGGTGTTGCATTTTTAAATAGTTATGAAATTGATAGAATCTGTGAAGAAATGAACGTTGATATGTTTTTTGATCCAAGAAACAAATTAATATATAACGCTATATGTGAACTTAATAGAAATAAAACTCCGTTAGATATTACAACTATTAAGTATGAACTTGAAAAAGTTAATGTTCTTGATAAAGTTGGTTTAGATTATTTAGTTGAAGTAATAGATTCAGTTATTACAAGTTCTAATATAGAACATTATATGAATATAGTTAAGTCAAATGCTATAAGAAGAAATTTAATTGAAAGTGCAGCATCGATAGCAGAAGAAGCGTATGTAGAAGATGATTTAAATACACTTTTAGATAATTCTGAAAAAGTAATTACTAATGTAGCTAAAGCAAGAAGTGTTGGTGATTTTTTACCAATAAGACATGTATTAAAAGATGCTCAGGAAAAGTTAGAAGAAAGGTCAAAAAATAAAAATTTAATCACTGGACTTGAAACAGGTTTTTATGATTTTGATAAAGTTACAACTGGCTTTCAAGGTGGGGAATTTATAATACTTGCTGCAAGACCAGGGATTGGTAAAACATCTTTATCACTTAATATGGCAACATATGCAGCATCAACTACAGAAAAAGCTATAGCAATATTTAACTTAGAAATGCCAGCAGAAATGTTAGTTAACAGAATGATATCATCTATTGGACAAATAGATTCATATAAGTTATCAACAGGTAATATGCATGAAAATGATTGGAAAAGATACAATGAAGCAATAATGCAGTTAGGTGAAACTAATATCTATATTGAAGATAATGCAGGTATTACATCGCCGGAAATAAGAGCTAAGTGTAGAAGGCTTGCTAATTCTGAAAAAGGCTTAGGATTTGTTCTAATAGATTACTTACAGCTAGTTTCAACTGGTAATAAAAGAATCGAATCAAGACAAGTAGAGGTTTCTGAAATATCTCGTAGTTTAAAAACTATGGCACTTGAATTAAATGTACCAGTTTTAGCACTTGCGCAGTTATCAAGAAATGCAGAAAGAAGAGAAAATAATAAACCAATGCTTGCAGATCTTCGTGAATCAGGTTCTTTAGAGCAAGACGCAGATATGGTACTGTTTATAAATAAAGATACTGAGACAGAAGAAACAGAAAATATAATACCAGCGGAACTACAAATTGCAAAACACAGAAAAGGTAATACTGCAGGTATAAAATTATTGTTTGAAAAAAATACTACTACATTTAAAAATGTTTTAAATGCTGGGAAAGGTGAAAATTAATGAAAGTTAAAAGTTATTTAGTAATATTTGCATTATTCTCTTTAATAATATTTTTATATGTTTTTGATACTAATAAAGTAAAAGTAGAAGAAGCACAAAGTCTTTATAAAGTATATTTAAAAGGTGCGGAAATAGGTTTAATTGAAAATGAAGAAGAAATATATGAACTTATTAATAATTCGCAACAAGAAATTAAAGATGAATATAATGTAGATCATGTGTACCCTCCAGCATTTTTTGACATTTTAGAGGTTAATACTTATGATGAAAATATAAGTGATATTAACGATATTTATTCTAAAATAGAAGAATCTGATGATTTTACAATAAAGGGATATGAAATAACTATTCAAATTCCTATTGAAGATAGAGAAAATATAACAATAAATGTACTTGATAAACAAATTTTTGATGACGCAATATTAAAATTTATTTCAGCTTTTATAGATATGGAAGACTATAATAATTTTATTAATGATACACAGGAAGAAATAGTTGATGAAGGTACAATTATTGAAAATATGTACTTTGCAGAAAATATAACTATAAAAGAAAGTTATATAAGTGTAAATGATAAAATTTATACAAATGTAGATGAGTTAACACAGATGTTAATATTTGGTTCAGATGCTGTTATGGATAGTTATGAAGTAAAAGCTGGAGATACTATTTTTTCAATCGCAGATGCTAATAAATTAAATACTCAAGAGTTTTTAATAGCTAATCCAGATTATAGAGATCCAGATACTTTATTAGTTATTGGAGAAGAAGTAAATGTAACTCTTTTAAATCCAACAATTAATTTTGTTTATGAAGTTAATAGTATTCAAGAAGAAGAAATAGACTTTGTTAACACAACTATATATGATAATACAAAATCATCTGGATATTCCGAAATTACTCAAATGGGAGTTACTGGTATAGAAAGATTATCGGAGCAATATAGGGTTACAAATGGACTTCCATCACAAGAAGTTACCATCACTCCTTTAGAAGTGATACGCGAAGCTGTTAATCAAATAACAGTAAGTGGACCAGTAAATTATGGTGGCGGAACATCGTTTGGTACATTCATTGAAACAGGACTTACATTTGTCCCAGCTGTTACATCAGGGAACAGAATTACTTCACCATTTGGAGTATACCGTTCTGGAGACAGACATACTGGAACAGATTACTCAGGGTCAGGTGAAGGATCAGCCATATATGCTATTGCAGATGGAGTGGTAACTCAAGCAGCTAATGCATGTTCAAACTGTTCAAGGTGGTCTAGTGGTACACATGTTGTTATATCGCATGGTAATAATTTTTATTCAAGTTATTTACATATGGTATCAGGTTCTTTAAAAGTAAAAGTTGGAGATGTTGTTAAAGCAGGAGAAAGAATTGGTGGAATGGGTGATACAGGTTGGTCAACAGGAACTCACCTTCACTTAGGTTTTTCAGTAGGTGAGCCATATGTTGGAGCACAAGTTACGTACTATGATCCACATCAGCTTATATATGGTAGATAATGAAGATAGTAGTACTTGCATCAGGTTCTGATGGAAATAGTGTTTATATAGAAATAGGTAATACTAAAATGCTTTTTGATGTAGGAAGGAGCTATAAATATATAGCTTCTTCTTTAGAAAAAATAAATGTAGAACCTAATCAAATAGATTATATATTTATTACTCATGATCATAAAGACCATGTATCAGCATTAAAAACATTTTTAAAAAGAAATAGTGCAACACTTTGTATAACTCAAAAAGTATTTTATGAACTTCATGATATTAAAGATATAGAAACTATTAAAATATATGAAAAAGAAATAGAATTAAATAACATAGTAGTTAAAGCAATTAACTCTTCGCATGATGCTGAAGGTTCACTTAATTTTGTTATTAGTTATAATGATAAAAAGCTTTCGCTTATAACTGATACGGGGTATATTAAACAAGTAAACTTTAAACATTTTTATAATTCGAATATATTTTTAATGGAAAGTAATCATGATATAGAAATGTTAGATAAATCACATTATCCACATTATTTAAAAAAAAGAATATTATCTGATGTAGGGCATTTATCTAATATACAAGCTGGTTTTTACTTATCGAAATTAATTGGACCTAATACTAAAAAAATTATGTTAATACATTTAAGTGATAACTCTAATACTCCGGAAAAAGCTTTGGAAACTGTTTATGAAAAACTTTTTGAAAATGATATAAAATTTTCTAATATATTAGTTGCAAAACCAGATGAAATAAGTGAGGTAATTAAAATTGATTAAAATAATATGTTTTGGCAAAATAAAAGAAACTTATTTAAATGATTTAATAAATGATTATTATAAAAGAATTAATAAATATCACAAATTAGAAATAATAGAAATAAGTGATGAAGATTCTTTAAAAAAGGAAACACTTTTATTAGAAAAAATATTTAAACAAAGTGATTATAATATTGTTTTAGATATTAAAGGGAATAAATATACTAGTGAAGCTTTTGCAAATAAAATAAATAATATATTTAATCATAATTCTAATATTACATTTATTATAGGTAGTTCTTTAGGAATAGATCAATCTATTAAAAATAAATCTAATGAACTTATATCATTTTCTGATAATACATTTCCTCATGGTCTTTTTAGAGGTATTCTTTTAGAACAAATATATAGATCATTTAAAATATTAAATAATGAGGCTTATCACAAATGATAGGAAATGATTGGGATATAGTTTTAAAAGAAATTTTAGATAGTAAAGAATTTATTAAATTTTATAATAAAATTATAAATCTATATAATGAAAAAACTATTTTTCCGCCCAAAAATCAAATATTTAGTTCCCTTATTTTAACGCCGTATAAGGATGTAAAAGTAGTGATAGTAGGTCAAGACCCTTACCATGGTTATAATGAGGCCCATGGGCTTTCATTTTCTGTAATAGATGGAGTAAAACTACCTCCTTCACTTAAAAACATATATAAAGAGTTATATAATGACTTAAATATAGTTAAATCAACTGGTGATTTAACAAGCTGGGCTAAAGAGGGAGTATTATTACTTAATTCAGTTTTAACAGTAGAAAAAAATACTCCAGGAAGTCACAGGAATATGGGATGGGAAAAATTAACTGATTATATAATTGGAATGATTAACTTAAAAGATGACCCTGTAGTGTTTATTCTATGGGGGAACTACGCTAAAGAAAAGAAAAAATTAATAACTAATAAAAAACATTTAGTTTTAGAAAGTGTACATCCTTCACCTTTTTCAGCTCGTAATGGCTTTTTTGGAAGCAAACCTTTTTCAAAAACAAATATATTTTTAGAAGAAAATAATATTAAAACGATAAATTGGTAATTTATCGTTTTATTTGAAAATTGTCCAATAGATAAAAACAATAAAAAAACAGTAATTATAACTTAAAGTCATCAATTACTGCGTCTTGCATATTTTTATTATCAAAATAAGGTTTTATTTTAAACTTGTGATTATGAGCTACTATATTAGATGGAAACTTTCTAACAATTCCATTTAATTGAACAGTATATTTATTAAAAAAAGATTTTGCTCCATTTAATTTTTCATCTATTTTATTTATTTCTTTTAATTTTTTTTCAAATTCATTTGTTTGTAACTTTTTATGATCTTCTTTAAGTTCCTTTATAATGTTAATAGCTTCAATTAACTTTCTATCAGTATCATAATTAGTTAATCTCTTATCTTTAAGTTCAATATATTCTTTTAAATAATCCTTATTTTTAGTGATTTTTTTAACATCAATATTCATATCACATATTAAATCATACTTTTCTCTTAATGATTCATCAATAATGTTTTCTGATGCTTCAATTCTATTTCTATAGTATTGTAATTTATTAAAGGTAATAACATATATAAGTAAAATAATACTTATAATAGTAATTCCTAATATTATTAACATAATTTCCATAATAATTTATCCACTTCCTTTATTCTTATGTAAGTATATCATATACTTATTTTTTTTTCAAAAGCTTTCTAGCAAATTTACCACCAAATAAAGAATTTAATATATTTTTATTTAAAATAATATAAATTCCAAGGGATATAACCGCAAATCCACCCAAGAAAACAAAATCAGCAATTCTGCCATATACATCTTTAGCTATAAAACTAAATATAATATTTATTGGAAGAATAATTATTATATTTCTTATAATGCTTTTTAATATTTTTTTACTTTCATAGGATATTTTATCATCTTTTTTAAGTTTATACATTACATAAAGTGATGATGTAGTATATCCTATTAATGTAGCCGTTATAGCTCCATAATAAGGGTAACCAAAGTTTTCAAATAAAAGCATTAATGGTATATCTAAAGCAGCATTTAATCCAAGTCCTAACAGTATAGTTGTATATATTAGTTTGTTTTTATTCAAGTTTTGTAATATACAACCTAGTATTAAATACATACTATCAAAAAAGGCTAAGATAGCTAAATATCTAAATACTATGGGGCCAAAAAAGCTATTTCCATAAAATACATTCCACACATCATCTGCATGTATACTTAAAAATAATGATATTGGCATTATAATATACAATAATACTTCGAAAGCTTTTCCATATTGTCTATTAACTTCTTCTTTTTCTTTTTTAGCAAATGCAGTAACCATAGATGGAATTAAACTTATAACAAGTCCAGCACCAATTGAGGTAACAACTGTTATTAACTTAGCTCCCCATGTGGTAAATATACTGCTTATTTGTTCTATATCAGTAGCGGCATAACCTAAATGATCAAGTGTTCTAATTATTAAAATCATATCTACTGAGCTATATAAATAGAAAGCTAAATTAACAAGTATAAATGGAACTGCATAAGATATTAGTTTTTTTTGAATACTTTTCTTTTCTTTTTTAGAGATATTTATTTCTTCTTTATACTTTTCTATTTTTTTAGTTTTAAATAATAAATAGAAAAAACCTACTAAAGCTCCAGCTCCAGCTGCAATAACTGCAATACCAACAGCATATCTAAGTGGTAAATCAAATACATTCATTGCTAGATAACTACCAACTATAATAATAATTATTCTAAATATTTGTTCTATAACTTGGCTAAATGATGATGCTGCAATATATTTATGACCTTGCAAATATCCTCTAAATATACTAAGTGTAGGTGCTATTAAAAGGGCAAAAGAAACACATCTGATAACAAATGTAACATCACTTATAGTGTTTCCGCCATTCATATCACCAAGAATAAGATTTGCAAAACTTTCAGCGCCAATAAAACATGTTAAAAATGTTATTATTGAAAATATAATAATAAATTTACCAGAAAATTTATACATATATTCTTTTTCTTTTAATTTATCTTTTGCTATAAATTCACTTGTTATTTTACTTACTGCAAAAGGAATTCCTGCTGCAGATATAATTAAAAATATATTATAAATATTATAAGCATAACCATATAAAGCTCCACCTTCTTCTCCAATAATACTATAAAAAGGTACTACATATACTAATCCTAGTATTTTAGAAATAACAATAGCAAGTGTTGCAATAACTGCTCCATCTATAAGACCACTTTTCTTCAAAATAATCAACTCTCTTACTTTTATATTATATAATAAATAAGTGTCAAATAACAAGTTTATTACTTGTATTTAATAAAAAAATTATGTAATATTAAATCAGGTGATATAAAATGGAAATAATAAATTTAAGAGTAGGATTACTTGATACTAATTGCTATATATTAGTTAAAGGAAACAAAGCACTAGTAATTGATCCAGGAGCTAATAAAAAATTAATACTAGAAACAATTAAAGATTTAGAGGTAGTAGGAATACTTCTTACACATAATCATTATGATCATACAGGTGCACTTAAACCCCTTTTAAAAAAATATAACTTAGAAGTTAATAAACCAGTAGATAATACATTTACCTTTGATATACTTAGTAATCCAGGTCATACCGAAGATTCAAGTACTTTTTACTTTAAGGAAGAAAAAGCAATGTTTACAGGAGATTTTATATTTCATGGTGCAATAGGAAGAACAGATCTTCCGGGAGGAAGTTTTAAAAAAATGCATGAAAGTTTAAAAAACTTCTTGCAATATCCAGATGAAATTACTATATATCCAGGTCATGGTATTTCATCTGTTCTAGGTATAGAAAAAGAAAATTACAGAAAATATCTGTAATTCTTTTAATTTATATAATTAGTTTATTGTATATGGATCATCCCAAGTTCCAGTGCCTGTGAATGCAGTTGTGTTTTTTAATGATAAAACTGGTCGTACTCCATAAGGAAAGTAATTAGAAGTGGCAGTTATTTGACCGCTTGTTTGTATAAAAAACGTAGTACTAGAACTTACATAAGAATAAGGGGAAATTGTCCAAAATGCATTTCCAGTATATAAATAATATTTTGTATTTGATGTATTAAATAAACCTCCAGCAAAAGCAACTTCATCTACTGTTGTTAGTGTAACTGGATTAGTTAAAACGCCATTACCGTGTATTATATCATCAACAGTATATGAATCAATAATTCTTGAACACGTTAGCATTGGAGTTTTATTTTCTGTATTGAGTCTACCATATGCACCATAATATATATGTGATCCTGTTGTGCTATATACTGATTTATCGTTACAATATATTGTATCAGCAACATCATTTGATTTACCAGCGGCAATAATATTTGTGTTATACCAAGTATCAATGACATTTTTTATGGTGCTATTTATATTTTCTGCATCATATGTGTAACCTACATATTTTGCATTGTTGTATATTGTATTAAATGCTGTTGAAGAGTGTATTTGCGTTCCAGCTCCTGCCATTACTGTTTTTGTTGTATTATTTGGTTCTGTCGTTCCACTATATATTAGTCTTACGCTTCCATCACCATTTATTCTGATAATTCTCCAATAAAATCCTGCCCAATAAACCCAGTTATTATCAACTGCTCCTCGAAAATAAAAACTTTTACCGTAATTATCAAAACTCATATACATGCCTTCATTTGTTGTTGCCACAGCATTAAAATTAGGTGTAGCTTTATTTATTATTTTATAAAACCCTTCATTATTATCTATTATTTGATCAGCTAATGAATTTTCAGCATATACGTAATTAATAGTTGATACTAATTTATCTTGACCTAATACTAATGATGCATCTAATGTTTTCCCTTCATTTAATGTTTGATCATTTGGTAAATTTACAAATGTTATTTTAACTTTCCAATCTTGAGTAGTACCTGTTGAAGTACTTGTTGTTGTTATATTATAATCTTCATATATTGGTATTATGCCATTAAAGTTAGTAATATCAAAACCAGTAATTTTAGAACCTGAATAAGAATCTGTTATAGTGGTATATTCAAAACCTTTAAGGGCTGTTATTTCTTTTGCGCTAGGATTTGTTATAGTAAGCATTAACTCTGGGGTATCTTCATTTTGTGAATACTCAAATGTATTTGAATCTATTTGTAAATATACATTATAATCAAGTGTGGCACTACCTGTTTCGCTAGAGGCTACTAAGTGTGCTGTGGATGTTGTTTCATCGCTTAATGAACCAGTATTTTCGTTAAAATTATCATATATTGCATAAAGATTAATTGGATCACCTTCAGTAAAAGTAGCATTTTCAGATACTTCTGAAACTATATCTAAATCAGTATTAGAAAAACCTCCAATACCCGCGAGGAAGAAGGCATAACCAACTCCAATTATAAGTGTAAGTGATAGTACTACACCAATTATAATTATTAAAACTTTATGTTTAGATTCTTTTATTGTATTCATTTCTTACCTTCTTTCTAATTAGTGTGTACAAAATATGGATTATTCCATGTACCATTTCCACTTGTAAGTGTATCACCTTTTAAATTTATTACTGGTCTTAATCCTTGTTCTACATAAGCTCCTCCGGAATACATTAAATAATGAGTCATCATATCAAGTGCTGAAGCACTCCAGTCTCCGTTCCCCACTATGTAATAAGTGTAATTTGATGAACTAGTTCCATTTCGAAGCATAGGAGTTATTGTGAAATAATTTAAATTTGTATGTAAATAAAATTTATTATTAGTTGTAGAAAGTTTACCTCCGGCCATATGCATTTCGTCATAACTTATCATTCCTATAGGATATGTTAGAGTTCCAGTTCCGTTAATTGTATCGTTTACTGTTAATTTACCAGTTTCATTTTCACAAGTTAATATTGGTTGGTTAGTGTACATTCTATCAACAGCAATTCTTTCTAAAACCCACCCTGAATTATTGTCGTTTACCGCAGGTCTATTATCTAAACAGAATATTGAATCTTGTAAATAGTTTTCATAATCTATTAATTTTGTATCCCAACTCGCATAAGTATCAATTCCTTGATAAAAATTATCGTTAACTACGCTTGTAAAATCAGCTTTTGTACTAACATAAACTCCAAAATCAGTTGAAGCAGTTCCTATTTGTGTATCGTTTCCTGTTTTAACAACGGATTGAGATTCAGTTGGAGGTATAACTCCGCTATAAATCATTCTAACTGAGTTATCACCATTAACTCTTATTATTCTCCAGTAGTATCCAGCAAACTCTACCCAGTTATTATCAACCGCACCTCTAAAGTAATAACTTGTTCCGTAATCATCAGGTGCCGCAAACATACCTTCATTTGTAGTGGCTACTACAGCAAAATTAGGAGTGGCTTTTGCTACAATTTCATCTATTCCCCCATTATTAGTAAGAATAGTAGATGCTATTTGAGAAGTAGTTAAACCTAAGTCTAGTTTATCTTCTCCTAATATTAAGTTTGCTTCAATTGTTTTGCCTTGATTATCTATTTGATTTGCATCTAAATTAACAAATGTTAATTTTATAGTCCACTCTTGAGTAGTACCAGTAGTAGTGCTTGTTGTAGATATATTATAATCTTCTTTTACTGCGATAAGTCCAGAAAAGTTAGTTATATCAAAACCTGTTATAGTTTCTCCAGTATAAGCATCAGTTACAGTTTTATGAGTATGTTCTCTTATCCATGTAACTTCATTACCATCTGGATCTATTACTGTAAGAAGAAGTTCTGGTGTATCTTCGTTTTGTGTATATTCAAAAGTATTTGCAGTTATATCTACATAGACCTGATAATCAAGTGTAGCTGTTCCTGTATCAGTAGACGCTATTAAGTAAGCGCTTGAAATAGTTTCTTCAGTAATAGACCCTGCATATTCATGAAAATTTTCATTATCAGCATATAAAGAAATAGGGTCTCCACTTTTAAATGATGCTTTTTCAGCAACTTTAGAAACAACTTCTAAATCAGTGTTAGAAAAAGGTCCAATACCTTGAACAAAGAAAGCATAACCTATGCCAAATAACAGAGCAACCGCTAAAAAGATACTTACAGTTATTATTAATATTTTATTTTTAGAATTTATTAAGTTTTTCAAAATATTCTCACCTAGTATAAGTTTATCAATTTTTACAACTTTTTTCAATAAATAATTGATAAAAATGTTTTTTTTTGTTAAACTATTTATAAGAGGATAAAAGTTATGTTAGAAAAATTTAAAGCAAATAAAAAAAGAAATATTCTTTTAATAATTATATTTTTGTTAATAGTTACATTATCAATTACTTTTGCTTACTATATTACAGGTGTTGGAGGTAGAGCAGAAACTGAAATAAAAGGTGATACCTTTTTAGCGGAGCAACTAGAGTTTACTTCGGGAACTCCAATAAGTATTGTTTCAAGCGATGATAACTTTAATCCAACAACTGGTTCTTTATCAGGTACTACAACAGCAACTGTTACACTACATCCTGGTGATGATACTGCATTAATGTCTAGAGGTTATGCTGCATACTTTGAAATAACTAATAATGAATATGTTTATACAACAGTTGAAGAAACTCCGGAAATGGTTTTAACAATACTTGATCCAGAGGGTAATGAAGTAACAGATATTCCTGGTCTTGAGCATGTAAGTGTATTTGATTTTAAAACAAATACTAATATAACAGGCTTTGATATAACGACTGTTACTGGTAAATATTTTGTTGGTTATGATATGTTAGTATTAAATGATTTAGAAAATAGTGTATCTGAAACTTGGGATATAACTATAACATTTGTTAATTTAGATTCAGTACAAAACTCTAATGCACAAAGGACCCTTAATTCTAAATTTACGTTTAATGAATATTATGACTTTACTGGTAATTATCAAACATTTACAGCTCCATATACTGGAACTTATAACATTGAACTTTGGGGAGCTCAAGGTGGAAAACACTTATTTAATGCATTAGATGAAGCTGGATCTGATAACTTTTTTGGAGCATACACTAGTGGCAATATAAACTTGTTGAAAGGAGATACAGTATACTTGTATGTCGGAGGTAAGGGCGCTGATGCTGTTGTTGGACAGATGGTTTCGGGCGGATATAATGGTGGAGGTCAAGGTAGTCATGACTTTGGTGATGATGAAGCTGCTGGAGGTGGTGGAGGAGCTACTGATATACGATATTTTACTAATTCTAATCTAGAGTTAGAAGATTTATATTGGAATTCAGAATTAGGTTTAAATAGCAGAATAATGGTCGCTGCTGGAGCGGGAGGAAGCTCAAGGATACCCGCTAACTTTACTTCCTACGGTGGAGGACTATTAGGATATTCTTCAACAGCAAATAAAACTTCACAAACAAACGGATATGAATTTGGTTTGGGACAAAATGCTACATCTGGATGCCCTGGTTCTCAAGGATGTGGAGGCGGAGGCGGAGGCTATTATGGTGGATTTTTGACATCTTTATCATCATATAATGGTGGAGGAAGTGGTTCATCTTTCATATCAGGTCATACAGGATCAGTTGCTATAACAAGTGAAAGTGATCAAAGTGCTAAATCTATACTGCAAGATACAGAAAACTTTCCAGTTAGATATATAGAAGTTGGAAGCAATGGTAATAGTACAAATGGTTATGGAGGATATAATCAAATAGTTGAATTGCAAGCCTATTTATCAGATGGTACAAACGTTGCATTAAATAAGTCTGTAGAGGGAAACGTGATAAGCGTTAGTGGAGATAGTAAACCTTTAGAAATGATTACAAATGGCGATATAACTTTAAGCAATTTTTCAAGACATGGGCAGATAATAAATGTAGATTTGGAGGACGAATATCATCTTGATGAAATTAAGTTGTGGAGATATTTTGATGGAAGGACATATTATGAAACATATGTAAAAGTATATAATGAAGATAAAACTAAAAGTAAGTTTTTACATCATTATGAAATAGATGGAACATATGCTGAAACAAGTGATGGTAAAAGTATGAGTTTAGATTCAATTAATACAAATTTATGTGTTACGGGAAATATGCATAATGCATGTTCAGTACATTATTCTAATAAAGTATTTACAGATACTAAAATGATAGATGGATCAGGTTATTTGTGGACACATACTAAAGAAAGTCAAGAAAATATGAAAACACCGCTAGGATCATATTATGATATAGGTGAGGGTCACAGTGGTAATGGAGCTGCTAAAATAACACATATTCCATAGGAAGGTTTTAAAATGGATTTGAAAAAGAAAAATATTATAATTATAATTGCTTGCTCTTTAGCGTTAATTATCATAGGTGTTTCCTATGCCTTTTTTGCTATTAATGGTGGAAATAAAGCTGAAACTGATGTGGATGCAACAAGTGATTATAGTTCTAGTTTAAATTTTATTGAGGGAGAGCCTATAAGTTTATTAATGAATATAGATAATTTTAGTCAAGATCATGGTAGTTTAACAGATGAAACTAATCCTAAAGTTTTTTTAAGAAGTGAAGATGATGGAGTACTAAGAAGTATTGATTATCAAGTGTATTTTTATATTGAAAAAAACACATTTATTTATACAACTGATACAAAAGAACCAGAAATAATTTTAGAAATAACAAATCCAGAAGGAAATAAAGTGACAAGTTTAACTGGTTTAGAATATAAAACGGTTACCGATTATAAAACTAATACAGAAATTAGTGGCTTTGATATTACAACTGAAGAAGGTTATATTAATATATCTGAAAGTTATAATATATCATCAACATCAGCATCAACAGGTACAACACAAGATTGGATTTTTAAGGTAACGTTAATAAATTTAAATAGTGTTCAAACTGCTAATGAAGGAAGAGAATTTAAATCTAATATAATGATTGGTGAAATAGATTATGATTTTTGTGAAAATGAACATGAATTTATTTTTGAATATACTGGTGCAGAACAGACTTTAACTGTTCCGGAAACTTGTATGTACAAAGTAGAATTATGGGGAGCACAAGGTGGGAGCGATGGTATAAATATTGGCGGTTATGGAGCATATGTTCAAGGAAATATTGTTTTAACTGAAACAGAAAATATATATATTCAAGTAGGACAACAAGGTAAATTAGCTACTGTTGATAATGATGCAAACTCTGGAGGCTATAATGGTGGTGGAATTAGTGGTTTATCAGATAGTACACCTCCAAATAATGGAGGAGGAGGAGGTGCTACAGATTTAAGAATTAGTTCTGGAGCATGGAATAATGCTTTAAGTTTAAGAAGCCGTATAATGGTTGCTGGAGCGGGATCTGGAATTTCAAATTGGTATATTAGAATACCAAATGCATCGCCTGCTGGTGGACTTATAGGGTATGCTGGACAATTTATGAGATCTAGTGGAAATTATACATATACAAATGCTATTGGCGGAACCCAAATTGCTGGTGGTAATAGAGCTATTGGTGGTTCATGGTCTATTGCGTCTACAAATGGTGGTTTTGGATACGGAGGAAGAGCGCAATCAAGTTATGGTAGTGGTGGTGGATCCGGCTATTATGGTGGTGGAGGTGGTGAAGCAAACAGTGCTGTTGTTGGTTCTGGAGCTGGCGGTTCATCATACATATCAGGTCATACGGGTTCTGTAGCAATTACTAGTGAATCTAGCACTACTCCAAAATCAGGATGTACAACTGGAACAAGTAATAATGATTGTTCAGTGCATTATTCAAATAAGGTGTTTGCTGACACAATTATGATAGATGGAAATGGTTATTCTTGGTCAAATGTAAAAGAAAATCAAGTACAAATGCCTAATCCAGATGGTACACTGAATCCTATAGGTGTAGGTCATAGTGGAAATGGATATGCTAAAATAACCTCTATAAATTTAAAATAAAGAAAGGTAAGTATAATGGATAAAGTAAAAAAGAAAAATATAATTATTATAGTAATTGCATCACTAATTTTAATATCTAGTGGTATTACTTTTGCTTACCTTATAACTGGTGTAGGCGGCAATGCAGAAACTGACGTAGATGTTGCAAGTGGTGAAAATGAAAGGTTATCTTTTATACCAGGTGAGCCGCTAAATATAATATCTAATGTAGATAATTTTAGTTTTGAAGATGGTTCTTTAAGTGATACTACAACTTCAAAAGTAAAATTAGTTAGTGAAGTAGAAGGAGAAACTACTACTCATACATATAATGTATATTTTTCTATAGATGCTAATGAGTTTATATATACAACTCCAGAAAAGACACCTGAAATAATATTAAATATAATAGATCCAACAGGTAATGAAATTAAAGATATAACTAATTTTAATTATGTAACAACTACTGATAGAATTACTGGAGAAACTATAAAAGGTTTTGATGTAACAGAATTTAATAGTATAATAGATATAGCTCAAGATTATGTAATAAGTACTGATTCAGTTTTAGAAGGAGTTACTCATGAATGGATTTTTAAATTAACTTATGTAAATTTAGCTACTTCTCAGCTTGATAATGAAGGTAAAGTATTTAATGGTAATGTTATAATGCAAAATGAAGATAAGAATGTATTTGAGTTTGATTATACAGGTAGTGAACAAGTATTTACTGCCCTTAATACAGGAACTTATAAAGTAGAGTTATGGGGAGCTCAGGGCGGAAATAATGATAGTAGATTAGGTGGTAGAGGAGCTTATACAAGTGGGTTAATAGAACTTAATCAAGGAGATACTTTTTTTGTACAAGTAGGTGGACAAGGAAGTGTAGCTAATTCAACATATGCAGAAAATTCAATTGGTTATAATGGTGGTGGAGCCGGAGTTCCTTATACTGGACAAATTAATGGTACTGGAGGAGGAGGAGCTACTGATATTAGGTTAACAAGCGGAGAATGGAATAATTTTGAATCTTTAAGCAGCAGAATAATGGTAGCTGGAGCAGGAGCGGGTCTTGCTAACTGGATGAATCCAGTATCTAATGCGGCTCCAGGTGGTGGTTTGATTGGTAACCCAGGAAAACAGTATCAATCAGGTTCTTTATATTATAGAAATTCAACAGGTGGGACACAAGTTTCTGGTGGAGTTGAAGGTTATGGAGCTTACGGAGGATATCCAGGTGTATTTGGCATAGGTGGAAACCCACAGTCTGGTCATGGATCAGGCGGAGGAGGAGGCTATTATGGAGGAGGAGGAGGAGGCTATAACGGTGGAGTTGTAGGCTCTGGTGCAGGTGGATCATCATTCATATCAGGGCATACAGGATCAGTTGCTATAGCTAGTGAAATTGATCAAAGTCCAATTGAATTATATCCTTTAGATTTTAATATAAGATTTATAGAAGTTAGAAGTAATGGTAATAGCGTTGATGGAACTAATAACTATGATCATACTGTAGAAATTCAAGCTTTATTAGAAAATGGAGATAATGTTGCATTAAACAAAACAATTATTGGAGAAAATACAATGAGTCAATACCCATTAACAAATATTACAGATGGTATTACTGATACGTTTAATTATGGGGTTCATGGAAATGTTATTACGGTTGATTTAGAACAAGAATATCAATTAAGTGAAGTGAAATTATGGAGATATTATAATGATTCAAGAACTTATTATGAAACCTATGTAAAAGTATATAATGAAGATAAAACTAAAAGTGTATATTTACATAATTATGAAACAGATGGAACATATGCAGAAACCTCAAGTGGAAAGACAATGTCTTTTAATAGTTGTAATACTGGAACTATTTATAATGAATGCTCAGTACATTACTCAAACAAAGTATTTACTGATACTAAAATGATAGATGGAGCAGGTTATTTATGGACACATGTAAAAGGTGATCAGGAAGAGATGCCAAACCCTACTGGAGAATTAAATGCAATAGGTGTAGGTCATAGTGGAAATGGATATGCTAAGATAACATATATACCTTAGGAAAGGAATTATTATGGATAAAGTAAAAAAGAAAAATATAATTATTATAGTAGTAGCATCTTTAATAGTAGTAGCATCCGCTGTTACTTATGCTTTTGTATACTCTAGAGTTGGTGGAACTGCTGAAACTGATGTGGACGTAGCAAGTGGAGAAGAAGAAAGATTAACATTTATTGAAGGTGAACCATTATATATTGAATCATCTATAGAAAATTTTAGTTCAGAGCATGGAAGTTTAAGTGCAACTACTAAACCTAAAGTTAAATATGTAACCGATGTAGAAGGTGTTGAGACAACAAATAACTATGATGTTTATTTAGTAATTGAAGAAAATGGATATATATATACTACTGCTGAACAAAAACCAGAATTAGTACTAACAATTATAGATCCAACTGGAAATCGGGTAACTAATATAGATGGATTAAATCCAGTTACAACTATAGATTATAAGACAAATACAGAGATTAGTGGTTTTGATATTACCACATTCAATGATGCGATAAATATTACACAACAATATCCTATATCAACAAATTCAGTTAATACAGGTGAAGTACATGAATGGGAATTTATTATAAATTATATAAATTTAGATTCTGTGCAATCAGAAAATGAAGGTAAAATTTTAAATGCAAAAATTGTTATGGGAGATTTTAATTGTAATAACGATTATGATATAAGTCAAAGATCTAGCGATAGTGTTTATGTAAAAAATTATATATATACAGGAAGTACACAGGAATTAAACATTACAACTCCAGGCCAGTATTTATTACAAACATGGGGTGCAGAAGGTGGTTATGCTACTTCTGAGACATTTGGTGGAGATGGAGGATATTCGGAAGGCGTTTTAAATATAACTAGTGATACTAATTTATACATAAATGTAGGGAATAAAGGGTCTAAATTAACTGGTGGTTATAATGGTGGAGGTAGCGCTATAGATGATACTTATGATTCATATGGCGGTGGTGGTGCCTCTGATATTAGAATAACTACAAATAGCCTATATTCTAGAGTGATAGTAGCTGGAGGTGGTGGAGGCGCAAATGGAACAAGGTCTAACACCTCAACTAGAGCAGGTGGTTTTGGTGGAGGATTAGTTGGTGGAACCGCAACTCAATATAGTAGTTATACACCAGCTGGTGGCGGCACTCAAACTGCAGGCGGAGCTCGAGGATATTTAAATAATAGTTATTATGGCATCGCTGGAACATTTGGTAATGGAGCAAATGGAACAAGTAATTATTCTACATCAGGCGGAGGCGGAGGTGGAGGCTGGTATGGCGGAGGGAGTGGTCATCCAGGTTCTACAACGACTTCAATTGGCGGAGGAGGAGGTTCTGGATATGTTTATACTGAAGAAACAGCTATCTCTTACCCTAGTGGAGTTTTACTTGATTCAACACACTATTTAACTCAAGCGAATACTTTTGCTGGAAATACAAATTTTGTATCGCCTACTGGAACTATTGAAAATGGACATAATGGTACAGGATATGCTCGAGTTACAGCTATGTGTTTTTATTAAAAATTAAAACCTAGAAAGTCTAGGTTCTTTTTTATTCTCTTGGCCTATCGTAAAAGATAGGTTCCATAAATTCTATATAATCTAAATATAACATTTTTATTAAATACCAACTACCAGTCATTGAATCTTTTATGATTAAATGATCAATACTTGCTTCTTCAATAGTTCCAACGTATTCTTTATCCCTCCATTTTTCACTATCTGGAAAAGATACATAAGCTTTAACTGTTTTTCCTCTATTATCTCTAAGTATATTTTCTATATAACTAACTTGTACATCTGGAAGTGGTATTTTAGGTGGAGGAGGAAAGTTAGTTTGATTTACTGTTTGATTATTAGCCTCTGGATAAGGATTATTTGGAAATGTTGGATTTTGATAATAATTTCCGTTCATAATATAAATTACACCTCTTTCTAAATAATATTATGATTAAAAACTTTATTTATGTTAAAAATAATAATATATACTATTGCAAATGTACTTTTGTAAGAGTATAATTTATTTATAGGTAAGTAGGTGTTAATTATGTTAAAAGATGAAATTATAAATAAGATAGTTACTATTAGTGGTTTTAATAAAAATAAAATAACTTTATTGGAATCTAAAAGAAGTAATAAAAATATATACATATTAGATTATCATATATTTGAATATGAAAAAGAATTATATATATTAGATAATAATAAATTAAAAAAAGGAAAATAGTTCAATTTGAAACTTGCTATTAGCAATATTGCTTTTTATATCTTTATAGAAGTATAATTTATATAAATAAATATACTTTTTTTGGAGGTAGTAATGAAAGAAAAAGATAAAGTTTTAATAGCTAAACTAATACTAAAAATAACAATTATTATGACCATTGTAAGTGTATTTATAAAACTATTAGGTTTTGATTTATTTGAAGCAGATTATAGTAATAAAATTCTTTTATGGTTTTCTAATTTAGTGGATAATAATTTTGTAAGTGGACTTTTTAGTATATTATTAATATTTATTCAATTATATATTATATATAGAATAACTACTAAAAATTCATGTATAAAAACCCATTTGCTCGTTACAAGTATCTCTACTTTGATTATAGTTTTAACACAAATATATATTTTTGATTATATGTTGACATCCAAATCTAATTTAATTTCGATTCTATATGCCGTTATATCTCTAATTAATGTTATTTTGTGTCCTTTTTTAATTGATTATAAAGTTGAATATAAAATAAAATATAAAAGAAAAAATAACGTTGTAAAATTTATGCAAAAATTTTGGGTTAGAATTAAGAAACCATTAATCATGTATATGGTAGTGTTATCTTATCAAATTATTGTATTATTTATTAGAAATTTACCATATAATAGTAAATATGAAACAATATATAATTTTCTATTAAATTTTGACTACATAATTATTTTATTAATTACTTATTATATTTACTTGAAAAGGAAAGATAATTTAAAAATAAATTCTGTTTTTAATTTTTCTTTAGCGCAATTTTTAAATGAAAAACCTGATAAAAAAGATATAAAATATTTTGTAATACAGTTAAAAAATGGGTATGCAGATTTTAAAAAACAAAATAAAACTGATAAAATTGTCGTTTTATTATACTTATTATTTTTTATAATACAAGAGTGTTTAACTTTGGGATTGTTAATATACATAGCTAGCATTAATGATTATATAATTGAATGTTTATTTATATTAACATCTTTCATTATATCCAAGAGCGTTTTTGGAGCGTTTCATTTTAAATCATTTATATTATGCTTTTTTGTTTCTAATTTGTCATTTTTTATTTTAAGTAGATTAACTATGAATGTAAATACAACATTTATAATACCTATTTTTTGTGGAATACTATTAGCTTATATTTCAAGTCGTTTTATTAATAAAAGTGACAGTTCATTATACCGCGGAGTACCTGTGGAAAAATTAGAAAAAATATGTGATGAAAAAAAATTGAATAAAATGGAGAAAGATATATTAATTGATTATTATTCAAATAGATATAATATTGATAAACTTGCAATTAAATATCATTATTCTGATCGAAGCATACAAAGAATTAAAACAAAAGCATTAAATAAAATTCAACTATGATATCATTGTCATGTTTTGACATCTTTTTTATATTAATATTTAAATATAAGGAGGTGCTATAATGAATTGGTGGGATAAATTGTTTGGCAGCATTATAATCTTTGGCCCAACAGATCATTTGAAAAAACTAGCAGAAAAAATTGCTGGTAAATCTAAGTAATTTATTTAGGTATGAATGATCTAGAAGTTAGTTTAATTATTACAAGAATTAATAAGCTATTAAAAGAAAAAAACATAACTGCTTATAAAGTAAGTATAACAGGTAAGTTTAATCCTAGAACTTTAAATCATATTTTAAATGGTACTTATAATGATATAAAATTATCTACTATTAATAAAATATGTTTAGGATTTAATATTAGTTTAAAAGAATTTTTTAATGATGAAATATTTAACTGAATTTTAAGCTGCATAGTGCAGCTTTTATATTTAGTATGGATTTTTTCCTTTTTTTTTGATACAATTTAATTGGTGATTAGGATGGAAGATTATAAAAAATTAATAGCAAATTTTGTAACTGTATTAAGTGAAGAAGATGCAAAAAAAATAGTTGGTGAAGCAGATGAAAATACTGTTGATAATATATTTAATAAATATTTATTAGATAGTAAATCTGTTGTAAAAAAAATACAAGGTGAATTAAGTCGATTACAACCTAAAAAGGAATTATTAAAAAAAATAGAATTATTAGGTGAAGGTGCAAGCATTGAAATAGGAACTAAAATAATAAGTGGAGAAAAACTTGATAAATTAAAAAGTGATCTAACTATTGAAGTTTCTGCTGGGTGGTTTTTCTTAGCAAATAAGTTAAATGAAATCATCGCAATAAGAGATTTTATTGGAAATAAATTTAAAGCATTAAAATTATTAAATAAAAGTGATAGTAGCCAATATTTTGATTATATGTATAGCTCAATAGTGGATTCATTTTTGGATAAAATATTAAAAATAAGAGCAGAAATGGTAAAATATAAATATTTACTTAAATATTTAGCTTGTAAACATGGCGTGAATTTATCAGGCTATGATAAAAAAGAATATGGAATATATTTAAGTTCTAATGAAAGAGATGTAAATAGTAATACAAATGAATTAGATGCCTTACTTAAACAAAAAGAATATTTTGATATATTAAATTCAGATATTAATTTTAAATTTATTAATGGAGAAATAGTATCGTTAGATAGTGATATAAAGGAGGCAATAGTATTAGATATAGTTGCCCATGATTATTTTAAAATATTATATAGTGAAATTTGTAATAAAAATATGAAAAAATAAAAAGAAAGGACTATATTACTTGTCAATATGACTAGGATATAGATTATATGATAAATATGAAATACCATTTTATAGGAATAAAAGGAACAGGAATGGCTTCTCTTGCTCAAATAATGTTTGATTTAGGTTTTGATGTACAAGGAAGTGATAAAGAAAATCATTTCTTTACAGAAGATGATTTAATTAAAAAAGGAATTAAAGTTCTTGTATTTGATGAGGATAATATTACTCAAGATTTAATAATAGTTCAAGGCAATGCATTTGATGATAGTAATTGTGAAGTGAAAAAAGCAAAAGAATTAAATTTAAAAATTTATTCATATCAAGAAATGATTGGTAAAATTACTGATGAATTTAAAACAATTACAGTATCTGGTTGTCATGGTAAAACAACTACATCAGCATTAATGAGTCATGTAATTAATAATATATGTGGCTGTAATTATTTAATTGTTGATGGAACAGGACATGCAACTAAAGAAAATGAATTTTTTGTATTAGAAGCTTGCGAATGGAAAAGACACTTTTTGGCATATACTCCATACTACGCTATAATTACAAATATAGAACTTGATCATGTTGATTACTTTAAAGATATAGATGATGTAATAAATGCTTATGAAGAGTATTCTAATAAGGCTAAAAAAGTAGTTATTGCATGTGGAGATGATTTATATACGAGAAAGTTAAAATGTAATAAACAAATTGTTTATTATGGTATAAATGAAGATAATGATGTAATTGCTAAAAATGTTAAGTTAACAGAAAAAGGAACTGAATTTGATGTATATATAAAAGGTGAACTATATGGTAATTTTAATTTACCATTATTTGGAAAACATATGTTACTAAACTCTTTAGCGGTTATTACGGTATGTTTTTATGAAAATATTGCTTCAGAAGATATAAATAAGTATTTAAAAACATTTAAAGGTGCTAAAAGAAGATTTAAAGAAAATATAATTAATGATATAGTTACGATAGATGATTATGCTCATCATCCTACAGAAGTATCAGTAACAATAAATGCAGCTAGACAAAAATATCCAAATAAAAAGATTGTTGCTATATTTAAAGCTCATACACTTTCAAGAGTTAAAGAGTTTTCTAAAGAATTTGCAGATGCTCTTAACTTAGCAGATAAATCATATATTACAGAAATTGGTGTTGATAGAGTAGAAATTGGTTATGAAGGCGTTACACATGATTTGATACTTTCTAAACTTAACAATGGAGATTTAATAACACTTGATGATGCAAAAGAATTAATGAAGTATAAAGATGCAGTTATTATATTTATGAGTAGTAAAGATATATATTTATTACAAGAAAAATATGAAAAGTTGTTAAAAGAAAATAATAAAATAGTAAAACTATTTTAAGTTTTACTTTTTTCAAATACATTATCTTTTTAATATAATGTATTTGAAAAATATGAAAGGTATTAAAAATTATGGAAAATAAAATAGATTTACATATTCATACTAATATATCTGATGGTAAACACACTCCATTTGAAATAATAGATATGGCAGTAGAAAATAATGTTAAAACAATAGCAATAGCTGATCATGATTCAGTAGATGCGTATACAAAAGAATTTTTTGATTACGCTAATTTTAATAATATAGAAATAATTACTGCAGTTGAAATATCTACTAAGTTAAATAATATTAGTATTCATATATTGGGATATGATATTGATATTAATAATGAAGAATTGAAAAAAGAATTAGAAAAACAAAGAAATTCTAGATTTATATACTTGAAGGAAGTATCAAATAAATTAAATCAATTAGGTTATGTTGTTAATTTAGAAAAATTGAGTAAAATAGATGGAGTTACAAAAAATCATATAGCTAAAGATGTTGTTTTTAATGAGTTAAATAAAGATGTTTTGTTTAAAAAATATTCATATATTCCTGCGGCAGGAGAATTTATAGAAACTATTTTAAATTATGGGTGCCCAGCTTTTGTTAAAAAACATACATTGACTCCAAAAAAAGCTTCTAAATTAATTAAAAATGCATCTGGAAAAGTAGTTTTAGCACATCCTGTTGTATATAATAGTAAAGATAATTTATCAGTCAATCAAATAAAAGAAATTTTAGTGGAAATTAATGCAGATGGAATAGAGGCTAATTATATTTATATTAATAAAAGAAATGAATTTATAAATCAAATATTTTTATGGAATAATGTAGCTAAAGAGTTAAATATTTTTACTACTATAGGTTCAGATTTTCATGAACTTGATAACATTAATGCAAATATAGGCCTTATTAATTATGAAGAGGTATTTACTGAAAATAAATTAACATAAATTTTAAATATATATGTTATAATATATATTGTAAAGAGAGGTTAATAAATGAATGTGAACAAAATAGTTTTTACATCAATATTTTTAATTTTTATAGCTGTACTCAGTATTTCTATAGGTTATTCAGCACTTAATTCAACATTAACTATTAGTGGGGATGCCACTGTAATAAATAAACAAAATATTAAAATAAATAATATAATATATAAAGATGTTGTCTCAAATGCAAAAGAAATTTATAATTCTAGTTTTTCTGACAATGTAGGTAATATTGGAATAAATCTGCCTAATATAGATTCATCAATAACATATACAATAACAATTTTAAATGAAACAGATAGTAATTATTATCTGGGGAATGTTGAAGGAATTACCAATACTAATCCTGATATAAGTTATGAAATATTAAATAAAGAAAATATTGTACTAAGTCCTAATACTAGTACAGAATTTGATATTAAGTTTACTTATGATGGAGCTTTACCCGATAATAAAGATTTATCTATAAGTTTAAAGTTTAATTTCCATTTAAATTATCGTGAAGAAATATTAAATGGAGCTTATCCAATTTTAAATAGTGGATTAATACCTGTTACTATAGGTAATGATGGTACTGTAATGGTTGCTGATACAGAAGTTGAGTGGTATAGCTATGAAAGTAAAGTTTGGGCTAACGCAGTACTTGTAAAAGACCCTTCTGTTACTTATGAAGTTGGAACTATAATACCTATGAATGATATAAAGCAAATGTATGTATGGATCCCAAGGTATTCTTATGATGCATCTTCAATAGAAAATGATAAAAATGCAATTGATATAACTTTTGTAAATAATGAAACTGTTGCTCACCCTGCATTTACATTTGGAACTGATGAACTAAATGGTTTTTGGGTTGGTAAATTTGAAACTGGTTATGAATTTGGTGAAGATATGACAAGTCCAACGTTAGATTACTCTATAAAACCTAATGTATATTCTATTGGACCAATAGATATTTACTCGATGTATCAAGGTGTAATTAAAACTAATAATAAGTTTGGATTAGATTCTAGTAGTGACTTGCATGTTATTAAAAATACTGAATGGGGAGCAGTTACTTATATTACTCACTCTATATATGGAATATGTACCAGTGATACTAATTGTCCAACAATGACTAATAATTACTATGCAAATAATTTAAATGATATTATAACAGGGTGTGGTGGAACAACACAACCCACTATTACATCTGGAATTAATGATATTAGTATTTGTCCTGCTGATTATAGATGGAATACTGTTAATGGATATAAAGCAAGTACTACAAAAAATATAAGTGGTATATACGATTTATCTGCAGGTAAATACGAATATGTAATGACATTTATGGAAAATCCTTCAGGAGGAGTTTATACTTCGAATAGTAAATTCACGCAAAGTAATCTTCCTGATGAAAAATATTATGATTTATATCCAGAAAATACTAATAATAAAAATTCTAATGGAGTTATTGGAGATGCTATTCTTGAAATCAAAGACCCAACGGCGACTTATTCATGGAATTATGATTATGCAATATTTCACACAACAACATCACCGTTTATTGTAAGAAGTGCTCGTGTAGGAAGTTGGCATTATGCGGGAATGTTTGCTTATTATGGTGTTACAGGTACTTCCTCTGGTGGTGTTGGAGCTTTTGCTACTCGAAATGTTATAGCTCCAATATAAATAAAATCTGGAAAATGAAAGGATCTTTGTAAAAAATGAATGAACCAAATATAATAAATAATGTAGAAAATAATCGTTCTTATCCAACAATAAATCGTATAAATAGGCAATTGTTTAATAATGGAAGAGAAGAAATTGATGAATTTGCAGCTTATTCATACTCACAAGGGTTTGACATGGTGGGTAATATGGTGTATCAAACTCTAATATCTATCCAAGAAAATTTTAAATTTAATAATTTAGCAAAAATAGTTATATATGATATAACATCTAATGAAATACACAAAGAAGTTATACTTGATATTGGTCATGCTAATAGTATAACAGTTAATGAAAATAAAAAAGAGTTATATATAGCTGAATGTTATAGATATAATTCTGATAATACAAAAGCTTTATCAAATAAAATATTTGTAATTGATATTGAAACTTTATTTATAAAAGAAAGTTATAATGTTTTAGGTGTAGAAGCATTAGCTAGTTGTACGTATGATAAAATAACTAAAAAGCTTTATTGTAATTATGAAACTGAAGTTTATGAATTAAATGATAATTTTGAAGTTGTTGATAAAATTATTTTACCAGAAATAGAGTTTGAGTATATAATGCAAACGATTAATATATTTGGTAATAAAATATTTAAAACGATATATAATCCTAATGCTTTACTAGAATATAATATTAAAGGTCAATTAGTAAAAATATATAATTTTAATAGTTATAGTAGTGATGGATATTATATAGGTGAATTTGAAGATTTTACAGTTATAGATAACGATATATACATAACGACATCACTTTTTCCTTGTAATAGTAGTGGATATAATATGAGTCAAATATTTAATATAAATATCAAAACTGATCAAATATCAAAAAATAAAAGCACAAACAATACGCAAACGATAAAAAAATATATAGTTGATAATAATTCTATTTGTGTAAATCCTGATGGAAGTAAGAATAAACCATTTAAAGAAGTTTTTGAAGTAATACCTTTTATAAATAATTCTTCTTTTCCTTGTGAAATTAAAGTGTTAAAAGCAGAAAACAGGTATTCATTTTTATATTTGACTCAAATTAATAATGTTAGATTTACAGCGGAAGTTGGAGTTGAAATTAATGGTATAAGATGTAATAAAATATCAAATGTATTTATAAATAATTTTAATATCGGTTATAATAAAGCTTTTACAATTCCACTTAAAATTATTGAATCTTCTGTTACGATAAATAATTGTATTTTTAATAATACAATAGGAAAGTTTAATAACTCAATAGAATTAGCAAACAGTGAACTAACTATTACAGGAACTTTTAAGGGCGTGGATAATATATGTGACATAGTATTAAATAGTGGTAGTAAATTAAATAATAAATTTCCAATAAATTTAGATTTTAGAGCTTCAGATATATTTTTAAATCCAAATAAATATATCATAGCAAAAGATTTAGAAAGAATAGATATTGGAGATAGGATACCTCTAAATATCTGTTGTAAAAATAATTTTAATAAATTAAAATCTATATTTAAATATATTAATTTTGATATAATTTATTTAGAAAATCAAGAAAAAACAATTACAATAGATATAGATGCTGATAAGTATAAATTTTATGTTAATTGTATAGATGATTATGAGTCATTATCGCTATTGGTATATAGTATAGAATTATCATTTGACTCTTCTGGGGAGTTGTATTTTAAATCGAGCAAATGTGCAAATATAAACGAAAAAAAATATAATGAAATATCAAATTTAAAAATAAAAACTATATGGCTTTCAAATTAATAATATTTTGATATTTCTTTTGTTAAAGTGATTAGGTAAGAAAGGTTGTTATAATGAAAAAAGTAATGAATACTAAATTAGTAATTACAATTGTAATATTTACTTCTATTTTATTTATGACAATAGGTTATTCAGCATTAAACGTAAATTTAACAATAAGTGGTGAAGCTAGCGTTATTCCTCAATCTTTTATAGAAGTCACTAATATATCTATTAAAAGTCAAGAAAATGGTGGATTAGAAAATTATAATTCAGCTTTTATTGGAAATCAATCAAATATTCATGTTAGTTTACCAAATCAAAATTCAACTATTACTTATGAAATAGAAGTAACAAATGATACAATTAATAATTATTACTTAAATAATATAGAAGAGTTATCAACAAATAATATAAATATTAAGTATGAAATAATAAATAAAGAATCAATATTTATTGCGCCAAATAGTGTTCAAGTCATAGAAATAAAATTTTATTACGATTCTGTAATAACTTCTAATGTAGATTTATCATTATCACTTAGATATGATTTTATATCTGTACCATTTGAAAATTTAGAATATATAGTAAGTACAGGAACTCAATATATAGATACAGGGATTATGAATACAGGAGATTATACCTTTGAAAGTGAATATTGGTTTGAAACGAATTTAGAAAAAGATGGAGTATGGCTTTTCAGTGGACGTAAAACAACTGAGTACACACTAGGTTTTTACATGTTAAACGGCGGTACTATAATTAATAGTTATGGTGGAACAACTTTAACATATTCTGGTAAATATTTTCCTATAGAAACTTGGCATGAATTATATTATTCACGTACTAAAGCATCTATAAATGGATTTAACGTTCCAGTTATAGCTCAAAAATTAGTGCCTGAGGAACACGGTGCATCTATATTACTTGGTGCCAATATTGTAAACTGGGATGGAGGAATAGATACAAGATATTTTATAGGAAGAATACAATATTTTAAAATTACAGATGTTACGACTGGCAATTTAATTAGAAATTTTGTACCTGTTAAATTAAATGATACTAATGAAGTTTTATACTGGGATACAGTAGAGAAACAATATTATAGTAATATAGGAACTGGAGCATTTACTTCACCTTAATAAATTGTTATAATTAAATAGAAAAGAGGCATTTATATGAAATTTATATTAAATAAAGACCCTTTGTCTTATGAGGTAAATGCGATTGTGATGTACTTAAAAAATTATAAGTTTTTTGAAAAATATAAATATAATGTATCTTATCCTGAATATGAAGAATTTAAGGAGTTATTAAATAAAGCAAGAAATGGAGATATTGAGGATTCTGATTACGAAGAAGTTCAAAGTCAATTTAAAAAAATTTTAGATATTGATAAGTATAATGCGTTATATGAAAAATGTAAAAATGTTATTATAGAAAACAATAAAATTTTAGAAAAAACCAAAAGCTTATTTGAGCAACTTAGTTTAAATTTTGATTTTAAATTATTTGATAATTATTTAGTTAATATTACTAAATATGGTCCAGGTGGTTCTTATGATTCAAGTGATGGTAGTATATTAATAAAATATGGAAAGAATGGTATTAAATTTTCAACATTAATTCACGAATTGTTTCATATAGGAATAGAAGAATCTATAATTCAAAAGTATAATATAAATCATGGTACAAAAGAATATATTGTTGATACTTTTATGTTAACATATTTTAATACATATTTTGATAATTATGTATATCAAGCATTGGATGATAATATTGATGAATATGTTAAAGAAAATATTAAAGTTGGTTTTGATTTTAATAAATTAGATTATGTAATGTCACTAAAGATATAAAGACGTTTATAATTGTAATTATATATCACAATAATTAGCCTATAACATATATTAATATAGGTGATGCGAAAATGGCTAAAAAAGTTGTAATTGACGCTGGTCATGGTGGGGAAGATCCAGGGGCTATAGGTAATGGGATAACTGAAAAAGATTTAAATTTAAAAATTAGTGAATATATTTATGATAGATTATCAGATATGAATATAGAGTCTGCTATGACTAGAACTAGAGATACAACGCTTGATCCAGATACAAGAACAGAAATTGTTCAAAGTTTTTACGGAGACGGAGAAGATGTAATAGTTTTATCTAACCACATAAATGCAGGTGGTGGTGATAAGAAGAATGTAGTCTACATAACAATTT
>CAYJNS010000002.1:0-22350 GCA_964371745.1 uncultured Muribaculaceae bacterium
GCAATTATGAAGGTCTATATTGTACTCCTTGTGAGTCATTTTGGACAGAATCTCAGCTTATAGATGGTAAATGTCCTGATTGCGGGCGAGAAGTTATTCTTGCTAAAGAAGAAGCATACTTTTTTAAACTTTCTAAATATCAAGAAAAGTTAGAAAAATTTATTGAAGAAAATCCTACCTTTCTAGAACCTATTGCTAGAAAAAATGAAATGTATAATAATTTTTTAAAACCTGGTTTACAAGATTTATGTGTTTCAAGAACAAGTTTTACTTGGGGAGTAAATGTTAAATCAAATGATAAACATGTTGTTTATGTATGGCTTGATGCTCTTACTAACTATATAACTTTTATAGGTTATGATGTAGATGGAAGTAATGATGAGTTTAATAAACTTTGGCCAGCTGATTTACATTTAATAGGTAAAGATATTTTTAGATTTCATGCATTATACTGGCCATGCTTTTTATGGAGTCTAGGTTTAGAACTTCCTAAAAAGATATTTGGGCACCCTTGGCTTTTAATGGGTAATGATAAAATGAGTAAAAGTAAAGGTAATTTAATGTTTGCAGAAGATCTAGTAGAAAAGTATGGAATTGATGCAGTTCGTTATTATTTACTTCATGAAATGCCTTATTCAAGTGATGGTAATATGACTGATGAACTTATTATTGAAAGATTTAATTCTGATTTAGCAAATGTACTAGGAAACTTAGTTAACAGAACTATTTCAATGAGCAAAAAATATTTTGAAAAACACGTGGTAAACACAAATATAGAAGAAGATATTGATAAAACATTTATAACTGAATGTACTAATCTTAGTAGTAGAGTTACTGAAAAGATAAATGATATAAAAGTAAGTGATTCTTTAGAACTTATTATGAATCATTTTAGAAATTGTAATAAATATATTGATGAAACAATGCCTTGGGTACTTGCTAAAGATGAAAGTAAGTTGGATAGATTAAAAACAGTTTTATATAACTTAATTGAAGCAATAAGAATTGGAACAGTATTATTAAGCGCTTATTTACCAGATGTAAGTGAAAAAATAATTGATCAATTAAATACAGATGTAATAAGTTTTGAAAGTACTAAAACATTTGGTAATTATCCAAGTGGAAATATACTTAATGAACCAGTTATTTTATTTCAAAGGATTGAATGTGAATAATTATTTTTGGGATACACATGCTCATATATTAAATGAATATTATGATGATGTAGATGAGGTAATAAAAGATGCCTCAACTAATAATATAAAATATGTAATAAATTCAGGAGTAAGTCATAGTGTTAATCAAGAAGTAATTAATACCTGTCAAAAATATAAAAATGTTTATGGAACTCTTGGTATACACCCAGAAGAAATATTAAATTATAAAGAATCTGATTTGAAATATATAGAAGATAATATAAATAATCCTAAAATACTTGCTATAGGTGAAATTGGACTAGATTATCATTATTATAAAGATCAAAAAGAAGTGCAAAAAAAACTATTTGAGAAATTATTATTTATTGCAGAGAAACATAATTTTCCAGTAGTAATACATAGTAGAGAGGCTACTGAAGATACAATTAATATATTAAAAAAATTTAAGGTAACAGGCGTTATTCACTCATTTAGTGGTTCATATGAAACTGCAATGGAATATATTAAACTAGGTTATGTACTAGGTATAAATGGTGTAGTAACCTTTAAAAATTCAAAATTTAAAGATGATTTAAAGAAAATTCCTGTTGAAAAAATAATTTTAGAAACAGACTGCCCATATCTAACTCCAGAACCTAATAGAGGTAAAAAAAACAGTCCAGCAAATGTAAAGTTTATAGCAGAATTTGTAGCAAATGTCTATGAAATACCAGTAGAAAAGCTAGCAATGATTACCAATGAAACTATATATAAAATTTTTGACAAAAAAATTAAACTATGATAACATTAATACATACATTTGAGGTGAAATGTTAATGAAAATAATGAATAGAATTGTAAGATCAATTTTAATGTTGGCAATTATAGTAGTAGCTCTTTCTAGTTCATCTGTTTTTGAATCGAAAGTAGAAAATACTAATATAAATAAAACTGTTAACTTATCAACTATGGCAATGAAAATAATAGAAAACGAAGAAGAAAGATTATATACTCCATTAGATAGTTACACGGGAGATTTAACTGGCTATGTATACAATTGTCCTTTATGTACTGGTAGACTTGCTTGTATGAGTTCATTAGATTTATCTACAGGAAGAACTACCTATCCAGATGAAATATATGGTGATGTAAGAATAGTTGCATCATCAAAAAATTTACCATGTGGATCTATTGTTAGATTTTCATCTAGTAGAGTATCTGATGAGCCTACTGTTGCTATAGTTCTTGATAGAGGAGTAGGTGGATCATCACTTGATTTATTAGTGGGCGATATAAGTGATGCTTATGATGTTATTGGTAGAACATCAATTGAATATGATGTACTTAGAAGTGGATGGCAAGAAAAACAATGATAAAAGCTAAAAAGCATTTTGGACAAAACTTTTTAATAGATATGGCTGTATTAGATAAATTATCTAATGCAGTTTTAGCATGTGAAAATGATTTAATAATTGAGATAGGTCCTGGAAGAGGAGCGTTAACTAGTAAATTACTTAATAAAAACTCTCAAGTTCTAGCATATGAAATAGATACAGATATGGCCCCTTATTTAAATAAAATAAATAATGGAAACTTAACTATTAAATATCAAGATATATTAAAATCAAATATAAAAGAAGATATTAAAAATTATAAATATAATAATTTATATATTATAGGTAATTTACCATATTACATAACTACTCCAATACTTGAATATATTACTAAACAGAATATAAAGTTTGTTAATTTGACTATAATGGTTCAAAAAGAAGTTGCTGATAGATTTTTAGCAAGACCTAAAACAAAAGAATATGGATACTTCACTCTTTATTTAAAACATTTTTATGAAGGAACAAAAATAATAGATGTAAAAAAAGAATCGTTTGACCCAATGCCTAAAGTATTAAGTTCTGTAATAACGCTTAATCAAATAAACAAAGATTATTTAAGTGAAGAATATTTTACATTTTTAAAAAAATGTTTTAGCGCGAAAAGAAAAACATTAAAAAATAATATAGGTAACGCTGATTTTGGAAAAATAAAGCCAATATTAAATAAATATAATTTAACTGAATCAGTAAGGTCAGAAGAGTTATCTGAAGATATATTTATTGATATTTATAAAACTTTAAATTAATTAAATATTTTAAGTATTGAAAAATACTTTTTATTATGCTATATTTTATCTAGGTGATATAGAGTGAAAGATTTTTTAAAAAATAAACAGAATTTACTAATAATAGCTCTACTTATAATAATTGTTTTATTAGTAATAACGATTGTTTCCGCAAATGAAATAAAGAAAGAAGAAGATGGTAAAGAGCTTCCTAAAGTAGGACCTAATGAAGCTGTAATTATTCATGAAAGTCAAGGTGAGTTAATATATTCAGTGGTAAATGAAACTCCAGAATATGAATATACCCAAATATATAATTGTGAAAACGAATGTTTAGTAACAAGTTCAAATGGCGTATACTTAGCCATCAATGATGGTAGTAAATATTTACTTTTAAATAAAGAAAATGGTGATTTAATAGATATGCCTTATTCATCAAATGAATATCAGTTAAAAGAGTTAAATGGTAATTATTATTACGAAACAGATGAAAAAATAATAGTTTATGATATAGAAACTAAAAAAGAATATATTTTAGAAGAAGAGTATACTACATCTTTAGAAAAAGTAGATGGAAGGTTACTCGTTGCATATCAAGATTATTTTACTAATTATTCTAAAATAGTAGATGTAAATACAGAAGAAATTATTTTTGAAAATAATAATTCAAGTAAATTTTTTGAAATAAAAATAGTTAATGATACATACTATTATATATTAGTAAATGCATCTAATACTGGGGGAGATATTAATGAATATACAATATATGATAAAGAAAAAGAGTTAATCGTAGAAAATGCATATGATTATACATTTGAGGAAAAAGGTTATCTACTTGTAACGTTTAATAATTATTTTGAAAACTATAATTTAAATACTAATACAAAGTATACTAGTGATGTATATAAAGAAGTTACAAAAGAGTTATATAATAAACCATATGTTTTAGCAAATAAAGATAATACTTTATATATCCTGGATTATAAAGGCAATATTATAAATGAAGATAGTAGTACGGTAATTGAATATACAAACTATTATATGGATCAACTAAATCCAATTGAAGATTATATGAAAGAATATAAATTAAATGAATATAATGATGATGTGTTACCAGGACTATCGTTTACAGTAACTTTAAGTGGTAATAGTTACGCCAATGTATATTATTATGATTTTGATACAAAAGAAGCACTTATATTAAATCCTTAAGCAAGTTATCTTGCTTTTTCTTATTTAAAAATAACACTTACCTAAAAATAAGTGTTTTTTGTACCATAAAAAATATTTAACATAATATATATAGTGATGAATATGAATATAAAAAAAGGTGACTTAGTCACAAGAAAAAGTTATGGTCATGATACCATATTTAAAGTTATAAATGAAAAAGATGGTATTTACTATTTAAAAGGCTTAGATGCAAGATTGTACGCTAGTAGCGAGGTAGATGATTTAAAGATAGTAAATGAAACTATAATTGAAGAAGAAATAGATAATGATAATAGGTCTTCTAAAGATAATTATTTCTATTTACCAGCTAAAATACTTCATATAGATGGTGATAATGAATATTTAGATAGATGTTTAAAGTTTTATAAGAAAATAGGCGTATACGCAATAGGTAAAAAGATAAAAGAAGAACACATTTATGAACAAATAAATGAACTTTTGTGCGAATATAAACCTGATATTGTCATTATTACTGGGCATGATGCATATTATAGAAAAAAAGGAGATCCAACAAATATTAAAAACTATAAAAATTCATCTAATTTTATTAAAGCTATAAAAGCAGCTAGAAAATATGAAAGAAGTCATGAGAAATTAGTTATAATAGCGGGAGCTTGTCAAAGCTTTTATGAAGAGTTAATAAAAGCAGGTGCAAATTTTGCATCAAGTCCCAAAAGAGTCAATATTCATGCCTTAGACCCAGCAATAATTGCATCTACTATAGCTTTAACAGAAAAAAATAAAGAAGTAGATATAATTAGTCTACTTGAAAAAACTAAATATAAAGAAGATGGAATGGGTGGTATTATTACAAATGGTTTAATGTATGTTGGATATCCTAGATAGGAGAATAATGAATATAAACAATGTAAAAAAAGAAATAGAAAAAAATGTTGGTAAAAATGTTCAAGTAGTAGTGCATGGTATGAGAAATAAAACAAATACATATGTTGGTAAATTAAAGTTTGCTTACCCTAATTTATTTATATTACAAACAGATATAGGTGAAAAATGTTTTAATTACGCAGATGTTTGTATAGGTGATGTTATAATAAAATACCTAAATTAATAAAAAACACTTGCTTAATGTAAATTAATGTACTACAATATAGTTGTGGATACGAAGATATGGAGGAGAAAGTATATGGAAATCACATCAGTAAAAGTTTTTAAAACAGAAAGAGAAGGATCGCGTGTTAAAGGTTATGCTACAGTTACTTTAGATGACTGCTTAATGATACACAACATTCGTATTATTGAAGGGACAGAAAAAATGATTATTGCTATGCCTAATCGTAAGGTAAGCGAAGATCGTTATGAAGATGTAGTTCACCCACTAAATTCAGAAACAAGAGAATTATTTGTTAATAGAATTTTAGAAGAATACAGTAAAGAACAATAAAAGTTCTTTTTTTCTTGGGTAAATCATACTATTAACTGAAAGGAAATAGTTATGATAGATAAAATAAATCAAACAAATCATGAATTTAAAATAATTGACAGAGCATTTATAAGTTTATCTGGTATTATTAAAATAATAAGTTTCAATGATGAAGAATTTTTACTTGAAACTATAATGGGTAATATGCATATAAAAGGAGATTCTTTAGAAGTAATTAAAATGGATACTACTGATGGAATTGTAAAGATAAAAGGGTCAATTAATGGAGTTAATTATATTGAAGGTAAATCAAAAAATAAAGAAGAAAGTATTATAGCTAAATTATTTAGATAATGGATATACAAGTGCAAATATTATGTTTTATAGTATCATTTATATATGGAGTATTTTATAATTTAATATCTAAATTAAATTATAAAATAATAGAAAATAAAAATGTATTTTTAAAAATAGTAATTACATCAATATTTATTTTTAATAGTATTATTCTTTACTTAATAATACTTTATAAAATAAACTTTGCTATATATCATATATATTTTTTATTTATTCTTATATTAGGCTATATATTTTCGTCAAGAATGTGTAAATATATTGTAAAACTTAAAAAGTAGTATTGCTATTTAGATTTTAATTAGTGTATTATTATAATACGAAGGTGAAATCGATGAAAGTAGGAAAAAAAGGGAAGTTTAGATTAATATTTATCTCTATCTTTATGATAGGTCTTGTTTCTGTGCTTGTAACTAGTGTTTACACCGATTGGAAAGCTATACTTGATAATAATAAGAAGTCTGAAAGTCTTCAAGCAGAGTATGAAGCTATGATAAAAGAAGAAAAGTCACTTGAAAGTGAAGTGACTAAATTAAAAGATCCAGAATATGTAGCGAGATATGCAAAAGAAAAATATATGTATTCAAGTGAAGGAGAAGTAATTATAAGAATGGACTAAAGTTCATTCTTTTTAATAATTTTATCAACTAATCCATATTCTAAAGCATCTTTACTATCTAAAAAATTATCTCTATCAGTATCTTTTTCAAGTATTTCTATACTCTTACCAGTTTTATCCGCAAGTATAATATTTAACTTTTCTTTAAGCTTTATAATTCTTTCCGCAGCTATTTTTAAATCACTTGCTTGACCAGATGCGCCCCCTAGTGGCTGGTGTATCATAACTTCAGTATTTGGCAAAACATATCTTTTACCTTTTTCTCCACATGCAAGTAAAAATGCTGCCATACTAGCACACATACCAAGCCCTATAGTTACAACATTACTTTTAACATACTCCATAGTATCATATATAGCCATGCCAGAAGTAACAGATCCACCGGGACTATTAATATAAATATAAATATCATCACTACTTATTGAGTCTAAATAAAGAAGCTGACTTACTACTAAGTTACTACTTATATCATTAATCTCTCCATATAAAAATATAATTCTATCTTTTAATAATCTAGAATATAAATCATATGAATATTCTTTATTACTACTTTTTTCAAGTACTGTTGGTACTATATTCATTTCATCACCTATAAATATAATAGTAAAAAAGTAAACAAAATATTCAAAAAACATTTATAAAACTAAAAAAATATGATAAAATTAAGACATAGTAAGGGAGAATAGCTATGACTGAAGAAAGCTTAAAAAACTTTAAGAAAAAACAAATAACTAAATTATCAATATTAATAGTATCAATAATAACGTTAGTTACAAGTATAACGTATGCATTCTTTGCTGCAGGAATAGGTGGAGCAGCATCAACTGATATAGATGCAACAAGTGAAGTATCTGAAAATTCTTCATTTATACCAGGAGAGCCAATTAATATACATGCAACTCTTGCTAACTTTGGTGAGAATATGGGCTCATTATCAGGTGAAACAACATCATCAGCAAAACTAATAGCATCTTCTTCAGTAGGTTCAGCATCACTTGATTATCAAGTATACTTTAAAATAGATACAAATGATTTTGAATATACAGTAGACTCGAACACTCCAGAAATGATTATAACAGTAACAGATCCAGAAGGAAATGAACTAACAGCAATAGATGGATTAACCCCAGTAACAGTAACTGATGCACTTACAAGTGAAACAATAAAAGGATTTGATGTAACAACATATACAGGTTTAATAAAAATAGCAGAAGATTATAATATATCAACAACATCATCAACAGATGGTACTCAGCAAGACTGGAAAGTAAAATTAACATTTGTAAATTTAGATACACTTCAAACAGCAAATGAAGGTAAAACTTTTAGTGGGCAACTACTATTACAGACTGATAAGATGTATTATCTTTATGATAAAATTTTACAAGATAATGGTGGAGCAACTGTAATAGAAGCAAATCCCACACCAAATTTTGCTACATATATAACAACAAATGATGGTATGTTTGCAGCTCAAGATGATTATGGAACAAGTTACTACTATAGAGGAGCAATAGATAATAACTGGGTATACTGGGGAGGATTTTACTGGCGAATAATAAGAATTAATGGTGATAATACTGTAAGAATGATATATTCAGGAACTACAAAACCGACAAATGCAACAAAAGTAGTAATGACTGGAACTGGCACACAAATTGGAACTTCTGCATACAATGAGGAATATAAAAGTACAATTGCTTTTGGTTATACATATAATGCAACAAATACAAATAGTACAATTAAAAATATTGTAGATACATGGTATGAATCAAATATTTTAAATAAAGGCTATAGTTCAAATGTAGCAGATGCAATATATTGTAATGATAAATCTGTTTCAAACATAAATGGATCGTATACATATTATGGAGCGAATCAAAGACTAGATGTAAATAAAAATCCAATATTAACATGTCCCAAAAAATCAGATTCATATACAGTTGACGATGAAGAAAAAGGAAATGGTATTTTAATATATCCAATAGGATTAATAACTGCGGATGAAATATTTTTTGCTGGAAATACAAATAATACGAACAATAATAAATATTATTTACATACAAATAAATCTCTGTGGACGTTAACACCTTCGTATTTTTCTACTTATTCTAGGATGTTTGCTGTTTCAACCGGTGTTCAACTAAGTGCATCTAATGCAACTAATAACCAATTAAGTGTTCGTCCTGTACTATCCCTAAAATCAGACGTCCTATTTAAGGGTTCTGGAACATGGGACGATCCATACACTAAATATGAATAATTAATTAACAAATAAAAAAGAGGTTGAATATGAATATTGAAATAAAATATAATGATGAAATTAAAAGTGTAGAAAAAGGCATGACTTACTATGAGGTTAGTAAGTTATTTGGCATGGAAAAAAGTGCTTTAGCAGTTTCTATAAATAATCAAGTTGAGTCTCTTCATGAAGTAGTAAATAAGTCTTGCGAAATAAGTTTTATAACTAATAAAGAAGATGATGGTTCTAATATATATAAATCTGGTTTAAAGTTTTTATTTGAAGTTGCTTTAAAAACAGTATTTAAAGGTTCTAAAGTATACTATGAACATAGTGTACCACAAGGAATGCTTGCTACTGTTAGTGAAACTAAAATGTTTACTCAAGAAGATTTATTTACTATAAGAGCTGAGATGAAAAGATTAGTTGAAGAAGATTTAGTAATTAAGAAACTTAATATAAGAAAAAAAGAAGCTTTAGAGTTTTATAATAAAATGAAAGCTTTTGAAAAGGCTGATAATCTAATAAGTGTTATAGATAGTTTAGTAACTATTTATGAGCTTAAAGGTTTTTATAATTATTTTTATACTGAAATGCCATACTCGTTAGGACCTATAAATGAATATGAACTTGTATATTTAGGGAATAATAAAATAATATTTTTATTTCCATCTAAGAAAACTAAGTTTAAAGTTCCTGAATATGTTCATTACGGTAATATAATAAGTGCTTTTGAAAGTAATAAAAAATGGTTACAAAAGCAAAATATGGCATATATAAATTCTATTAATACATGTGTTAGTAATGGTAAGATAAAAGACTTTATTAGGGCTAATGAAATAAAACTTGAACTTAATATAGCGATGGTTGCTAAAAATATTGTTGATAAAGGACATATTAAGTTTGTCTTAGTTGCAGGGCCTTCTTCAAGTGGTAAAACAACAACAACTAAAAGGCTTGCTGACTGTTTAGAGGCTATGGGTTATAATGCGATAAAAATATCAAGTGATGATTATTTTGTTGATAGAGAAGATACACCTAAAGATGAGAATGGAGAACTAGATTTTGAATCGCTTAATGCAATAGATTTAAAATATTTTAATAGTGATTTAAAAAAATTACTTAATGGTGAAGTAATAAATATGCCTACTTATAATTTTGTTTTAGGTAAAAAAGAAATGAGTAATAAATCTACTGTTTTAAAAGACAATAGTATTATCTTAATTGAAGGATTACATTCATTAAATGATATGTTATTGCCTGAAATAGATGCGGATATTAAGTATAAAATATATTTAAGTCCATTTATAGCAATGAATATAGATAGACATAATTATGTATCTACTATAGATTTAAGACTTATCAGAAGAATAGTTAGAGATAATAGATCTCGAGGTTATGGTATAGCAACAACTATCCAGCAGTGGAACTTGGTTAGAGGCGGAGAAGAAAAACATATCTTCCCTTATACTCATCAAGCAGACACTATAATTAATACATCTATTGCTTATGAAATTGGTGTATTAAAAGTATTTATTGAGCCTTTACTTTTATCAGTAGGAATTAACTCTAAATACTATCCAGAAGCACAAAGATTAATAAGATTTTTAAAACAATTTTTCCCTATACCTGGGGAGTATATACCGCATAATTCAATACTTAGGGAATTTATAGGAGGAAGTTATGATTAAAGTAGCAATTAATGGTTTTGGTAGAATAGGTAGACTTGCTTTTAGAGAAATGATTACCCAGTCAGGTTTTGATGTTGTTGCTATTAACTCTATTGGGACAGCTGAAGAATTTGCTTATCTTTTAAAATATGATACGTCACAAGGATCTTTTCATGAAGATGATATATCTTTTGATGAAGAGAATATTATTATCAAAGGTGTAAAAAAAATAAAAGTTTATTCTATTTTAAAGCCAGAAGAGTTACCTTGGAAAGATTTAGGTGTTGATTTAGTTTTAGAATGTAGTGGTGTTTTTACTAAAAAGGAAGACTTAGAAAAGCATATTACGGCAGGTGCTAAAAAGGTTGTTTTATCAGCTCCAGCAAAAGATAATGTTAAAACTATTGTTTATAACGTAAATGATAATACATTAACTAGTAATGATAATGTAATAAGCGCAGCTAGCTGTACTACTAACTGTCTAGCTCCTGTTCTTAAAATATTAAATGACTATATAGGTATAGAAAAAGGTTTAATGACTACAGTGCATGCTTATACTGGAGATCAATTAACTCTTGATGGGTCTCATAAAAAAGGTATAAAAGCAAGAAGGGGCAGAGCCGCTGCAACTAATATAGTACCAGCATCTACTGGAGCAGCTAAAGCAATAGGTCTTGTTATACCGGATTTATTAGGTAAAATGGATGGTACTAGTTTAAGAGTTCCAGTTCCAGTAGGGTCTATAGTTGATTTAACAGTGGAGCTTAAAAGAAATACTAGTGTTGAAGAAATAAATAAATTATTTTTAGATCATCAAAATGAAACAATAAAGTTTACTATGGAACCTATTGTATCAAGTGATGTAGTTGGTAAAAAGTATGGTTCTGTTGTAGATGGTTTATCAACATTTATTTTAGAAGTTAATGGAAAACAGTTAATAAAAATTTTGGCATGGTACGATAATGAAACAGGTTATACTGCTCAAATGATTAGAACAGCTAAAAAGTTAATGGAAGTGTAGTGGTGAGTAAAAATATAGCTATAAGCGTTTTAGCGCTTTTACTTCTTAGTGCAGCTGGTTTTATGCTTTATGATAAAGTAATAAATCCAAAAGAAGAAATAGAAATTAAAGTAGAAGAAAAAGAAGTAGTAAAAGAGTTAAGTGCTGATGAAAAGTATAAAGAATATGTAGAAAATTTGAATAACAGGCCAATTCTCGATTATAGTACATTTGCAAGTTATAATAATAGTATTTATTTTATTGCATTATTGAATGAAAATAAAAATGTTGATATTTATCTTCACGATATTGAAAGAATCACTTTTAATAACGAAGAGGATAAAATACTATTTAATAACCTTAATAATCAAAGAGTTGAACTTTTCGAAGGTGAAAATACTAATGTTTATCAAACAAATATTGGGTCAGTAAGTTCAATTCATAGTTTTTTATTTAATCAAGATGGAACAAATATATTATTCTTTTTGATGGAAAATGGGGATGTTTATTATTTTGCAAACACATATGATTTAGGAAGCGAATCGGTTTTTACATCATCAAATGAATTAAATATTGAGAAAAGTGAAAAATTGAAAAATATTGTTTCTTTTATGGAATATGGAACAAATTATGGAGCTGTAGTTGCAATTGATATTGAAGGAAATGCTATTGAATTTGATGAAACGTATTAATTAAGTCATGAATAATGGCTTTTTTTATGAAAATTAAGTGATATAAGTTACTTTTTCTTTTATATAAGAGCTATATTTGTTATAATAATTAAGAGGTGTAAATATATGAAATTTTTAAAAAAATTATTTGATATGGAATATAAAGAATTAAAAAGATTTAAAGCAATTGCGGATGAAATTGATGCGTTAGATGAGGAAATGCAAAAATTGAAAGATGCTGACTTTAAAAAAGAAACTGAAAAGTTAAAAAAGGAATTAGAAAAAGATGACGTAACAGTAGATGATATCATTGTTCGTGCTTTTGCTCTTGCTCGTGAAGCTGCATCTAGAACTATTGGTGAAAAACCTTATTATGTTCAAATGCTTGGTGGTATAGCAATCCATTTTGGTAATATTGCAGAAATGAAAACTGGAGAAGGCAAAACATTAACAACAACGCTGCCAGCTTATTTAAATGCTTTAAGTGGAAAAGGTGTACATGTTGTTACTACTAATGAATACTTATCCCAAAGAAATGCAGAGTGGATGAGACCTGTTTATGATCTTTTAGGAATTACTGTTGGAATAAACTTAAGAGAGCTTACTCCGAAAGAAAAGCAAGAAGCATATAATTGTGATATAACATACTCTACTAATAATGAAATAGGATTCGATTATTTAAGAGATAATATGGTGGTTAGAAAAGATGATAGGACTCAAAGACCATTTAACTTTTGTATAATAGATGAAATAGATTCTATTTTAATAGATGAGGCAAGAACGCCTCTTATTATAAGTGGTGGTAGAGTAAATGTAAGTAATTTATATTTAGATGCCGATAGAGTAGCTAAATCACTTAAAAATGAAATAGATTATACAATAGATGAGAAAACCAGAAATGTATCGTTAACTGAAGATGGAAGTAAAGCTGTTGAAAGAATAACTAAGTTAGATAATTTATACTCTTTAGATAATACAGCTTTTGTACACCGGTTAAATCAATCATTAAAAGCTAATTTTGGATTTAAAGCAGATGTTGATTATGTTATTGAAAATGATAAAATAATAATTGTTGATAAGTTTACGGGAAGATTAATGCATGGAAGACAGTTTAGTGAGGGCTTGCATCAAGCAATTGAAGCTAAAGAAGGTTTAGAAATTAATACTGAAACTAAGACTATGGCAACTATTACATTTCAAAATTTATTTAGAATGTATAATAAACTATCTGGTATGACTGGTACTGCAAAAACTGAAGAAGAAGAGTTTAGAAATGTATATAATATGTATGTTATCCAGATACCTACTAATAAACCTGTTGTTAGGGAAGATTTAACTGATTTAGTATATTCCTCTATTAAGGGTAAGAATATGGCTATTGTTAAATTTATTAAAATGATTCATGAAAAAGGTCAACCAATACTTATTGGAACAATATCAGTTGAAGCTAACGAAGAACTTAGTTTAGTTCTTAAAAAAGAAGGATTAAAACATGAAATATTAAATGCTAAGAATCATGAAAGAGAAGCGGAAATAATTGCAAACGCTGGTAAAGTTGGTGCAATTACTCTTGCTACTAACATGGCAGGTCGTGGAACAGATATAAAGCTTGGAGAAGGCGTAATAGAGCTAGGTGGATTATGTGTAATAGGAACTGAAAGACATGAATCTCGTAGAATAGATAATCAGCTTAGAGGTCGCGCAGGTCGTCAAGGTGATGCTGGAATGAGTCAATTTTTTGTATCTTTTGAAGATGATTTAATGAGAAGATTTGGTACAGATAGAATTAAAAATTTACTTATTTCATTAGGTATAAAAGATGATCAATCAATACGTAGTAAAACATTTACTAGAAGTATTGAAACTGCACAAAAAAAAGTTGAAGGAAATAACTTTGATTATCGTAAAAGTTTACTTGATTATGATAATGTATTAAATGAACAAAGAGAAATTATTTATGATAGACGTAATGAAATTTTGGAAGAAGAATCTATTCATGAAAGTATTTTAGAACTATTTAAAGAAAATATTGAAAGTTTAATAGCAAATCATATTGAACCGGAGGGATATTTAACTGAGGAAGATAAGCTTGAAATAACTGAGTATGTTAACACTAATTATTTAAAATCTACTAAATTGAAAGCTGAAAAGTTACTTGATTTAAAAGATGAAGAAATAATTGAAAAAATCACTAAATTAATCATAAAAGATTATGAAACTAAAATGAAAGATATTGAGCATAAAGATGAATTTGAAAAAGCTATATCTCTTAGAATAATTGATTCTAACTGGGTAAATCATATGAGTGCAATGGATCATTTAAAAGAGGGTATTGGTTTTAGAAGTTATGGTCAAGCTAATCCTATTCAAGTATATACTGCTGAAGGTTTTGAACTATTTGAAAGTTATTTAGAAAAAGTAAATAGTGAAACTACTGTATTTTTACTTAAAGCTGAAGTAAGACAAAATATTGAAAGAAAACAAACTCTTAATGGTACAGAAAATTCAGGAAAAGAAAAAGCAAAAAACACACCTAAAAGAGCACCTAAGAAAATAGGTAGAAATGAGCCATGTCCTTGTGGATCGGGTAAAAAATATAAATCTTGTCATGGTAAGTAGTATATATATTAAATAAAAGAGGAAACTAATAATATGAATGAAAAATATAAAAGATATGCAAAGGTTTTGTTAAATAATTGTTTAAAAGTAGAAAAAGAAAACCCCCTTATAATAAAAGGTGGATTTGAAAACTATGATTTTATAAGAATATTGGTTGAAGAAGCAACTAGTATTGGTATTAGTGATATATATTTAAATGTTCAAGACGCTTATATAAAAAAATATATGCTTAAAAATATAGATGTTAATTTATTAAAAGAACATCCATATTTTAATCGTAAAATAGATGATGAATATGCTAAAAAAGGAGCTAACTTTTTATTTTTAGATAGTGTGCACCCTGATTTAATGAGTGATGTAGATCCAAAAATATTAAGTGAAATAAGAACAAATATGCTAAATACTAGCCAATATTATAGAAAATTAAGGGATGCTAATAAACTTTCTTGGTTAATTGCTCCTGTTGCCAATATTTCTTGGGCAAAAAAGCTTTTCCCGAATGAAAAAGATCCTTTAGGAAAGTTATGGGATACTTTATTTGAAATAATGAAAATAAATTATGATGATTATGATAAACAAATAACTGATATGTTTAAATTTAGAAAAGAAGCAGAAAATATACTAACTAATTTAAATTTAAAAGAACTACATTTTAAAAATAGTTTAGGTACTGATTTAAGAGTCGGTTTAATTAAAAATTCACTATGGAAAACAGGTGAATCAATAATAAATAATAGTAAAGTTATATCATGTAATTTTCCATCTTTTGAAGTTTTTACTGCTCCTCATAAATATAAAACAAATGGTGTGGTGTATGCATCTATGCCTTTGGAGGCTCAAGGTGTAGTAATTGAAGGTATTAAAATGGAAATAGTTAATGGTGAAATTGTATCTGTAACTAGTAAAACTAATGAAAAGGTAATAAATAATTTAGTTTATGGAGAAAAAAATGCTAATTATTTAGGTGAAATAGCACTTGTTTCATATGATTCTCCAATTAGAAATACTGGGATATTATTTTATTCAACACTACTTGATGAAAACGCTAGTTGCCATATTGCATTTGGTGATAGTTTTGAAGAATGTATTAAAGATGCATCAAATTTGACTGATGAAGAAAAAGAAAAAATAGGTTTAAATGTTTGTAAGGAACATATTGATTTTATGTTTGGTACTGAAGATATGACTATTACAGGTGTCACTTTTGATAATAATGAAATTGAAATATTTAAAAATGGTAATTATAGTAAAAATTTAAGTAAAGAGTAATATCTTTACTTTTTTTGTAAAAAGTGGTAGTATATACACCATGTAAAGGGGTTTATATGAAAAAAAATGTTGAAATATTTGAGGAAGTTCCTCAAGATTATTATTCGAAAAAGTTAAATAAAAATAAAGGTATATATGCTAATTGTTATTATTTAGAAAATTCTAATTTAGTTTATAAAGAATATAATGACGGTAATAATTATATGTATATTGAAAATATATTACCACTCATAGGTTTTGTTATGGAAGGATACACATTTGTTAATAAATTTGTTGGTATAACTTTTGATAATGAAATTAATATAAAAGGACATTTATTAGATTATATAAAAGGTTTAGCTATCAATGATTGTTATGAAGATATTACCTTTAATGATTTTATTAAAGTGTTAGAAAATTTAGAAGAAAATATAGCAAATTTAAGTAAAGAGAAAGTAGTTGCTAAAGATATTCATGGAAATAATTTAATTTATAATGAAGGTAAATTAATATCAATTGATACAGATGAATTTTTTAAAGTGGATTATGAAAATTTTATAAGTGATAAAAAAGGTATTGATTTAGTTTTATATCAAAATTATCGTGAATATAATCAATGGTTAATTGATATGTTGTTTCCACCAGCTACTTTAAAACACACATTTGCTAATTTAAATAATAAAGATTATAATAGGTATCTTCAAATGGCTATTAAAGAAGGAGTAATAAAACCTTCTGCATTACTTGAAATATTTAAAACATATTTTGAAAGTATGTATGGCTATGAAATAGATACTCTAAATAACTTTGAAACTATGGGGTTATATTATGCAAAAAAACATAAATGGTATAGTTAATACTTTAAAGATGAAATATCTTGGTAGTGGAGAATATAGTGACTGTTATTTAAACGAAGAAACAAATGAAGTATATAAAAAATATAAAGAAGGCAATCTTTATAATTGTATACCTTATATAAAAAAAATGGTTGGTGAAGAAGAAAACTGCTTTATATTTCCAAGTAGATTAGATGAAGAAAATGGCTATTATATGCAGTATGTTGAAGGATTTATCTTGAAACATATTTTAAATATGGTAAATGTTGATTCTTATTTAAAAATGCTTGTTAATACTCAAAAAAGTTTAGAAAATTTATCTAAAAAGAATATATTAGTTAATGATACACATTTTGGAAATGTTATAATAAATAACAATAATTTAATACATATTGATACTGACTTTTATATTAAAAATCCACTATATCATAATATATGCAATAATTATCGTAACTATAATATAGAACTTGCAAACGGTTTATTAAGATATGGAGTTAATGAAGATTTTATTAAATATAGTATAGATGGTAAAGATATAAGTACATATTTTAATTTAGCAACTATTGATGGTGAAATTTCACCTATTGAACTTTTAGAAGTATTAAGAGAATATTATCAACAAGTTGTAGGATATAATATTACATATTTAAGTGATTATTTACTTGTTAGTGATATGCATGAAAATGTAATAGGATTAAGATAGGGATGTTATGGAAAAAAAATATATTGGGATGGGACAATTTTCAAATTGTTATTTAGATGAAGAAACTAATGAGGTTTATAAAGATTTTTTAGATAAGTCATATTTAAAAACAACTTCTTTAAAAAAATTAGTTAATATTAAAGAAGAAGGGTTTGTATTTCCAAATAGACTTAATGGTAACAAAGGTTATTATATGGATTATATAGATGGAACTAGACTGGTTGATAAACTTAATAGTATATTATTTGATGATTACTTAAAAATGTTAAAGTATACTCAAAAAGGTTTAGAAAATTTAGCTAAACGACATATTTTTGTAAACGATACTCATTATAAAAATATACTAGTAAGTCAAAATGAACTTTATCATATAGATACGGACTTTTATATAATAAATAAAGCATTTAAAGAAGCGTATGTTAATTATATGTATTATAATGAAAGATTAGCAATAGATTATTTACCTAATGGCTTAGAAGAAACATTTTTGCCTTGTAAAATAGATGGTATGGAGATGAATAGATATTTTGATTATGCTATAGAATTTGGTAAACTAACACCTGTTGAGTTTTTAGAGGTTTTAAGAGAATATTACAAAGTTATATTTGGTCTAGAAGTAACTACTATTGAATCTTTTATAAATGTAGGAAAAAAAGTAAAGACACTTGAAAGGATAAATTAATGAACAAATTTATAAAATTAGCTGAGGGTACTGAAGGAATTGTATTTGTAAATAATAATATGGCTTATAAATTATATAAAACTACAAAAGATTATTCTACAAATATAAAAGAATTATTAAAAATTAAACTTAAAAGATTTGCTTGTATTACTAAACTTGATGTATCATCTTTTGGAGTAGTTGGTTATTATATGGATAGATATAGTGGAATAACTTTAAAAAACATAGATAAAGATATATTGATAGACGATTTTTTTAAAATAGTAATAAATTTAGAAAATTTAGTTGCATATGCAGCATCAAAAAATGTTAATTTAGGAGATGTAAACGAAGAAAACATTTTAGTAGATGAAAACTATATATGTTATATTATTGATATAGGTGAGTGTAAATTACTGCCTAATAGAAATAAAAACTTAATATTAAAAAATAACCTAAGTGAAATAGCTATTACTATATTTGATGAAATAATGAATATAGATAATAATGCATTAACTTATGAATTAAATGAATTATATAATTTATGTATGGAAGGTAAAACTAAAATAAGTTTAGCTATTAAAGAAATGATAAATTATCAAAATTATGATATACTAACATTAAGAGATTTAATGAGTTCTCTAAATAAAGGAAAAGTAAATGGATAATTTAAAAGAAAATATTGATGTTATTGGGAGGTTACTTTGAAGTAACTGACAAAAAAGATAAGTTAATATCTCTTAAAGAAGAGTCTTTAAAAGATAATTTTTGGGATGATTCAGATAAAGCTGGAGAAATATTTAAAAAAATTAATACATATCAAAAAATAATAGATGAGTATGAAGAACTTATAATTATGTATGAGTTATTAAAAGATGATTATAATGAAGATGATTTTTTTAATCTTCAAGAAAAAGTAAAAACTTTAGAAATAAAAACAATATTAAATAATGAATATGATAATAACAACTGTTACTTAGAGGTAAGGCCTGGAGCAGGTGGAACTGAAAGCTGTGACTGGGCATCAATGCTTGTAGATATGTATAAATCTTTTTGTGAAAAAAATGATTATAAACTTGAAGTTATATCAATTACTAATGGTGATGAAGCTGGTATAAAAAATGCTTTAATTAAAATAAGTGGAGAATATGCTTTTGGATATTTAAAAAATGAATCAGGAGTTCATCGTTTAGTAAGAATATCTCCATTTGATTCTAATAAAAGAAGACATACTTCCTTTGCATCTGTTAGTATTACCCCAGAAATTGAAAGTAATATAAATATAGAGATAAAAGATGAAGATATCAAAACAGATGTATATCATTCATCTGGTGCTGGAGGACAATCAGTAAATACAACTAACTCAGCAGTAAGAATAACTCATTTGCCAAGTAAAATAGTTGTTACTTGTCAAAATGAAAGAAGTCAACTTAAAAATAAAGATGTTGCTATGAAAATACTAAAAAGTAAGTTATATAATTTAGAAAGACAAAAACAAGAAGATTTAGAAAAGTCTTTAAAAGATAATTCAAGTATTAATTTTGGAAGTCAAATAAGAAGTTATTTTTTAGAACCATATAAATTAGTTAAAGATCACAGAACTAACTATGAATCTAGTGATCCGCTTAAAATACTTAATGGTTTTATAAAGGAATTATTAGAATTTAATTTAAGAAATTTAAGGTAAAGATGGAAAAGGTAGAAAAATATTTAAAAAACACTATAAAAGAAAAAGAAACAGTAATTGCATGTATATCTGGAGGACCCGATTCTATGTGTTTACTGTCTTTATTGCTTGAACTTAAAATAAAAATAATAGTTGCTCATGTTAATCATAATATAAGAGATGAGGCTCTTGAAGAAGAGAAGTTTGTAAAAAACTTTTCAAAAGTTAATAACATTATTTTTGAAAGTATCACATTAAATAGTTATAAAGATAATTTTCATAATGATGCTAGAAACCAAAGATATAAGTTTTTTAATGAACTTAAAGAAAAATATAAAGCTAAATATATAATAACAGCCCATCATGGTGATGATTTAATTGAAACTATTTTAATGCGTATTACAAGAGGAAGTAATCTAAGTGGCTATAAAGGTTTTAAAATTAAACTTGATCATTATTTAAAACCACTTACTTTAGTTACGAAAGAAGATATATTAAATTATGTAAAAGATAATAATATAGAATATAAAATGGATTTATCAAATGAATCAGATAAATACACTAGAAATAGATATCGTAAAATATTACCGCTTTTGAAAGCTGAAAATAAAGATGTGCATTTAAAATATTTAAAATTTAGTGAAAAATTAGATGAATATGATACATTTATAAAAGACTATATACATTCTAAAAATATCTTAAAAGATAATAAAATTTTTATTGATAAGTATTTATTAGAAAATAAATTTATCCAAAAAAGAGTTATAGAAATGTTAATAAATGATATTCAAAAAGAAAGTGATTTTTCAGTAACAGACAATATTATTTTAGAAATAGATAAATTCTTAAATGGTAAATGTGGTAAAGGAGAAATAAATTTACCAAATAATTTTCTAGGAATTAAAGAAAAAAAAGAATTTTTCATAAAAAAATCACAAAAGTATGGTATAATACTTAATGCAAACGAAAGGAAAGATTAAATGAAACCAAATAATAATAAAATGAAAAGCAATTTACCTTATTTAATACTTGGAATAGTAGTTATAGGTATTATTGTTCTTGTGAATTTTCAAGGAGATAAAGTAAATGAGTTAACTACTGGTGAGTTAATGACTGAAATAAGAGAAAAAGATGTAACAGAAATTACAGTTACTCCAAACGCCAGTGGAGGTGTATATGTAGTTACTGGTAAACTTGATGGGTATAGCGAAACTGAAAGTTTTACTGCAAATGTACTTAGTAAAGATTTAGAAGAAATAACTCTTTATACTAAAGAAAATAAAATTGATGAATATCAAACTGCTGAAGATCCAGGAAGTTCTACTATACTTTATTTAATAGTTAATTTATTACCGCTTCTTCTTATAGTTGTGGCAACATATTTTATATTTACTAAATTAGCTGGATCGAATAAAAATGGAATGGATTTTGGAAAAAGTAGAGCCAAATTAACCAATGATAAAGATAAAAAGAATTTTAAAGATGTAGCTGGTTTAAAAGAAGAAAAAGAAGAAGTTGCTGAACTTATAGACTTCTTAAAAAGTCCTAAGAAGTTTCAAAAACTTGGAGCTAGAATTCCTAAGGGTGTACTTTTAGTAGGTCCTCCAGGAACTGGTAAAACACTTCTTGCAAAAGCTATTGCAGGTGAGGCTAATGTTCCATTTTATTATATAAGTGGATCTGACTTTGTTGAACTTTTTGTAGGTGTTGGAGCATCACGTGTTCGTGATATGTTTAAAGAAGCTAAAAGAAATGCACCATGTTTAATATTTATTGATGAAATAGACGCAGTAGGTAGACAAAGAGGTACAGGTCTTGGTGGTGGACATGATGAAAGAGAACAAACTTTAAACCAATTATTAACTGAAATGGATGGTTTTGGTGCTAATGAAGGAATCATTATTATCGCAGCAACTAATAGACCAGATGTACTAGATCCTGCATTACTTAGACCAGGAAGATTTGATAGACAAGTAACTGTTTCTTTACCTGATGCTAAGGAAAGAGAAGCAATACTTGGTGTACATGCTGAAAATAAAATATTAGATAAAGATGTTAATTTAAAATATTTAAGTTTAAGAACTCCAGGATTTAGTGGGGCAGACCTTGAAAACTTACTTAATGAAGCTGCGCTTTTAGCGGTTAGAAGAAATAAAAAAGCAATTACAATGGATGAAATAGATGAAGCAACA
>CAYJNS010000002.1:22360-41546 GCA_964371745.1 uncultured Muribaculaceae bacterium
AGTATTACTAGGTCCTGCTAAAACTACTAGATCTATCACTGATAAAGAAAAAAAACTTGTAGCTATTCATGAAGCTGGACATGCAGTTATTGGTATTAAACATGAAGATGCTAATGATGTTCATAAAATAACTATTATACCTAGAGGTATGGCTGGTGGATTTACTATGATGCTTCCAAAAGAAGAAAAAATGGCAGTTATTACTAAAACTGAATTATTAGGCCAAATTACTGGTTTACTTGGTGGTCGTGTATGTGAAGAAATGTTCTTAAAAGAAATTTCTACTGGAGCATCAGATGACTTTAGACGCGCAACTGGTATTGCTAGAAGTATGGTTACTGAATATGGTATGTCTAATTTAGGTCCTATGCAGTATGAACATAAAAATGAAGGTGTATTCTTAGGAAGAGATTATAATAAATCTAGAAATTTCTCTGATCAAGTAGCTCTTGAAATAGACCAAGAAGTAAGAAGAATTATTGAAGAGTGTTATGAACACGCTAAAAAGATATGTAAAGATAATAAAAAACTAGTTATGCTTTTAAGTGATGCATTAATTAAATATGAAACACTTACTAAAGAACAAATTGAAGTTATTGTTGAAACTGGTAAAATTCCAGAATCAAAAGAAATGGATAAAATTGAAGAAAAAGCAGATGCTAAAAAAGAAAATAAAAAAGTAGAAAAAAAAGAAAAAGGTGAAAAATAATGTTAGAAACTATTTTATTAATCGTATCAGTATTATTAATTGCACTAGCGCTTTTACAAAGTAATAAAGCTAGTGATGCTGGACAAGTTATAACAGGTGGAAATGATACTTTATTTCAAAATACTAAAGAAAGAGGATTTGAACTATTCATTTCAAGATTAACTTTAGTATGTGGAATATTATTTTTCCTAATATCATTTATACTATTTGTTGGATAAGAAGCTTATGCTTCTTTTTTTGTAAAGTAATATGTAAATATATATATAAGTATATTGACATGTACTTTTACATGTTTTATCATTATACTAGGTGATACTAATGAAAAGGAAAAAGACTAAAAAAGGTTATATAATAAATGCTACATTACTTCTTTTAGCGCTTGTTATATCTAATATTATTGTTAAATATACATTTAATTTAAATGATTATAATATAATACTAAGTGTATTTACATATCCATTTGTATATTTCTTTGCTAATAAGATTACTAAAGATACATCATCGATGAAAACAATTAATATATTATTTTTAGTATTATTAATACAAGGTATAGTATATTACATCTTAAATTTAGTAGATAATAGTAGTATATCTAGTAATGTTATTTTAGGTAGTTTACTTGCTTTTGGGATAAGTCAATTATTTAACTTACTTGGTTATACTAAAATATTAAAATCAAAAAAACCACAATACTTAGCAGTATTTGCATTATATGCATCAGTACTTTTAATAGATAATTTTATATTCTATATTATAATGGACTTTAGTATTGATATTGTATTTGTATATTCTATGATTGTAAGACTTTTAGTAGCATCAGTTTTATCAGCATTTAATTATTTAGATTTAAAGAAATAAGTTTATATAAAAGTATAAGCTTTTTTATTGATATAAATACTTAATAATGTTAAAATTATTACATAATAAAGGAATGATTTTAATGAACGAACAAGAGTTAAAAAATTTTAAGAAAAAACAAACAATAAAACTAACAGTGTTAGTTTTGTCATTTATATTAATTATAACTAGCGTAACGTATGCATTCTTTGCAGCAGGAATAGGTGGAGCAGCATCAACTGATATAGATGCAACAAGTGAAGTGTCAGAAAACTCATCATTTATTCCAGGAGAACCAATTAATATACACGCAACGCTTGCTAACTTTGGTGAAAATATGGGCTCATTATCTGGTGAAACAACATCATCAGCTAAGTTAATAGCATCTTCTTCAGTAGGTAGTGCATCACTTGATTATCAAGTATACTTTAAAATAGATACAAATGATTTTGAATATACAGTAGACTCTAACACTCCAGAGATGATTATAACAGTTACGGATCCAGAGGGAAATGAACTAACTGCAATAGATGGTCTAACACCTGTAACAGTAACAGATGCATTAACAAGTGAAACAATAAGTGGATTTGATGTAACAACATTTACAGGCTTAATAAAAATAGCAGAAGATTATAATATATCAACAACATCAAGTACAGATGGTACACAACAAGACTGGACAGTAAAATTAACATTTGTTAATTTAGATACACTACAAACAGCAAATGAAGGTAAAACTTTTAGTGGGCAGTTGTTATTACAAACTGATAAAGTTTTTATTTTAAATACTCAAATTTTAATAGATAATGATGGAGCTAGCGCAATAGAAGCAAAAGGAGAGCCTAATTTTATTAATGCAGCAACCACAAATGTTGGAATGTATGCTGCGGAAGATACTTATGGAACCAGCTATTACTATAGAGGGACTGTAGATAATAATTGGGTTTATTTTGCGGGCTTTTATTGGAGAATTGTAAGAGTAAATGGGGATGGATCTGTAAGACTGATATACACAGGAACAGTTGCTCCTATTGAGTCTGAAAAGGTTATGATGTTAGGGTCTAAAACTGCAATTAATGAATTATTTTTTAATGAAAGTCAAGATTTAGCTGAATATGTTGGTTACATGTACAAAATAGGTGATCCTCATGGCTTAGATGTGTCCAGCACTGTGAAGCAACATTTAGAAATGTGGTATCAAAATAATTTGACCAGTTATGATAACTATATTTCTGATAACTTATTTTGTTATGATAGAGAATTGGCATCTTCTGGTTATCAAAATTCTGATTTTACTATAAAACATGCGTCTTTGAGCAGACTGACTGCATCTACCACTTCATTTAGAAGCGGAGGAACTGGACCTGTATTAACTTGTTCAAATAAATCGGACGCTTTTACTGTTTTTAATATTGATTATGGCAATGGTAAATTAACTTATAAAATTGGTTTACTTACTGCAGATGAAGGTGTGATGGCAGGTATGGAACCTGGTGAAACAGTTGATAATAATTATTTATATACAAATAGAGCTTATTGGTTGGGTACTCCATTTGGATTTTATACAGATAGTTGGGATAGAGCCTATATGTGGGAAATAAATTCCGCTGGAAATATATATAATGAATTTGTCACTCAACATACTACCGATGTGCGCCCGGTAATATCTATTAAAACAAATACTTTAGCAAATGGTGCCGGAACGTGGGATAATCCATATGTTATTAAAAACTAATATTAATATGAAAAGAAATAGAACAAAAAAACTGCTTATCGCAGTTTTTATTTTAAATATTTATAAACTCTATCTAATAATTTATCTTTTCCTAGTAATCTAATTACATCATATAGGTTTGGACTTAAGTTTTTCTTAGTAATAATAATTCTAAGTACTTTACAAAAGTCAGCTGTTGTTCCTTTATAGTTATCAGGATTTTCTTTATATGCTTTTCTATCTTTTGTATATCCTACTGTATCAGCATATATAGCTAAAGCATTAAACCAATCTTCTTGTGATTGTTCTTCATCATAATATTTAGTTACATAATCTATAAAATCTTCTTTAGAAACATTTGTTACTTCTTCATAATCATCTTCATTTTTATCAAATAATTCATCGAACATAAACCAATATATATTTTTAATATTACTATATGCAAATATATCTTTTCTTGGTTTTGGAACATCTCTTTCTATATTTAACATTCCTATAACATAATCTTTATTTTTAGATATTATATTATAAAACTCTTCATCATATTTTTTTGTATATGTTAATAAATTATTATATATAGTATCTGCTTTTAATCTGGCAAAATATGTTTTAGAAATATTTTTTAATTTTTCTAAATCAAATATAGGACCTGATATTGACATTTTATTAAAACTAAATGTAAAGTCTGATATATCTTTATCAGTATTTTCGTGATACCACTCTTCGAAATTTGAGTTAATAAGTGTTGCTAAGTATAGTTTCATAACATCTGATGGGATACCGCTTTCATTATAATAACTTACTGCTGCCCAAGGATCTTTTCTTTTAGATAACTTTCTAACAGTTTCCCCATCTTTAATATTGATTGGTGATATATGAGCGTACTTTGGAACTTTAAAACCTAAGGCTTTAAATAATTGATCATGCTTTGGATAACTAGATATCCATTCATCACCTCTAATAATGTGTGTACTTCTCATTAAGTGATCATCTATAGCGTGGGCAAAATGATATGTAGGAAGTCCGTCTGTTTTTAAAATAACTTCATCAATATCATTTTCAGGCATTTCTATTTTACCTCTTATTAAATCATCTAATACCACTTTTTCATAAAATGAACCAGGAGACTTTAATCTAATAATATATTTTTCACCATTATTTACTTTGTTAATAACATCTTCTTTAGATAAATTTCTACATTTAGCGTATTTACCATAATAACCGATTCTTTTTTTATTCTTTTCTTGATAAGCTCTTATTTCACTAATTTCTTCACTTGAACAAAAACAAGGATAGGCCAGATCATCTTCAATTAACTTTTTAACAAAAGCATGATAGATATCTTTTCTTTCACTTTGAAGGTATGGCCCATAATTACCGCCCAAAGTGTGCCCTTCATCAAATATAATATTAAGTTCACCTAAAGCTTCAATAATATTTTCAGTGCCACCATCAACTTCTCTTTTTTGGTCTGTATCTTCAACTCTTAAGAAAAATATACCACCACTTTGTTTAGCGTAGTTAAACCCTGTAAAAGCACTAAGTAAATTACCCTTATGCATAGTACCTGTTGGACTAGGTGCAAATCTAGTAACTATTTTATCTTCACTTAAATTTCTTTCTGGATATTTTTCTTCGTAATATTTATAATCATTTTTCACATTTGGAACTAGTAAATTAGCGTATTCTTTATTTGTCATAATTACCTCTTTTCAATATATATAATACTACATTTTTAGTAACTAAAAAAGACTAAAAAAAAATAACTTTACTTTTTGTATCAAGTATGATATAATATATTTATTCAAGGGGGAATAAATATGACTAGTATTAGAGAAATATTAGAAAGTAAAGAAGAAAGTAAAATAATTCCATTTAATTTAAATGATGGAACCAATATGGCACTTAATTATTTAGATAATTTATTTGCAAATTTAAAATATAATGCCATAAATGAAGGTATAAATTATGAGGATATTATTGTAAATATAATACCATATGAATTAATACCGACAAATACAGATGATTTTACTGAAGGTGATGTTAATATAATTATATCTGGATATAAGTATAAAGAGCGTCACTATAATTCAAAGTTTAATCCAGTAGATAGTGATTTTATTTCATTTAAAGTAAATTACAATTTATTTTTAGAGTTATTAAAAGATAGAGGTTATTCATTTTCAAAATATCCTGATTTTAAATCATTATGGGATAAAAGAACTCCATCTGATACACAAGAGGGTTCAATGAATATATATTTAAATGAAAATTTAGTTAGGGGAAGAAGATAATAATGGCAAAAAATATAAATGGAGTTATGAAACCAATAATATTACCAGGTGAAATTCAAAAAGGTAATAATCCAATTATAATTAAAAATATAATAAAATTTTTACAAAATAAAACTGATGACTTAGAAATAGACTATGATGAATTTTTAAATTCTTTAATTACTTCTTTAGAGGAAAAAAAAGACAGAAATATTATAATTTCATCATACTTTAATATTAATTTAGAATTAAATCCACCAGAATCATTATCAGGTAATAGTTATGATATTAAATCTAGTTTAAAAATTAAATTATCAGGATATTTACCTACAAAGGATAGTAATAAATCTACATCTAATGATATTTATGTTATTTTTAATAAAGATTTAGATATTGATAAATTAAAAAAAGAAACTATAGTTGTACTTGATAAAGAGAAAGTCATTTTATTAATAGAGTTTATGGATTTAATAAATACTAAACTTAATGAATATTTAAATAATAAAAAAATCAGAAAAAATAATTAATTAGATATAAGTAGAAAGAAGAGGATAATTATGACGAATATAGAAGAAAATGTAATATATGAAGATAAAGTAACAGAATATACACCTAATATGACTTTGTTTCATGAAAATAGATATATGGAAACACCATATATACATGAAGAAACTATAGTTAGATCATTTTTTAATTATATAATGAATAAAAGTGATGAATTAATAGATATGGATTTTTTAGTTAATTATATATATGAAAAAGCTTTAAAAAATATAAATAGAACTGAAATTATATCATTGTATAAAACTAGTAAGCTTGAATTAAATCCACCTTATGATAGTGATGACTTTTATTATAAAAATAGTCCAAGTCAAAAAATCATTAAATTAAGTGCTTATATTCCTAAAGTTAATCCAAGTGTTAAATGGAGCGAAACCGAGTATATTGTATTTGATGAAACATTAGATTTAGAAAATCCAACACTTGAGTTAATTTCTAATTTTAATATTGAACGAGTTAGAATATTAATTGATTATCTAGTTGGCGCTAATAATAAGATAATAGAAAAGTTAGAAATGGATAATGAACCATTAAGAAAATAGTAAAGTTACTATTTTTTTTTGACATTTCTAACTTTATCTATGTTATAATGATATAGTGATGGATATGAATAATAAAGGTTTTACTTTAATAGAGCTACTTGTAAGTTTAGCTTTATGTTCTATAGTATTTGTTGGAGCAACTTATGGAATAACTACATTTTTAAATAATATAGAAGAAAAAGAGTATGTTGATTATATAACAATTATTGAAGATGGAACTTGTCTTTATGTAGAAGAAAAGTCGTTAAGACCAAGTGATTGCTCAAATGGATGTAATATTGAATTATTAAAAGAAGATGTTGTAAAAGCAGGCTATTTAGATGAGGCGTATTTAATTAGCCCAATAGATGAAAAAATAGAAAAAGCTACTGTTGATGTATCATGGGATATAAATGGGGAAAAGAAATGTACCTATATAGAGGAGGACAAATGAAAGAGAGAATAATAGATGTTTTAGACAACATTAATAAAGCTAAAACTATGATGGAAATAAATGATTTATTAGGTTTAAAAGGTGTAGATGAATATAAAGAGTTAACTCTTTGTATTAAAGAATGTGTTGAAGAGGGAATTTTACATGAAACTAAAAATAATGAATTTATTTTACTTAAGTTTTGTACTTCTTTAAGAAAAGGTTTTGTAAGAGTTAATCGTGCTGGCAATGGCTTTTTAGATTATGGTGGGGAAAGTGACATTTATATTTTTAGAGAAAACTTAAATGGCGCAATTGAAAATGATCACGTACTTGTTGATGTATTTACATATCATGGTAAAAAAGAAGCAAAAGTTATAAAAATACTTAAAAGAGATTTAAATAATATAGTTGGTGAAATAACTATTAAAGATGATAGAAAAGAGTTTATTCCTGATAATAAAAAGTTATCTATTGAAATTTCTTTAACTAAAGAGAGCACTGAAGGGTGTGTTGAAGGACATAAAGTACTTGTTTCTATTGTAAAGAAAATTAATAATCATAAATATGTTGGTGAAGTAACAAAAGTTTTAGGACATAAAAATGATCCTGGTGTTGATATTATATCAATTGCTTATAAACATAATATAGAAATAGATTTTAATGAAGAAGTATTAAAAGAGCTTGAAAGCATTCCAAATGAAGTTAAAGAAACTGATTTAAAAGGTAGACTTGATTTAACTAAGAAAAAGATATTTACTATAGATGGTGATGATACAAAAGATATAGATGATGCGATAAGTTTAGAAGAAGTTAATGGTAATTATTTATTAGGCGTACATATTGCTGATGTATCTCATTATGTTAAAATTGGTAGTGCACTTTATGAAACTGCATATGCTCGTGGTACATCATCTTATTTAGCTGATACAGTTATACCAATGATACCTCATCAATTATCTAATGGTATCTGCTCTTTAAACCCAGAGGTAGTTAGATTAAGTCAATCATGTTTTATGGAAATTGATAAAAGTGGTAAAGTAGTAAATTATGATATTATGCCATCATTTATTAAATCTAGAAAACAAATGACTTATAAAAACGTTAATAGTATTTTAATGGATAATGTTGTACCTGATGGTTATGAAGAATATAAAGATATACTTTTAAAAATGAATGAACTTGCTAAAATACTTAGAAAAGAAAAAGTGTCTCGTGGATATATAGAGTTTGACTTAGATGAAGTTAAGATTAAACAAGATGAAACTGGTAAGGCAATAGATGTAGTAAGAAGACTTAGATTTGATGCAGAAAAATTAATTGAAGACTTTATGATAGCCGCTAATGAAACAGTAGCTGGACATATTTATAATATGGATCTTCCTTTTATTTACCGTGTACATGATGTTCCAAATAGTGAAAAAGTTGAAGACTTTGCTGTATTTGTAAAAGCATTAGGATATGAACTTAAAACATCAACACTTGCTTTAACTGGAACTAGTATGCAAGAAATATTAAAAGAGTTAAAAGATAAAAAAGAATATGAAATATTAAGTGATTTACTACTTAGATCTATGAAAAAAGCGGTATATTCAAGTAATAATATTGGACACTTTGGATTAGGTTCAAAAATGTATACACATTTTACATCACCTATAAGAAGATTTCCTGATCTTACTGTTCATAGATTATTAAGAACATATTTATATGAAAATGATTTATCAGTTAAAACAATAGATTTTAATAATGAATATTTAATAGGCGTTGGAGAACATTCATCAGAAAGAGAAGTAGCTGCAGTTGAAGCAGAGCGTGATGTTGATGATATGAAGATGGCAGAATATATGATGGATTATATTGGCGAAGAATATGAGGGTATGATAACAAGCGTTACTAACTTTGGTATGTTTGTAAAACTTCCTAATTTAATTGAAGGTTTAGTACATATATCTACGCTTAAAGGATATTATGAATATAATCCTGATTTATTATCATTAATATCAAAAGATAAGAGTAAAAAGTATAGACTAGGTGATACACTTAAAATAAAAGTTGCTAGTGCATCAAAAGAAAGAGGTACTATTGACTTTGAAATAGTTGAGGAAAAAGATGGAGATAAAAAACAAGAAAGCGTACTTTAATTACTTTATAAGTGATGAACTTGAAGCCGGTATTGCTTTAACTGGTACTGAAATTAAATCTATTAGAAATGGTTCTGTTAGTATAAAAGAGTCTTACATAAGAATTAAAAACGGTGAAGCTTTTATAATAAATATGCATATAGCTAAATATGAAGAAGGTAATATATTTAATCATGATGAAACTAGAGAAAGAAAATTACTTTTGCATAAAAAAGAAATAAGAAAATTAAAAGAAGAACTTGATAAAGATGGAATAAGTATTTTGCCATTAAAAATATACTTAAAAAAGAATTTAGTTAAAGTATTAATTGGAACTGGTAAAGGTAAAAAGTTATATGATAAAAAAGAAACAATAAAGAAAAGAGATATTGAAAGAGAAGTGAAGAAGTACATATGAAAAAGAAACAAAAGTTAATATTAATTATAATTGGAGTATTACTTTTAATTGGTGGAGCTGTAACTGCGGTTATATTACTAACTGGTGGTGATAATGAAACTATAAAAGAAGAAGAAAAAAAAGAAGAAGTAGCAAAAGATATAACTATAGTAGATGTTAACTCTACTACTAGACCTTATGCAATAATGATTAATAATCATAGTGATGCAAGGCCATATCACTCTGGACTTCAAGATGCTTATATTGTATATGAAATAGTAGTTGAAGGTGGAATAACTAGGTATATGGCTTTATTTAAAGATCAGGAAACTGCTAGAATACATGGTATAAGAAGTTCTAGACATTATTATTTAGATTATGCAATGGAAAATGATGCAATATATATTCACTGGGGAGGTTCTCCTCAAGCATTTAGTGATTTAAGAACTCTTGATATAGATTCAAGAGAAGTTGCTAATAATAATGGAGCATATTATGATAATTCACTTCCAGTTGCATCAGAGCACACTACATATACATCTATGGATTATTTAAATGAAGTAGTAGCTAAGAAAAACTTTAGAGAAGAAACAAATAAAGATTTACTTTTTAATTATGTAGCGGAACCTATTAATATGGTATTTTTAGAAGATTCTTTTCTAGCAAATAGTATTGATATAACATATTCAAGTTCATATATAACTAACTTTGATTATGATGAGGAAAATAATACATATTTAAAATCTCATAAAGATAAAGCGCATATTGATTATGTAACAGGAGAGCAATATACATTTGATAATATTATAACTTATCAAGTAGAAAATAGCACTATACCAGGTGAGTCTACTAGACAAGAAATTGATAATATAGGAACTGGCGAAGGATATTATATAACTGGTGGATATGCAGTGCCTATTAAATGGAGTAAAACATCAAGAGAAAGTCAAACAATATATACATATTTAAATGGTGAAGAAATAGATGTAAATGATGGTAATACTTATATTGCTATTCAACCACTTGGAAATACACTTACAATTAAATAAGGAGCGTATATGGAAATTATAACTGAAATTATAAAAACACATTTTACATTAATAATAATTATAACAATTATTTTAGTACTTGCCCTTATTGGATATTTAAGTGTTAATAAAAAAGATAAAAAAACAAATTTAGAAACTTTAGATACTACACCTGAGGCACTAGACATTAGTAAAGTTAAACTAAATGAACTACAAAATAAGTAAGCACAGGATACTGTGTTTTTTAATAAAATATTCATTAAAAAGTTATTCCACTACGCTGGAATAACTTTTTACCTATTAAAGGTTTAAATTTATTAAAAAAAATGTTATAATTGATTAGTAAAAGTTAAAGGAGCTGATAAAATGGATTTGACATTTATATGGTCTATTTTCACAAAACTTTTAGATGTATGTTTTGTATGGTTAGCATTTTATTATATATTAAAAAATGTTAAAAATAATATAAAGATGGCACTTATAGTAAAAGGTATTATAATGCTTTTAGTTGTAAGGTTTTTAAGTGAAGTATTAAATCTTTATACTGTAGGTATTATACTTGAATATTTAGTTGAGTGGGGACCACTTGCTTTAATAGTAATATTCCAACCAGAAATTCGTAGTGTACTTGAATCAGTTGGTAGAACACAGCTATTGGGTAGACACAAAGTATTAACAATTGATCAAAGGGAAAAAATAGTATTTGAAATTATGAAGTCTATTGAATATTTTTGTAAAAACAGAATTGGTGCATTAATAGTAATTGAAAGAGAAGTATCACTTCAAGAATATATGGGAAATGCAACTAAAGTTTATGCTGATTTAAGTGATGAACTTTTAGAAACAATCTTTTTTCCAAATTCACCACTACATGATGGTGGAATAATTATTCAAGGAGATAAAGTAACAGTTGCTGGAGCTGTATTTAAAACTAGTATGAACCCTAATTTATCAAAAAGATTAGGAACTAGACATAGAGCAGCCCTTGGTATTGCAGAAGAAAGTGATGCAATAGCATTAATAGTATCAGAAGAAACTGGTAGAGCAAGTATCGCTATGGATGGGGACTTAAATTATAATTTAAATTTAGATGAATTTAGAATGCTTTTAATTGAAGCTCTAAGTCCAAAAGCTGAAGTTTTCTTTGAAGCTGATGTGGAAGAAACAGAAGAAGGTGAAGAAAATGCGTAAGATATTTAAAAAGTTATATAATGTAGTGGATAAATTAATAGTTATACCTATTAGTAGATTTGTTTATTTTTTAAAAAAGAAATTAAACAAAAGTAGAGGTTTTCTAGATAAGTATTTAAATAAACCTAAGTTTTTAATCTATTTATCACTAATACTAGCAGTAGTTGCATTTGTTTTTGTAGATTCAAGAGCGGAAAGTTTAATTCAGTCTCAAGCTGAAGTTATAACAAATGTTCCTGTTGTTGTTAAATATAATGAAGAAGCATATGTTGTTGAAGGAGTACCTGATACAGTTGATATAACTATTTCTGGAAGAAAAGGAGATATTTATTTAGCTAAACAATTAGGTGAGTATCAAGTAGAACTTGACTTAACTGAATATACAGCAAGTGATTCTGCTTATAGAGTAGAATTTGAATATACTAAGTCAGTAGATAATTTGACTTATAAACTAGATCCTTCTTATGTATCAGTTATTATAAGAAAAAAAGTAAGTGAAATAGCAAGTGTTACGTATGACTTATTAAATGTTGATAGTTTAGATCAAGAGTTAAGTGTTAAAAGTGTAACTCTAGATAAATCTGAAGTTGTTGTAAAAGGAAGTGAAGTATCACTTTCACAAATAGCGGCAGTTAAAGCTTTAGTTGATTTAGATAATGAAATTCTATCTGAAGCTGGAACTTATGAACTTGAAGATGTTAAGCTAGTTGCTTATGATAACTCTGGTAAAATACTTGATGATATAGAAATAGTACCAAACAGTGTTGGAGCAACTGTTGTTCTTGATAGTCATTCAAAAAGTTTACCAATACAAATAAAAACTACAGGAGACTTAATACCTGGTAAAGCTATCGCATCTATTCAAATAAATGGAAGTGATTCCTTAGCAATTGATGCATATGGAGAAAAGGAAGACTTAGATAAATTAAATTATATTCCAGTAACTATAGATATTGATGATGAAGGTAAAGAAACTGTTAAAACATATAATGTATCAGTTAATAAACCAGCTGGTGTTAGATATTTAAGTGAAGATACAATAACAATATCAGTTACTTTTGGAGATGAAGAACAAAAGACAATTAATATAGGTAATAAAATAACTCCTGAGGGGTTAAGTGATGGATTAAGCGCTAATATAGTTTCAACAACATCTGTATCTGTTCAAGCCAAAGGTGTTGCTAGTGTTATTAATGATATAGACCCATCTTCAGTAAAAGCTTATGTTGACTTAACTGGTCTTAGTGCTGGAGAACATGAAGTTGAAGTTAAAATAGAAAATGATGATCCTCTTGTTACTTATGTAGTATCAAGTAAGATTACAGTAAGAATATCGTAAAAAGATGAAAAAGTTCATCTTTTTTCTTTTAAACAAAGTTTTTTTATGATAAACTTATAATAGGTGATATTCTAGATGAAAGAGTTTATTAAAAAAAATAAAAAATATTTAATGCCTATAATAGTAGCACTTTTACTATTAGTAGGAATAACTTATGCATTTTTTGGTATAAGAGATGGTATTGGAGCAAATACCAATATTACACTTGATGCTGAAAAATTAGAAGAGTTAATATTTCAAAAAGGAAATGATATCAACTTAAGAGCAACGCTTACTAACTTTGGAGAAGGTGATGGTTCTTTATCTGGAGAATCTACATCAAGCGCTACATTATTTGCATCAGATGAAACAAATAACTCGGCAAGAACATATCAAGTATATTTAGATATAACTGATAATACATTTATTTATACAACACCTGATAATAAACCGGAAATAATAGTTGAAGTAACAGACCCAAGTGGTAATAAAATAACTTCAATAGATGGACTTAATCCAGTAACAGTAACAGATGCAGCAACTAATACAACTATTAGTGGATTTGATATAACTACAGCATCAGGACTATTTCCAATTAAGTTAGATGAAACAATTACATCAACAAACTCAAATACAGGAACAACTGAAAACTGGACATTAAAAATAACTTATGTAAACTTAACAACAAATCAAATAGGTAATGAAGGAAAAACCTTAAGTGCAGAGTTGATATTAAGTGAAAATAAAATTATTTGTAGAGGCTTAGCAACTGATTGCGTAACACAAGAGTTATATGCAGGAGTTGAAGGAAATAACGGAATATATTATACAAATAATGCAGAGTATAGATTTACTGGAGCAAATCCAAATAACTATGTAACATTCAACAATGAATTATGGAGAATAATTGGAGTATTTGATGAGAACTCTCATGGTAGAACAGGAGAAAATTTAGTAAAACTAATAAAGGCAGAAAGTTTAGGTAATTATGAATATGATCCAAGTGATGATAATAGTTGGTCAGATGCATCTGGAGGAGCAGAGTTAAAGCAAATATTAAATGGAGCATATTATAATAGTGAAGTAGCAGTAAACTTATTAGCAAATTGTGGAAATTCAGATAGAGGGTCATGTGATTTTACAACAAGAGGGTTAAATACAGAAGCAAGAAGTATGGTAGAGGAAGTGACATGGTACTTGGGAGGTACTGCAATTACATCCTACACAGCATCAGAAATTTATACAGTAGAAAGAGGAAGTACAATATATTCAGGAAGTGATTTTGAATGGGCAGGAAAAATAGGATTAATGTATCCAAGTGATTATGGATATGCAGCATATAAAGAAGCATGGACAACAGATTTATCTTATTATGAAACAAATTCAATACCAGAAAACAATTGGATGTTTGAGGGGGATGTCCATTTAATAGAATGGATAATTACTGCGAACTCCAGCCAGTCGAGCAGCGCGTTTAGCGTTTTCTATGATGGCGGTGTGTACAATTCGCTTATAGTAATCAATGGATTTGCTACCAGACCATCTCTTTATCTAAACTCTTCTGTTGAGATAACAGGTGGAACGGGCAGTGAAGCTGATCCGTTCACATTAAACTAGAGAATAGGTAAAAACTGCCCAAAGGTTGCTAAAGGCAAGCTTTAGGCAGTTTTAAATTTTCCAAGGGTTTTCAACATAATAAATAAGATATTCAAAAAATAATTCTAATAAAAAAACAATCTTATTGATTGCTTTACATATTAGGTTCTATTTTATTAAATAGTATACCTATATTAATTAATCCACATATTCCTACAATACCATATATAATATTAGGTAACATTTCTATTGAACCTAGAAGTTCTTCAACTAAGTTAAAATCAAAAAAACCTATTAATCCCCAGTTAAGAGCACCTATTATTGTAAAAACTAGTGTTATTTTTTGAATAGTAGCCACAATTCATACCTTCTTTCATTTAGTAGTATATCTAAAATATAATTTTTTATACTTAAAAAGTTATATTTTTTTTTATGTAAAATATATTTTTATTAAAGGAAATGAGGTTTTAAATGAAAAAAATAATATGTGTACTATTAATATTATTAGTAATAGTTACAGGTTGTGGTAGTGTTACTAAAGAATCTTTAGTTGAAAAGTTTGAAGATAAAGTATCATCTTCTAAGTCCTATAAAGTAAATGGTAAGATGGAAATATTAAATGGAGAAGATGAATATGTCTATAATTTAGAAGCTAGCTTTTTAAAAGATGATTATTATAAAGTAGTTTTAATTAATGAAACTAATAATCATGAGCAAGTAATACTTAAGAACCCAAGTGGCGTATTTGTTGTGACGCCATCGCTTAATAAGAGTTTTAAGTTTGATAGTGTATGGCCAGATAATTCATCTCAAGGATACTTTTTATCATCTTTAGTTAAAGATGTTACAAGTGATGATAAAGTGGAAATGCTTGAAGATGAAGAAAATTATATTATTAAGTCTAGTGTAAATTACCCTAATAATAAAAATTTAAGTTATCAAAAAATATATTTTGATGACGATATGCTTCCAACTATGGTTGAAGTATATGATACAAATGATAATGTAAGTATTAAAGTTACATTTACTAAAATAGATTTAAATGCAGGATTAAAAGATAGTGATTTTGTTTTAGAAGACTATATAGATAAAGATGTATGTGAAGATGAGTGTGGAGAAGATGAGACTTGTAAAACAACTTGTGAAACTACAATGGCATCTAATACACTAGATAATATATTATATCCGGTATATATGCCAGAAAATACTTATATGACTAGTACTGAGGAAATAAATAATGAAACTGTTAATAGAGCAATATTAACATTTGCTGGGGATAAGAACTTTGTTTTAATTGAAGAAGCTAGTAGATATAGCGATGAGTTTGAAACAATCCCTATAACAGGGAATCCCGTTATTATAAATGATACAGTTGCTGCGATGAGTTCTAACTCAATATATTTTACTAAAAATAATGTTGATTATTATTTAGTAAGTAATGACTTAACTAATGATGAAATGGTAAGTATTGCTAGCTCTATAACTAATGATACTGCAGTAAGTTATACAAAATAGCCTAAAAAAGGCTATTTTTATTGCTTATATTTGATAAATGTTTTATAATTAATTTAGGTGGGTAACCAAATTATGAAAGGAATGTAAATAAAATATGGCAAATAGTAAAAGTAAAGATGTAAAGAAATATACATTTAATGATGAAAATGATAAAAATGAAGTTAAAAACTTTATAATTATATTAATAGTATTAGTATTAGTTGGTTTAGGAGTATATGTATTTACTAAATATGCAGTAAATGATGGAGATGTATTTATTAATCCATATTATGCTCAAGCAGGAGTAATAAATAATAATAAAGTAATTGCTGGTACTATGCTTAATAAAGAAGAATCAAATTACTATGTTATAGCTTATCACTCAGATAGTGCTACTGCAGCAAAATATTCAATTATCTTAGAGCAGTATTTATCTATTGGAACTGGTAGAGAAATATATTTTCTTGATTTAGATAACTCTTTAAATAAAGATTATATAGCAACTGATGAAAAACCAGTTAATGAAGATGCTGAAGATATAAGTGATTTAGCATTAGGTACTATTACTCTTATGGAAATAGATGATAATAAAATAGATAAGTATATTACATCAGAAGAAGAAATAGTAGAGCTTTTAAGTTTAGATTAAAAAGTTTTAATAAATGGATAGTTTTTTACTATCTTTTTTTTTTTAATCATGTTAAAATTATAAAGTAGGTGAATATATGAAAAATAAGGGTTTTAATTTAATAAGTATTATAATAATAATATTAGTAACGTCTGTAGTATCTGGAATAACTACAGGTATTATACTTGATAACAATTATAAAAATGAAAGTGGGTTAACATATTCTGAAGTAGCAAATGATGAACATTTATCAGAATTTATAAATATATACTCAACAGTATTAGATGAATATTATGATGATATAGATAAAGAAAAAATGATGGAAGCAGCTTTAGAAGGTATGCTTAATTATTTAGGAGATTCATATACAACATTTTTAAGTGATGAAGAATCATCTCTTCTTCAAGAAAAGTTAGAAGGTACTTATGAAGGAATAGGAATAGTAATAAATGGTTCTAGAGTTGATTCAGTTAAAACAAATTCACCAGCACAAGAAGCAGGTATTTTACCAAATGATATTATAATAAATATAGATGGAACAGTAATTAATGAGACAAATGCAGGATTAATTGCAAACTTAATTAAAGATAATAATAATGAAACTGTTAATATAATAGTTAAAAGAGGAGAAGAAGAAAAAACTTTTAATATAAAAAAAGAGTTATTAGATTCATCAATTACAGGCAAAAAAATTACTGATACAAATATAGGTTATATTAATGTAAGTGTTTTTTCAGAAAATATAGGTGATTCATTTAAAGAAACACTTTTAGATTTGGAAAAACAAAATATAGATAGTCTAATAATAGATTTAAGATCTAATACAGGAGGTTACTTAGATGGGGCAACTGATATAGCTTCACTATTTCTAGATAAAGGAAAAACTATATATAGTTTAGAAGATAAAGATGGTAATATAGTAACAAAGGATGAAACGAGTGAAAAACGTGATTATGAAATAATAATCTTACAAAATCAAGATAGTGCATCAGCATCAGAAATCTTAGCAGCTGCATTAGTAGATAGTTATGGCGCTAGTATTGTTGGAACAAAAAGTTTTGGTAAAGGTAAAGTACAACAAACGCTTAGTACATCTACTGGATCTATTGCAAAGTATACATCATCTAAGTGGTATACGCCAAATGGTATATGTATAGATGGGATTGGAATAGAACCAACTTATTTTGTAGAACAAGAAGTAATTTATGAAGGAGATGTAATAGTAGATATTATAGATTCACAACTAAATAAAGCAGTAGAACTACTAAATAAATAGAAAAAAAGCTTATAATAATGTATAGGCTTTTTATTTTAATTGATATTTACTTTTAAACTTGAATAAAATGATGTATAATGGTAAACGAGGTATTTAATGAAAAAAGGAGATAAAATCAAAATTCAAGCATACAAACACACTGGTAAATTACATAGTGCTAGTGAAGAGGCTATTATATTAGACATAGTAGATGATTGTTTAATATGCGCTAATAGTGAAGCTACTATTACGGAAGGAGATGGCAGAAGTTATAAAACAAATGAAACTGCACTACTATTTTTTTATAAAAATAATTGGTTTAATATAATTTGTCAATTTAAAAAGTATGGCATATTTTATTATTGCAATATAGCATCTCCATATATTATAGAAAAAAACATTCTTAAATATATAGATTATGATTTAGACTTAAGAGTTTTTCCTGATGGAGGTTTTAAAATACTTGATAAAAATGAATATAAGTATCATAAAAAGATAATGAATTACTCAGATGATCTAGATAAAGTTGTTAAACATGAGCTATCTGTGCTTATTGAGAAGAAAAAAGTTAATGATTTTCCATTTAATTCAGAAAATATCCAAAAATACTATGATATGTATAAAAATATCTTAGACAATAATAGTAATTAAAACACGCTAAAGTGCATAAAATAAAGGGAAAATGCATAAAAAAGTGTAAAAAATTGAAAAAAAGTAAAAAAAATGCATTTTTTTGTTGACAAGCCTCTTTTAATTTGTTATATTACTATTACACGAGCCAAGACTGGCCGTGAAATGATCTTTGAAAACTAAGTAAAAAAGTCAAATTTTGAGTAGCTTAGGATAAACGAACATTAAGATTTAATAATAGATCTTTTTTAATGAGAGTTTGATCCTGGCTCAGGATGAACGCTGGCGGCATGCCTAAGACATGCAAGTCGAACGAAGGGACCCAATGAAGTTGATGAAAACCGAGGAGCTTGCTCCAAGGTCGGATTCGACTGATTTGGAATTTTCCCTTAGTGGCAAACGGGTGAGTAACACGTGGGTTACCTGCCTCTAAGTTGGGGATACCGATTGGAAACGATCGTTAATACCGAATGTGCTCTAC
>CAYJNS010000003.1:0-36818 GCA_964371745.1 uncultured Muribaculaceae bacterium
AAAATCCTGCGAAGGTTATACTTCGTGCCGGTTCAAGTCCGGCCGTGGGCACCATGAAAAAATAAGGAAGTTGATTTTTTTCAACTTCTTTTAATTTTTAAGAAAGGAATAAAGACGAATGTTAAAAGAAACAGGAGGCATTAAATATATAAAGAAAATGAGTAAAAATCATACTGGTGAAAAAAATAAATTATATGAAACATATTTAAAATTAATTTATTTATTATTTGATGAACAAAGTGACTCTATATTAGCTAATTTAAAAGTAAGGGGTTTTGAGCATATTACGCGTAAAGATTTATCAGAAAAATATCATATATCAAAGGCCTCTATATCAAAAAGAGTAGGTAAGCAATTTAAAATATTAAAAGAGTTTGTTAATTTTTATGATGACTCTACAATGAATTTTAATAATAGATATTTATTAAGACTATTATCGGAAAAAAGAATTATAAATTACAGTGATGAAAACATAACTTTAAGTGAATACTTTATGAGTGTTGATATGATAGATTTAACTAACGCTATTGCTCAGTTATCTGAACAAGAAATTGATTTAATGTTGATAAGAAATATGAATTTATATCAAGATATGAATATAACTTTAGAAGAAGATACTTATTTTAATGAAATAATATTAAATAAATTAAAAACGAGTTTAACTGGTTTAAATAGAAAATTGACAAAAAGAAATTAATATGGTAATATTTTATACACAAAGACAAAGACTAGGTCAAGTAATATAATTTATTTTTAAAAAAGAGAGTTAGAAGTGGTGAAAGCTAACAAAAATAATTATATGAATAACAACCTATGAGTTGATTACTAAGTAATCCGGGTAACTCCGTTATAATGCAAAGAGATTATAGAAATATAATAATTTGGGTGGCACCGCGGATAACAGTATTCGTCCCATACGGGATGTATACTGTTTTTATTTTGAAGAAAGAAGGAAAATAATATGGAAAATAAGTATCGTGATGTATACTGTGGTAAAGTAGATGAATCACATATTGGGAAAAAAATTAAAATAGCAGGTTGGATAGAAAATATAAGAGACCATGGAGGAATTATATTTTTAGATGCTAGAGATGAAACTGGTACAGTGCAAGTAGTTAGTAATGATGAGAATATGTTTACTGGACTTACTAGAGAAAGTACTATTACAGTAAGTGGGGAAGTAAGAAAAAGAGCTGAATCTGATTATAATGATAAGTTGGCAACGGGAAAACTAGAAGTTGTTGCTACATCTTTAGAAGTTTTAGGTAAAGCTAAAAATGTTTTGCCATTTGAAGTAATGACTAGTAAAGATGTTAGTGAAGAAATAAGACTTAAATATAGATTTCTAGATTTAAGAAACCCTAAAGTACATGATAATATTTTACTAAGAAATAAACTAATAAAATATTTAAGAGAAAAAATGGATTCACTTGGTCATACTGAAATTCAAACTCCAATACTTACGGCTTCTTCACCAGAAGGTGCTAGAGACTTTTTAGTTCCATCTAGAAAATTTCATGGTAAGTTTTATGCTCTACCTCAAGCTCCTCAAATATTTAAACAACTTCTTATGATTTCAGGTTTTGATAAATATTATCAAATAGCACCATGTTTTAGGGATGAAGATGCAAGAAGTGATCGTATATATGGAGAGTTTTATCAGTTAGACTTAGAAATGGCTTTTGCAACAGAAAATGATGTACTTGAAGTTGGCGAAGAAATCTTTTATGATACATTTAAAAAGTTTAGTAATAAAGAAATAACTCCAAGACCTTTTAGAAGAATTGCTTATAAAGATGCAATAGATAAGTATGGTACAGATAAACCAGACTTACGTAACCCACTTGAAATAGTAGATGTAACAGATATATTTAAAAATACATCATTTGGTCCATTTAAAGGTGTTACTATAAAGTCTATTATAGTTGAAGGAATTGCTGATAAACCGAACTCTTGGTTTAACGAACTTGTTGATTATGCTAAAACTATTGGTATGCCAGGTATAGGATATTTTAAAATTATGGATGATATGTCGTTTGTTGGTCCTATTGATAAATTTTTAAGTGAAGAAGAAAGAGTATCCTTAATAGAAAATTGTAAACTTCAAAAAAATTCAGTTATATTTTTTATAGCAAACCGTAAAAATGCACCAAAACTTGCTGGATTAATTAGAGATGAACTTGGAAAAAAATTAGATTTAATAGATAATAACAAGTTCGAATTTTGTATAATAAATGATTATCCAATGTTTGAAAAAAATGAGGAAGGTAAATGGGATTTTTCACATAATCCATTTAGTATGCCTCAAGGAGGATTTGATTCTTTAAAAGAAGATAATCTTGAAAATGTTTTAGCATATCAATATGATTTTGTATGTAATGGTATAGAACTTGCATCAGGTGCTGTAAGAAATCATGATAGAGAAATTATGAAAAAAGCATTTAATTTAGCGGGTTATAGTGAGGATACAATTAGAGAAAAATTTAACTCTTTATATACTGCATTTGAATATGGAGCACCACCTCATGCTGGTATGGCTCCTGGAATAGATCGTATGCTTATGCTTATAAATGAAGAAGAATCAATTCGTGAAACAATAGCATTTCCGCTTTTATCATCAGGTCAAGATGCACTTATGGGAGCACCTAACACTGTTGATGAAATGCAACTTAGAGAAGTTCATATAAAATTAAGATAAAGTAATATATTAATGAAAAATATGGTTGTTATAATCATATTTTTTATTGTTTTATAATTATTCTTATGATATTATAAAACATATTTGAGGTGTATTATGAAAAAAGAATATTATTGTGATTTAGTGCTTGATACTGAAAATGCTACATGGATATTAACTTGGTATGATGAAAATAATAAAGTAATTACTTTTCAAAATAATTACTTAAAAACCTTATATGGTAGTTTTTATTTAAAAGATAAATTCAAAAACGAAATTAAAGAATATATTAAATTAAATAAATGTTATACTAAAAAACTAAAAAGAATTACTTCTACTACAAGTGATACTCATTTTAATAAAAATGTAAATATATTACTAAATTATTTATCTGATGAATTTTCTTTAATGCATCTAGTAAATAAAATATTAAAAGATAGAAAAATTTTAATTAAAGATGAGTATGATAGAATAGGTATGATAATCATAGTATTATTTGATATATTTACAAATGTTTTAGAAACTTTTTTTGATAATCAATTCAGTAACACTCATGAAATGAGTATGTTTATTGAAAGTAGACTTAATAGTATAAATTATAATTTTATATTTATTAAAGAAGAATTAAAAGATTTAATAAGTGATAATTATATAGATGAAAGAAATATTTTCTTAAATAGTTTAATGGATGAACATTTTGGTAATGAAAGGAAACTAAAATAATGGATAGTAGGAATTTATTAGTTGAAATAGAAGAGTTAGATGATAATAATATTGATGTAAATATTATTAATGCAGAAACTGGTGAAAAAGATATAATAGAAAATGAATTTGATAGATTGTTATTTGTATATAATGATATAGATGATTTTTTCAACTCTCATATTAAATATCATTCTTATTCAAGAAGAGTTAATTTTAGAGCCAGTTTAACTACAAGATTTGAACTTTTAAATGAAATGTTATTTAATGATAACGATAATTATTATAAATTACTTAGAGTAGTGCTTAAAAGTTATATAACTGACCAAGTAGTAGAAAAAGAGATTATTAAATGTATTAAAAAATATATAAAACGTAGTCAGTTATATTTAGAAGAAGAATATAAAATGATAGGTTATATTTTAATAAGTTTAAATAATTTAATACCAAATGCTATAAATGCTATGATAGATAATCATGTGCAGTATCCTGGCGATATGAGATTTGCACATTTTGCTGAAGAAAAATTTTTAGAATATCAAAAAACTATAGACGATTTAGATGTTAAAACAAAAATTTTATTAGATGGAAAATATATAAGAGAAAAAGAACTTTTTAGAATATAAACTTGTTAAAATTTTGTTTTTTTTATATAATAAGATTACATGAAAGGACTTGATTATGGAAAATGTAATATTACTTCCTGCAGATAGTTATAAAGTTGTCAATAAATCTATTTTAACTGACTTTGATAGAAAAATATTAATTGCATTATATGAACCAATTGTGGGTCCTCTTTCAATTAGTTTGTATTTAACGCTTTGGCATGATTTGGATTACTATGAACTTTTTAGTAGGAATCTAACACATCATCATTTAATGAGTATTTTAAAAAGTAACTTAGATACTTTAAAATCTACTAGAGAATCTTTAGAGTCTATTGGTTTATTAAAAACATATATCAAAGAAGGTAATGTTAATGAATATATATATGAACTATATTCTCCATTATCGCCTAATGAATTTTTTAATCATCCTGTTTTAAATATAGTACTTTATAATAATATTGGTAGAGATGAATATGAAAGGTTGAAAGTATATTATCAAAAAATAAAAGTTGATACTAAAGAATATAAAGAAATTACTAAAACATTAGATGAAGTTTATGTAAGTGGTAACTTTACTGGAACAGATGACATAAGAGAAAGAAAAACTAATAATTTAAAAGTTAATGGTACTATAGATTTTGATTTAATTTTATCATCAATTCCAAAAGGAAGTATAAATGAAAAAACATTTAATAAAAAAACAAATGAACTTATAAATTTACTTGCATTTATTTATAATATAGATAGTCTTAAAATGGTTGAAATTATTAGAACTGTTATAAATGAATTTGGTATGATTGATAAAAAGGAGCTTAGACTAGCTACTCGTAAAAATTATCAATTTAATAATAATGCACTACCAACTTTAGTTTATAGATCTCAGCCTGAATATTTAAAAGACCCAGAAGGTGATAACTCAATGAAAGGTAAAATTATTTCTCTTTTTGAAAATACTACACCTTATGACTTTTTAAAAAGTAAAAATAGAGGAACTAATCCAACGTCTAAAGAGCTAAAACTTTTAGAAACTTTAATTATTGATATGGAACTAACTCCAGCAGTTGTAAACGTTTTAATAGATTATGTACTTCGTAAAAATAATAATAGACTTACTAATGCATATGTTGAAACAATTGCAGCACAGTGGAAAAGAGCAGGCCTTAAAACTGCTAAAGAGGCAATGAATTTTGCTGAAAAGGAACATAAAAAATTAAGTAAAAAAAGTAGTGGTACTACTTCTAAAAAGGAAGTTAAATTACCAGTATGGTATAACAAAAAAATAGAGAAAAGTGAAATTTCAAATGAGGAAGAAGAAGAACTAAAAGAATTATTAAAGGAGTTTAAATAATGGAAAAAATTAATTTATCAAAAATGAATGAAGTTAAAGAAAATATTGATAAAGAATATTTAAAGGCTTTAGAAAATGTTGATTTTAATAATATTGTTACTAACTTAAAACTTGATAATAATATACTTAAAAAAAATGTTACTAAAATAAATGATACAATTGAAGAACTTAAAAACTGTAAAAAATGTAAAGGTTTATACATGTGTAAAAATAAGTTTGAAGGACATATATTTTTTCCTGAAAATAATAATGAAAAATTAAGATTTGTTTATACTCCATGTAAATATCAAAAAAAGTTTGAAGTTGAAAAACAAAAAAAAGAAGCTAGTAGAAATATCCTAGATACAGTTAGAATGAAAGATATTGATATTACTGATAAAAATAGATTGCCATTAATTAAGTGGTTGAAAAATTTTTATGATGAATATGAACCAAATAAAATATTAAAGGGTTTATATTTACATGGAACATTTGGTTCAGGTAAAACTTTTTTAATATCTTGTTTACTTAATGAATTAAAAGAAAAAAAAGGAGCAAAAATAGCAAAAGTTTATTTACCAGATTTATATAGGGGGCTAAGAGACAATTTTGATTTACTTGATAAAAAGGTAAGTTTCTATCAAAATATTGAGATACTTTTAATTGATGATATTGGATCTGAAAGTGTAACTGAGTGGAATCGTGATGAAATACTTAGTGCAATATTACAGTACAGAATGAATAAAGCATTAACTACTTTTTTTACATCAAATTTAAATTTAAAAGAACTTGAGAATCATTTGGCGTTAACAAAAGTTGGTGATGATTTTATAAAATCAAGTAGAATTATAGAAAGAGTTAAACAGTTATCTACTCCTTTAGAACTGCAAAGTGAAAATAAACGAAATTAAATATTATAACAGGAGGGTATATGAATAAAATAAATATTGATAATTTATTAAGTTATGAAATAGAATCATTTACATATAAAGATGAAAATATATTTATTAAAACTAGAATAGGAACTTTAAAATATAGTATAGATGAAAAAGAATTAAATGATATTAAACATTTAATTAAAGATTTAGAAAAAGAAAATAATATATTGGAAAACAAAAAAATATCAAAAAGAAAATTAAAAAAGAGAATAACTATTAAATATTTAATTAATATGTTATTATTTATTACTTTATTGCCAGCAAGTTTAGCTTTTGCATATACATCTATATTTTTAAGTATATTATCATTAGCAATTATTTTTACTACTCCTTTTTTATTTATTAAAAGTATTAAAAAAAATGAAAGGCTATTAAAAGAATTAAATGATATAGATTATTATAAAAAGAAAATAAATTTAGAAGTAAATTATTTGAATAAAGTAGGATTTATTATTCAAGAATTTTTGAAAGTTATTTCTATAAATGAAAAAGAAAAAACGGTTGATGATAATGTAATAGAAAAAATAAATAATGAATTATATTTATATCAAAATAATTTAGATGTTCCTCGACATATAAGAAAAAAAGTTAAAAAGCTTGACAAAAACATCTAAGTAATGTAGTATATTTGTTACAAAAAGATTTTTCTTTTTGTAAGGGGGAAATATTATGGAAGAAAATAAAATTGAAGAACTTAAAAATAGAATTACAGAACTAGAACAAATGAATTTGCTTAATAGTATAGATAAGTTATATAAGAAAGAAAAATATAGTGATATTTTCATGTTTGTAGAAGGAGTGGCAACATCACTTATTATAGTAACCACATTAGTATTAATAGCGCCAGAGTCTATAAGTTCAATATCACCTGTAATTATAGGTTCTGCATCAGGAATTTTAGCAGGTATTAAATCTATTTGTATAGTAGGTCCAAAAAGGCGAAAAAAACTTAAGGAATTTATAGTTTTAAATAGGGAAAAAAACTCATTAGAATATGAACTTCAAAATATACAAGAAAAAACCGTTGAGAGAAATAGCATACAGATTAATGAAGAATCTAATACAGATACATATGAGGTACCGGAACATGAATATGATGAATCATATTATGCGAATCCTGAAGAGCAAATAAGAAGCGGTTATCCTAGAGTAAGAAAATAGCCAAAGAAACAAATGTTCGATTTTGTGTTGACATTTGTTTTTTTTTGTTATACAATGTGATTGTATCAGAGTTAAATTAGGAGGAAACATGAAAGTAACAAAAGATGTAAAAAATAAAGATAAAGCTTTAGAAGAAGTTTTAAAAGATATAGAAAAACAATTTGGTGCAGGGGCTATTATGAAACTTGGCGCAGATGATCACATTGAAATTGATGTCGTTTCATCTGGATCTCTTGCTCTTGATGTAGCACTTGGAGTAGGTGGATTTCCTAAAGGAAGAATAATTGAAGTTTATGGACCTGAATCAAGTGGTAAAACAACTATTGCACTTGAAGCAATTTCAGCATGTCAAAAGGGTGGTGGAAGAGCTGCATTTATAGATGCTGAGCACGCACTTGATCCGGTATATGCTAAAGCATTAGGTGTAAATATAAATGAACTTTTATTATCTCAACCAGATACAGGAGAGCAAGCTCTTGAAATATGTGAGGCTTTAGTTAGATCTGAAGCAGTGGACTTAATCATAATAGATTCAGTAGCGGCTCTTGTTCCACAAGCAGAAATAGATGGAGAAATGGGTGATTCACATGTTGGATTACAAGCAAGACTTATGTCACAGGCTTTACGTAAGTTATCTGGAATTATGAATAAAACAAACACAACTGCAATATTTATTAATCAATTGCGCGAAAAAGTTGGTGTTATGTTTGGTAATCCAGAAACAACTCCTGGTGGAAGAGCATTAAAATTTTATTCTACTATAAGACTAGATATAAGACGCGGTGAACAAATTAAAATGGGAGACCAAGTAATTGGAAATAAAACAAATATAAAAGTTGTTAAAAATAAAGTTGCTCCACCATTTAAACTTGCATGTGTTGATATCATGTATGGAGAAGGAATTAGTAAAGAAGGTGAACTTATAGATTTAGCATCAGATATAGGGATTATTGAAAAAAGTGGAGCTTGGTATTCATATAATGAAAACAAAATAGGTCAAGGTAAAGAAAATGTAAAGCAATATTTGAAGGATAATGTTGATACATTTGTTGAAATAGATGATAAAGTAAGGACTTATTATGAGTTTAATAAGAAAGAAAAATCTAAAAAGGAAGAATAGTTTTAAAATAATCATTAAAATCACTTGATAAATTAACAAATAACTCTTATAATAAGCATATAGGAGTTATTTTTAATTTCTAATAAATACAAGGAGGAAAAATGGATAAAGAGTATTTACCATTTTTAACCTTATTTCTTGGACTATTAATAGGAATGTTTATCTTATGGATAGTTAATGTTTTAAAAAAGTCAAATATAGAAAAAAATGCTAATAAAATAATTGAAAGTGCTAAAAAGGAAGCGGACAAACATAAACGTGATACTCTTTTAGAATTAAAAGAGGAATCATATAAACTAAAAAAAGAAACTGATGCTGAAGTTAAAGAGAAAAAAAGTGAAATTTTAGCAAGTGAGGATAGACTTTTAACTAGAGAAAATAATTTAGATAAAAGAGAAGAAATGCTTCAAAAAAGAGATCTTTTAATTGAAGAAAAAGAAAAAAATATATTAGCAAAACAAAATACATTACAAGAAAAAGAGGAAAAAATGGATAAGCTACTTAAAGATGAAGTAGCGCAGCTTGAAAAAATATCAGGCTTAAGTAAAGATAAAGCTAAAGAAAAAATAATGGAAATTGTTGAAAAAAATATGGCTTTAGAAATTGCTGATTATATCAAAACAGAAGAGGCAAGTGCAAAATTAGTTGCTAATGAAAAAGCTAAGCAATTAATAGTAAGTTCTATGGAACGTTATGCTGATGATGTAGTAGGTGAACAATCTGTTAGTACAATAGATTTACCTAGTGATGATATGAAAGGTAGATTAATTGGTAGAGAAGGAAGAAATATTAGAACTATAGAATCTATTACTGGAGTTGATTTAATTATCGATGATACACCAGAGGCTATAGTAATTTCATCATTTGATCCACTTAGAAGAGAAATAGCTAAAACGACTATTGAAACTTTAATAAAAGATGGAAGAATACATCCATCTAGAATTGAAGAATTATATGAAAAAGTGTGTAAAGATTTTAATAATAAAATAACTGAAATAGGTAATAAAACTGCTAATGATTTAGGTTTAACTAAAATAGATCCTGAAATAATAACATTAATAGGTAAATTAAAATTTAGAACAAGTTATGGACAAAATGCATTAAAGCATTCAATTGAAGTTGCAAATCTTACTGGCTTAATGGCATCAGAATTAGGTGAAAATATCACCTTAGCTAAAAGAGCTGGACTTTTACATGATATTGGTAAAGCAATAGACTTTGAAATAGAAGGATCTCATGTTGAAATTGGTAAAGATATAGCAAAACGTTATAAAGAACATGAAACTGTTATTAATGCAATTGCTTCACATCATGGCGATGAAGAAGCAAAAAGTGTTATTTCAGTATTAGTAGCTATAGCAGATACTTTATCAGCAGCTAGACCTGGTGCTAGAAATGATTCTTTAGAAAATTACATTAAACGTTTAGAAGAACTTGAAGAAATTGGTAATTCTTATGAGGGTGTAGAAAAAACATATGCTATGCAAGCTGGTAGAGAACTTAGAGTTATGGTTAAACCTGATGAGGTTGATGATACTAACAGTTATAAAATAGCTAGAGATATAAAAGAAAGAATAGAAAAAGAAATGCAATATCCTGGAACAGTAAAAATAACAGTAATTAGGGAAACAAGAGTACAAGAAGAAGCTAAGTAGGTATTATATGATAAAAATATTAACTAGAGCAACTCAATTAAATAAGTCTATTAAAGATTTATTTGAATCATATGGTATATCTTATGAAATATATATGCAAGAAATAAATAATTTAATAAATACTAGTGATATTAGTAATATTCGTAAATCAATTGCTAATTTAGCTTTGAAGTTATCCTTAGAATTTGAAGATAGATTTGAAAAAAGATTGCCATATTTATATGGTGGTGGACATAAAAATGTATTTGAAACAAGTCAAGGTATTGTACAAAGTGAATTTGTTATAGATGGCATAAATCCTCTTTTAGGTTCTCAATTTACTGATGAACAAAAAGAAAAATATAAACATAAAGATGGTACAATTTATAATTGTTATAGTTATGATTGTAGTTCATTTTTAATGTTACTTTGGAAACTTGTTGGACTTGCTATTATTGATAAAACTGCATCTAATATGTTTCATGGATATGTAAGTGAAACGTATGATGAAATCATTTTACCAATGGGTAAAATATACTTGTTAGGTGACTTTGATGAAAGTACACTAGTGAATAAAGAGTATTTTCCACAAATTTATGAAAAATATAATAGTGACAAACATAATATACAAATTGGCGACATTTTATATACTACTAACCATGTTATACTAATTTCAGGCGTTAATGGAGATCAAAGTGTTTTTGAAACTGTTGAAGAAAAATCAGGTGGAATTGGTATGATTAGATCCATAATGGCTATGGATGACATAAATAATGGTAAATATGGTATTATATCAATAGATGAATTTATTAAAAATCCTGATTATATTGTTGATAAATATAGTTTAGAATTTTATAAAAGTAACGAAGAGTATATTTCAAAGGGTGAATCCCAAAATATTAGATAAAAAAATGTTGAAATTAATCAACATTTTTATTTTACTTCCATAATTACTGGTAATATTATTGGATGTCTTCCAGTTAAACCACTAATAAATGGCAATAACTCTAGTATAATTTGATTTTTAAGATCTAAATAACTATAAGGATTTTTATTTAAAAAGTCGTTTACAATAAAAGAAATTTTTTCTTCTATTTTTCTCATTAAATCTAAATTTTCATTTACAAGAACAAACCCTCTAGCAGTTACATTAGGTTTAATTAATAATTTTCCAGCTTTAATATCAATATTAAGTATAGATATTAAAATTCCATCTTGACTCATAAGCTTACGATCTTTAATAACAACTCCACCAATATCTCCAACTCGAGAACCATCAACATATATATCGCCAGCAGTTACTTTAGTTCCTCTTGTTACAGTTCCATTTAAAAGTTCTAATGAATCACCATTTTGACATATAAATATATTTTCTTTAGGGATATCAACTTCCTCAGCTAATTCTCCATGAGCTTTAAGCATTCTATATTCTCCATGAATTGGCATAAAGTATTTTGGTTTTGCAATTCTAAGCATAAGTTTAAGTTCATCAGCTTTACCATGACCTGAAGTATGAATATCAGAAAACTCTGTATTAGTATAAGTTCTTACGCCTTTTAAATAAAGTTTGTTAATAGTTTTATTTATACTTGCTGAATTACCAGGTATAGGACTTGATGAAAATACAACTAAATCATCAGGAATTAATGATATTTGTTTATGAGTACCATTTGCAATTCTAGTTAAGGCTGCAAGTGGTTCACCTTGAGATCCAGTACATAAAATACAAATTTCATTTTTTTTGATATTTTTAGCTTCAGCTGCAGTTATAAACATTGATTTATCTGTTAAAAGTCCATTATTAAGTGATAACTCAACATTGTTTTCCATAGATCTACCAAATAAAATAATTTTACGATTATATTTTTTACATGTATCAATTATATGTTTAAGTCTATATATATTAGATGCAAATGTTGCTATAATAACTCTTCCTAAATGTTTTCCAATAATATCGTTAAGTGCTTCATCAACATTACTTTCACTTGTTGAAAAACCTGGATTTAAAGCATTAGTTGAATCACTTAATAAAAGAGTAACTCCCTCGTCTCCAACTTTAGCCATTTTATTAATATCAGCCATTGGTCCAATTGGAGTTAAATCAAACTTGAAATCTCCAGTTTCAAAAATTGTTCCGTTTGGTGTTTTAATTATTACTGCAAAAGAATCAGGTACTGAGTGAGTAGTGTTAATAAAATCAACTTCAAAGTATTTTGTTTTAATTATATATTCGCTATCAATTTGTTCAAAATTTTCATAGTTAATATTTCTTTCAACTATTTTTTTTCTCATTAAATCAATTGCAATTCTTGGCGCCCATATTTTTGGTATATCTAAAGAAGCCAGTAAAAAAGGAACTCCACCAATATGATCTTCATGACCATGTGTAATTACTAATCCTTTTATTTTATCTGCATTTTTCTTTAAATAAGTTATATCTTGTATTACATAATCAATACCTAATAAATCATCTTCTGGAAACATAACCCCAGCATCAATAATTAACATTTCTTCATTATGAGTAACAACATACATGTTTTTACCAACTTCACCTAAACCACCTAAAGCTACAATAGACGTAGCAGTGCTATTATTTTTCATTTCTTTTCCTCTTTTCTTATATAAGTTTTTTGGTAAAACTATTATAGCATAAAAATTAATATTTGTCTATTCTTAAGATATTTGATATAATTTACTGGGGATGTATATGAAAGTAATATCAATTAAAGAACCTTTTGCTACTTTGATAAAAGAAGGTATTAAAAAAATAGAAACTAGAAGTTTTAAAACTAAATATCGTGGTGAAATATATATTCATGCAAGTTTAACTAAAGAAGATACAACGAGAAAAGGAATTGAATTTAATGATCTAATAAAAGATTTAGAGTTTAATCCAGGATATATACTTTGTAAAGCTAACTTAGTGGATTGCATAGAGTTTGATGAAAAATTTGTAAATGAACTTAAAGAAAATAATTATAATGAATATATATGTGGAGGATTCTCTCTTGGTAGATATGGCTGGATACTTGATAATATAGAAGTTATAGAGCCTATAAAAGTAAAAGGTCAACTTGGTATATGGAATTATTATGATAAAGACAATACATAATAAAGAAAGGAGGATAAGCTATGGGATTATTTGATAAATTAAAAAGTTTTATTAGTAAAAAAGAAACAATTGAAGAAAAAGAGGATGTTATTGCTTATGAAGAAGGGCTTGAAAAAACACGTGAAGAGTTTTCATCAAAGTTAGTAACGCTTGGAAAGAAACATAAAAAAATAACTGAGGAATATTTTGAAGAACTTGAAAATATTTTAATTATGGCAGATATTGGTATAAATACAGTTATGGATTTTTTAGATGAGTTAAGGGATAGAGTAAAAAAAGAAAAAATAACAAGTGCAGAATATTTAAAAGAAATAATCGTTGATGAACTGTTCATAATCTATGTTAATAATGAAAGTTTGACTGATAAAATGAATATAGAAAATGATGGACTTAATGTAATTTTAATGATAGGCGTTAATGGAGTAGGTAAAACTACTACTATTGCTAAACTTGCTCATAAATATAAATCTCTTGATAAAAAAGTTTTACTTATAGCAGGTGATACATTTAGAGCAGGTGCAACAGAACAACTTAAAATATGGGCAGAGCGCACTGAAACTGACTTTTATGGTAAAGAAAATAGTGATCCAGCAAGTGTTATTTTTGATGGTCTTAAATACGGAAAAGAAATTGGTGCTGATATAGTATTAATTGATACAGCGGGAAGACTTCAAAACAAAGTTAATTTAATGAAAGAACTTGAAAAGATCAATAAAGTAATTGAAAGAGAAGTAGAAGGTGCTCCTCATGAAACTCTTTTAGTAATTGATGCATCTACTGGTCAAAATGGTATTATGCAAGCAGAAAGTTTTAAAGAAATAACTAATATTACCGGTATAGTATTAACTAAACTTGATGGAACAGCTAAAGGTGGTATAGTTCTTGCAATAAAAGAAAAAGTAAATATTCCAGTTAAATTTATTGGTCTTGGTGAAAAAATGACAGATTTAAAAACATTTGATATAGAAAACTATATATATGGTTTATTTAAGGATATGATGTAATATGGATAAGTTAATATATTATAATGAGTTATTTGATATATATGGAGAACTTTTTACTGAAAATCAAAAAGATATTTTTAAAGCTTACTATGAAGAAAATTTATCTCTTCAAGAAATAGCTGATGAAAAAAAAGTATCAAGAGCATTTATCTCTAAATCAATTAATCAAACAGAAGAAAAATTAGAGGAATATGAAAATATTTTAAAATGTTTATATAAAAAAGAACAAATTAATAAAATTATTAAATTAAATGATATAAATAAAATAAAAAAAGAATTAGAAAAGTTATAATTTTATAATTTAATCATATATCTTACTAGAGGTGCATGATGAAAAAGATTATAGAAAAGTTAAGAAGTATTTTTTCTGATAAAAAGGAAAAAGATGAAGAAAAAAATAGCGAGTAAGCTATTTTTTTGATTTAGTATATTTTGATTTTTTCCTAGCTAAATATTTAATACTACTTATAGGCCCTGCTCCATATAATGAATTTATTGCAAGTCTTGTACTAGCTGATAAGTTTTTAGCATATAAGTAATTTTCAACAATATCTTTTAATATAAAATTATTAACTTCGTCTATTGATATATTTTCATTTATAATTAAATGGTCTACTATATTAAATGGTATATCTAATAATAATTCATTGTTATCAATGTTATCTTTAAAAGATATATTGTATTTTTTTTGTATTAATGATATATAATCAATAAATGAAATAGGTAAGTATAGTTTGAAAAAATCTTTAATAAATCTTTCTTTATCTATATAAATTAATCCTGCTATTTCTTTTATGTAATTTTTATATTCTAAAATATAATTACTATAAAAAAAATCCATATTTTGTTCAATATTTTTTTCTGCTTTTTTAGAGTCTTCAAACTTAAATAAAGTTCTTATATCACCTATAAAAGAAATATTAAATAAAGTTTTTAAAAATTCATTAGTGGGAATAACATTTTTAGTTGTAAGCGCTATAGCAAAAATCATGGCAAAATCCTTATTTTGTTTTATTTTTATTAAATCATCAGCATTTAATCCATACGTATAAATAGGCTTTTGACATCTTCCACAAAAAGAAGTATCTTCCCAAGTATTTAAATTTTCCATAAATTTATCTTTACTAGCAATGCCAAACTTGATTTTTTGATTATTAAATTCAGTATGTAAATAATTAACAATTAATTTATCACTTTCTTTTGTTAATAATTTATAAGTAAAACTTGATGAATATAAATCTTTATTTGATTTATAATTATCTTCATGCCATTTAACCCTGTCTTTTACTAAAAATATTCCATCCATTTGTTTAGCCTTATCATATTCTTTTTCAGTGAAATAAGAACCATAACCAATAACACTTTCAACGTTCGGTAATTTTTCTAAAAAATCTTTTAAAATTTTTATTTTATCCATAAACCCTCCTGGTAAAAATATTATAAAATATAATTTACTTTATAGCAAGTAGTTATAATAATAAAATATATTCATATTCTTAATTAAGAGGTGTTTATGTGAAAAAACTTTTAATAGGAATTATGGCTTTTTTTTGTTTAATAGGTACTATTAATGCAGAAGATTTAGCACCAAACTCAAAAAGTGCTATATTAATTGATAAAGCTAGTGGTGAGATTTTATTTGAAAAAAATTCAAAAGAAAAATTATCTCCTGCATCAATGACTAAAATAGCAAGTTTGCTTTTAATAATGGAAGCAATAGATGAGGGTAAAATTACTAAAGATGAAAATGTAACAATAAGTGAAACTGCAGCAAATATGGGAGGAAGTCAAATATTTTTAGAAGCAGGGGATGTATATCCTGTTGAGGAACTTATTAAGGGAGTTGCAATTGCAAGTGGAAACGATGCGGTAGTTGCTCTTGCAGAAAAAGTAGCGGGCACTACATTAAATTTTGTTCAAATGATGAATGATAAATGTAAAGAACTAGGGTGTACATCGAGCAACTTTATGAATCCTCATGGATTAGATGAAGAAAACCATTATTCATCGGCTTATGATATGTCCTTGCTTGCAAAAGAACTTTTAAAATATGAAGATATCTTAAATTATACAAGTATTTATGAAGAATATTTAACTAAAAGTGATGGATCTAAAACTTGGCTTGTTAATACAAATCGTTTAGTAAGATTTTATCCAGGAGTTGATGGTTTAAAAACAGGTTTTACTGATACTGCAGGGTATTGCTTAACAGCAACTGCTTTAAAAAATGATTTGAGATTAATAAGCGTAGTTATGGGAAATGCTACAAGTGAAGCTAGAACTAATGATACTACTAATTTACTTAATTATGGATTTAATAGTTATAAGTTATTTTTAATTAAAGAAAAAGAAAAATCTCTTGGAAAAGTTGATATTAAAAATGGGAAAATAAATGAAATAGATGTATATTTAGAAGAAGATGCAACAGATTTACAAAAAATAACTGATGGAAATAAAAGTTATGAATTTGATATAAAATTAGATGAAATAGAAGCACCAGTAAATAAAGGAGATATTGTAGGAAAAGCAGATATTATTGATAATGAGGGTGAAATTGTTGATACAGTTAATATAATTGTTAAAGAAAATATAGAAAAAGCAAGTTTATTTGATTACATAATAAGAAATTTAAAATCACTTATATGTGGATAAATTAAGGCTAATGCCTTTTTTATTTTCTTATTTTTTGCTATAATAAGCTAGTAAAACGGAGTGGTTATAATGTATTTAAATGAATTAAATGAAATTTTAAACAAAGCTTTTGAAAAATTAGGTTATAAAGAAAAGGTTTCTTTTTCTTTTTCTGATAAAAAAGAATTATGTGATTATCAATGTAATGATATATTTAAAATAGCAAAGTTATATAAAAAAAATCCAATTGAGATTGGAGAAAGTATAGAAAAAGAAATATTATCATTAGAAAATTTCAAAGATTATTTTAACTCTATTAATTTTGTTAAACCGGGATTTTTAAATGTAAAATTAAGTGATAAATTTATAAATAAATATTTAAAGTTATTTAATGAAGATATAACTTTATCAATTGATAAAGAAAAGGCTTTAAAAGTAGTATTAGACTATGGTGGCCCAAATGTTGCAAAACCACTTCATGTTGGACATATGAGAACCGCTATAGTTGGAGAATCTATAAAAAGAATATTTAAATTTTTTGGTAATAGTACTATTTCAGATGTGCATCTAGGTGATTTTGGACTTCAAATAGGTCAAGTTATATACAAAATTTTAGAAGATAATAAAAGTATTGATGAAATAGATATTAAATATTTAGATGAAGTATACCCTAAAATGAGTGCTATTTGTAAAGAAGATGAATCTATAAAAGAAAAATGTGCTGAAATAACACTTAAACTTCAAGAAGGTTTTAGTGATTATAGAAGTATATGGAAAAAAATATGCGAAGTTTCAATTTCGGATATAAAAAATATTTATAATTATTTAAATGTTTCTTTTGATTATTTTTATGGTGAAAGTGATGCTTATAATTATATAAAAGATACAACAAAAGTATTAAGCCCCATAATTGAAGATAGTAAAGGTGCTAAAGTTATTTTTGTAAATGAAGAAAATGACAAAAAAGAATTACCTCCTCTTTTATATCAAAAAAGTGATGGTGGTTATTTATATGCATCAACAGATTTAGCTACTATTTATCAAAGAAAAAAAGATTTTAATCCAGATAAAATAATATATATAACAGACGTTAGACAATCACTTCATTTTGAGCAGTTTTTTAGAGCATCTGATAAAGGCGGTTTATATGCTAAAGAAAATTTAGAACATTTAGTATATGGTACAGTAAATGGGGAAGATGGAAAACCTTATAAAACAAGGAGTGGTGATACACCTAAACTAGCAGACCTTTTTAAAAGTGCTAAAGAAATTTTTGTTTCCAAAAGAGAAGAAAATAAAACTTTAAGTGAAGACGATTTAGATATAATAGTAAATTCTATTTTGAAATTTGCTGATTTTCAAAATTCAAGAGAGAAAGATTATATATTTGATTTAAATAAGTTTTCTGAGGTTAGTGGTAAAACAGGTCCATATATTTTATATACGTATTTAAGATTTAATAAAATATTAAATAATAATCATTATGATAATAATCTTAGTGATAATATATATAATGAAGTAGATTTTAAATTAAGATTAAAATTACTTGAAGTAGGCGAAGCACTTAATAATGCATATATTGAAAGAAAACCTAATTATATTGCTGAATATTTATATTCGCTATGTAGTGATGCAAATATATTTTATCAAAATAATAATATAAGTGATGAAACAGATAGTCTTAAAAAAAATGATTATCTATATACTTTAAATTTAACTAATAAGATAATAAAACAATTATTAGAGTTACTAATAATTGATATTCCAAGTAAAATGTAAAAAGAAACTTTTAGTTAAGTTTCTAGAACATTTAATGACAAATTTTTTATAATTTTAATAATACAATTATATTGGTGATAAATATGAAAGTTAAAATAATTGATGAAACACATGAAAAAGATTTAGAAAATGCTATAAATTCTTTCTTAAGCGGTGTGGATGGAGAAATAATAGATATTAAGTATCAAGTAGCAATCGGTATTTCAGGGGAAGAACAAATATATTGTTTTAGCGCAATGATACTTTATAATTAAACCATATACATATTATTAACATTTGATTCAAAATCTTCAGTAGATAAAGTATTGTTTGTTTCAAGTTTAGAAACTCTATGTTCTAATCTATTAATTTGTCTTTCCATTTTTGCTAATCTACTTTCAATATCAGAATAATTTATATTATTTTGACCAAGTGCCATATTAGGCATAGGTGTATTAGCATTAGGTTGCATGCCCATATTAGGATTCATAGGCATTGCCATATTAGGCCCCATGCCTACAGAAAAACTAGATTGGGCCTCCATTTGAGGTGGATAAGGGTTATTTGCACTCATCATGTTAGGTTGCTGCATCATTTGTGGGTTTATTCCCCCTTGCATATAATCTGTTTGTTCATGAAAATAAGATGATCTATTTTTTTTCATAATAAAAACCTCCTAAGACATTATATGATAAAAAGAAAGTTGTGATAATATGAGAATGAGAAATCCTAAAGATACTAGGGAAGTAATTGATAAATGTGATTTTTATTTTACAAAAGAAAATAAATTTGAAAATAATAATGAAGTGCATTTAGAAATAGGTATGGGTAAGGGTAATTTTATAATAGGTATGGCTAAAGCTTTTCCAAATATAAATTTTATTGGTATGGAAAAATACGAAGCAGTAGCAAGTATAGCAATAAAAAAAATACGTGAAGAAAATTTATCTAATATAAAAGTTATGGTTATGGACGTAGTAAAAAGTGAAGAAATCTTAAAAGGTTTAATTAGCAAGATATATTTGAATTTTTCTGATCCCTGGCCAAAAGATAGACACGCTAAAAGAAGGTTAACTCATGAAAATCAATTAAAAGTATATGATAAATTATTTGCAGGTATTTGTAATATAGAAATGAAAACAGATAATGATGACTTATTTGAGTATAGTTTAATTTCATTAAAAAAATATGGATATATATTAAACAAGGTAATTTATGATTTGCATAATGAAGACAGATTTAATGTAAAAACTGAATATGAAGAAAAATTTAGTAAAGAAGGAATAAAAATTAAATTTTTAAAAGCAGAAAAATGACAATTATATTGTCGTTTTTTATTTACATAAATTTAACTGTAAACTAACTTGTAATTGTATTGTATTGCTATGTTATGTTAAAATATTATTAGAAGGTAAGGTAGAAATGAAAAAATTATTATACATATTATTTATATTAATACCATTAGCGGTTAATGCAGAAGGAACATGCTCTTACGAAGAACAAGCAGAGCTTTCAAGAAACGCTAACCTTATTAGTGTTAATTTTGAAGAAATAGTACTTGAAAAAGTTTTGGATGAAAATAGTGTATTGCCAGACCCTGCAATAGACGAAGATGAAAATGGCAATCCTATTGAAATGAAATATAAAATAGATGCATTAAGAGTAAATGTTTTGAATTTATCGGAAGACTATTATATAGATTTTAAAAATGAAACAACCGGAGAATTTTGGTCGATAGATTATGAAGATACAGAAGCTGGATATTATTATTTTAATCATGAAGATGTATATGATGTTCACAGTTTAACATATACAATTTTATCTTCTGATAAAACTAATTGTTCACATGAAAAAATAAGATTAGGATATTTAATATTACCTAGATTAAACGATAATTATTATTTGGATATCTGTAGTGAATTTTCAGATAAAACTGTCTGTCAAAAATATGTTACAATAGGTGATATTTCTATTGATGAATTTTATAATCAAATTGATTCTTATAGGGAAGAAGAAATAACTAATGAAGAACAATTGGAAGAAGAAAAAGAAAATGAAAAAAGTATAGTAGATTATATAATGGATAATATATATTATATACTAGCAGGTTTAATAATAGTTGTGATACTGATTTTTATTATCAACATAATAATAAAAAGAAGGAGAACTCGCTTATGAGAAAAATAATTAAATATTTAACATTTGTACTTGTTATTTACTTTTTTATGTTTTCAAATGTTAATGCAAATTATACTATTGAATTATCTAATTTGCAAAGCAATTTAAGAGACATTAACGTTGTGCCGAATGGTGGGTATGGAAATAGAATAATAGTTGATAATTTATATATAGTTAATCATAGTGGTCTTGATTTGGTTGAAACAACATCTCAGATATACTCATATAAATCTGGAGTAACAAAAAAATCTGGAATACCTACAAATATTTCATCTGACGAGGATATGGAAAATAAAAATGCATATAGTCATGATGTTTTTTGGGTTATGCCATATGCAGCAGATATCGCAGAAAATAATAATTCTAAATTTACTAATGCATATTGTTTAGATTTAAATTTGAATGGTATCAGTGGCCCAGTTAGTGCGGAATCTGAGCAACTAATTTTATTCGATGTTGAAAACGAATCAGTGTTAAGATATCATTCTGGATTATATGCAATTTTAGAATATGATGATAATTTAGGATTATCAGATCAAAATTTATATTATGCCAAAGTTCTTGCACTTAGAATATTTTTAGGATTATATGGAGCATCAAGTAATCAAGATATATTTGATACTAATTCGTATCCTTGGTATAAAGATGCCTTAATAAACACATTTAATTTATGGTATGATGAAGATACGGATATTACATCTTCTTTTAATATTTTGAAAACATTAGATGGTAATTTTTCAATAAGTAGAACCTCTGAATATCCAAATTACCAATTATATTCATTTGATAATACTTCAAAAAATGTTTATACTGCGATGTATGATATGGTTTTAGAAGGAATAGATGCAGCAATTGAAGGTTCTGTTAGCAGTAAAAATGATAGCGATTCTGGTTTTTATGTTATTTTAAGCCCTTTAAATTCAATTATAGATAAAGAAGGAGATATAATTAATTATTCAGCTAATTTACAAGCTAGTGTTGATGTAAAAGGATTTGCTTCTCAAGATAGAATAACAAATATAACATTAAGTTTAAATGGGTCAAATATTTATATTAATCCTAATGAAGATTTATTTAATATAAAGAAAAATGGTAGTATGCAAAAAACTTCTTTAAATAATTTGAAAAACGAAGATTTATCTAAAATATCACAAATAACATTTATTCATGATGTTAATGAAAATATATCACTATCATCTTGTGGTAATTTGAATTTTAAATTTGATATAAATTATACTTCAAATACTACTAATAGCGGACTGACGGAATATATTTATGTAAAATCAGATAAATCCGGTGATCAAAGATTTTTAGTTGAAAGTTCAAATAATGTTTCTGGGCCATCTGGTTCTATAAAAAACTATAGTGAATCTATTTCTATTCCTATTGACTGTAATAATACTCCTGATTGTGATACAACAATAAATATAGCAGGATCTTGCGAAGCTAATGGTAATTTTAATGGGGAAATAGTAGCTCCAACAGATATATTAAATTGTATTATAGATGGTAGTGACGAAGCAAATAATTCTTATGCAATATCAAAACCAGGGGGGAATATATGCAGTGTAAATGATTCGGATGAGGGTTTATCACATTTATTAAATGATAATGAGTATTGTGAAGTTTTTTGTAAAGAGGATTATACTAATATTAATCTTCCAGATATAGCGCACGCTAATAGTGGTAGATATTTTAAGCTAGAAGCTTTAATAACTGGTAAAAAAACTTGTTATACAACCGAAATAAATTATGATGAATTTAATAGTGATTTAAATGCAGCAACGGCAGAAATGAGTGCAGCCTATAGACGCTTTGAAATAGCGACTAACTCACTTCAAAGTTTAGAAAATACATTAATTAGTAAAAATAATGATATGGTTTCTGCAATTAAGGATAAAGAAAGTCCTGAAATTTCATATGATTTAGTTAAAATAGCTGATGCACGTCAAATTGCTGCAAGCGCAGCGTTAACATATGCCGAAAACAAGTTAGATGCATTAGAAACAATTGATTCAAATGTAGATACAATTAGTACAAATTCTACAAGCATAAGTTCAAAAGAAAAGTCCGTTACTAGTAAACAAAATTTAATCGATTCATATAACAATCAAATAGATGCTATTAATAAGGCTAACGCTGATAAACCCGAGGATGAACATCAATCAACATCATATCAAGAATCTCGAATAAGCGCATTAACAGAAGAAATAAGGAATTTAAATTCTAGTATTACTGAGTTAAAATCTGATAACGATGATTTAACTAAAAAAAATACTGAATTAAAGGAAAAATATAACATTCAAACATGGGAAACTATAGCAAGTCAACAAATAGTTGTTAATAATGCAAAAACGGAAAAAACTAATGCTGAAAATAATTATTATAAAGTTTGTTATACAGAAAAACATTGTGATAATGATGATAATTATTTATCATTAAAAATTTCATATGATAATGCTGAAGAAGCTTATGATACTGCTTTAAATAATTTGGAATCTACTCTAAAAAGTATAGATGCTGAAATTTCTAATATGAATTTAGCAAAATCTAAACAAGATTCCATTTTAGATCATATAATTGCCTGCGGTGAATGGGATGTCAATTTTAAAATAAATCCAACAATGACATTTGATTATGGCAGTGGATATATGAATTATTTTGAAGATAAAGGTGTAACTAATTTAGTGAATACTAATAGTTCAACATACGTTACAGATGTATGGGGATGCGATTTTAACAATAATTCATCTGCATATATAAATAATGAATATAATAGATGTTATGGTGGTAGAGTATTAGATAGTGAAAACGAATTATACGAAGAAATTACAATAACATATTATAAAGGTAATAAGGGGACTATAACTCTGCAAAGCGGGGAAAGTAGAATAGAACCAGTTAGTTATACAGGGAATACTGTTGATTATGTTGAATATGATGGTGTCGAAGGTCATGATGGATCATATACTTTTTATGATTCAAATAATAAATCTGAAAAATATCCATTTGGTAATTATAATGATAAACTTAATTATAACGTTTATGGTTCTGTTATTCAGTATAATATTTTTATACCTAAAGCAGAATTTATAAGTAAATCAAGCGAAGGAACCGAAGAATATGAAACACCTAGCGCTTTATATACTACTTTTCCTACTGGTGAAGTTACTAAGGAAGCTGTAAGTAATAGTTCGATAATAAATGGTTTGCCAGTTGGATCAGATGAAAATAGTGGTAAATATACATTGATTATTGATGATTTAGGTGAATATTATGACGATTGTAGTTTAGGAAGACTAATTGATGCTGATCAAACTAAAAATTCAGTTGACGATGTTCTTAATGTCGCTGGTACAACAGGTAGATATATATGTGATTATATAATAGATTGTCCAGATTGTGATTATGTAGGTGAATGTGATGATGGTTTATGCGGTGAAGATATTTGTGAAACGTGTTTGTTTGTTGGTGGTATTTCACAATTATATTATAGAATTATAAGTTTAAATAATTTTAACCCGAATAATAGAAATTTAGGATATAATTTTGATACTGCTGACTATGATTTTGGTTTTATTAGAGGTAAAGCTGAATCAACTCTTGACTTTATTTCAAGAGATTCCATAGTTTTTGGCAAAGGCGAAGCAATCTATGGTGAAGAACCATTAGCTTCAGTTACAATGACACCTTCTTTCGCTAATGATGTAAGAACTTATAATCGAGAAGAAGAAAATAAAGGAGCATACAATAATGAAACACTAGTGTGTTACGATTATGGAACATATGAAAACGTAATGTGCTATTCAACATTTTTAGATAATTATAGTAAAAGCGGAGATATAATATTTAGTTCTAGCGAAATTAGACCTAGCGTAGATGAAAGAGATGATTATGAAGACACAGATGGTAATGATTATTGGGATTTTTACACATATGGTATTAATACTGATTTTGGTTCCACATCGCCTAATACGATAGGTGGACCATCTTGGAAATAGAAAATAAAAAGAATAGAGATTATTTATTGCAATTTATGATGATTTTGTGATAAAATAATCTCGAAAGGCAGGTTGAAAAATTGAAAAAAATCTTGTTAACTTTGGTGGTATTGCTTACACCAATGTTGGTTAGTGCAGAAAGTGCTTGTTCTTATGAAGAACAAAGTGATTTAAATGCAAATGCTAATCTTATTAAAATAAATTATGAAGCGAAAGAAAGGTTAGTAGATCCAGATGAATATTTTTATCCAGAGGATGTAGAAACTGAAGAAGAACGTGCAGAATTTGAAATGTATGAATCTTATTTGGAAATAAATGTTTTAAATATGACAGATCAATATTACATTGAAATGACTAATAATTTAAATAATGAAGTTAATACAATAAATTATAATGATTTAGTTGATGGTGTTTATAAATATGAATTGACTGATTTAAGTGAAGTAATTACATTTGATTTTTTAATTAAATCATCTTCGCTTACTTCTTGTCCGAATGAATCTATTAAATTAACGTATCTTACAACTCCTAGAGAAAACGAATATTATTATTATGATGTATGTAGTGATTTAAGTGATGAAAATATTTGTAAACAATTTGTAACTGGTGAAGAAATAACCATAGATGAATTTCAAAAGCAAGTTGAAGATTTAGCAATTGTAGATGATGGTACAACAAGTGGAGAAGATAAAAACAGTGAAGATTCTAATTCGTTTTTAGATTTTATTAACGACAATATTATTGTTATAGCTGTTGGTTTAATTGTAGTGGTAATAGGGGTAATAGTTGCTACAGATGTGATACGAGGGAAAAGGAGAAAATTAAAATGAAAAAGATGAAATTATTTTTAACTTTTACTTTGTTTATTATGCTGAATTTTATAATTGTTAATGTTGATGCAAGTGAAAATGATTATAAAATGGGAAACACCAATAAAATGGATGATTTAAAAGTGTTCGAAAATTATAGTCCATACGAATACGATTTGGAGTATAATGGAAAGTGGTATCCAGCAATATGCATAGATCCTGCTGCAGTTCCTGGGAAGGACTCTATTAAAAAAATCGAATTGTCAACAGAAGACTATGCAATTATAGAAAATATTCTAAGTGCAGATATAGAGGGTTTATCTGATGAATCTTATCCATTTGACACATTATATTATTATATGACTACTGAACAAAAAGAACATTTTTATACTAAATTAATAGCGGTTCGAGTGTATACAACAAATTTTTCTACTACTATTGATAGAAAAACATCAAAAATTGCTTCTGGTTATGTACATATAGGTAAAGAATGGTTTGAAAATGAAAGTTGGTATGCTGCAAGTTATATACAAAAAAATTATAGTCAAGATACATTATCAAAATATAACTTTGTGGATGCTGATATTGAAAAAAATGCGAAAAAATTAGTTGAAGATGCTATGGAAAATTCATCTAATAATAATACAACAGAAGTTGTTATGCCTAGTATAGAAGTTATTTCTGGGAATTCACGAATTTCTGTAGATGAAAATAATCAAAAAATCATTTCAAAAACAGTAACATTGAATCCACAAAATTTTGGTGAAAATGGAATGCTTAATTCATTATCAATAACTTCAGCTGATTTAAGTTTGTTTTCAAGCATTAAAATTAATGGAGAAGAGCAAAGTTCATTAACGGATTATGCATTAAAAGATAATAAAACAATAACTATTGAATTGACTGGTTATGGATTAGATGATGATTGTGATGAAACTGATTTTAGTTTAACATATACTTATTACGACGATGCATTAAAATCAGATGAAAATGTATCAAGAGAAGTAGTGGCTTTTCAAAAAGGTTCTGCTTATCAAAGATATATTATTTATATAGAATCTGATGGGCAAGATGATGGTAAAAGAACTGAAACAAAACCATTAGGGATGGATTTATGTCCTTATTCATGTAATACAACTATAACTATTCCTAATACATGTTTAAATGTTGATGGGACTTATAATGAAGATGATGTTGCTGGAGTTATAACTGGACCAACAAATATTGGTAAATGTATAACTAATACAAATGCTGAAGATGAAGCTGGTAATAAATATCAAGCTGGAGGATGCTCTTATACAGTTTTAGAAAACGGTGAAACAAAAGAAATCCCTAATGGATTAGCAACTGTTTCAACAAGTAAATATTGTAATGTTTCATGTAAAGAAGATTATAATCCAATAAAATTTTCTGGAGTTCAAAGAGCTACAAGCGGCAGATATTTTAAAGTAGCTGCAGAAATATCAGGAACTAAATCTTGTTATACAAATGAAATAAATGTAGATCAGTTTGAAATTGATATAGCTGATGCATCTTCAAGAATGAAGGAAGCACTTACCGCATCTGAAGAAGGCACAATAGATCAAGCATTTTACGATGCTGCTAAAGCTGATTTTGATAAAGCTGTTAAAGATATAGAATCTTGTACAGGTTGGGATATGCAGTATGCTTTAACTCCAACTGTCGAGTATACTTATGAAGACAATTATTTTAAAGATTTAGAAATAGCTGATGAAGATAAAAATTTAAATATTGTTTCTGATACAAATACAGATAGAGAATATTATTATTGTACTGATGGTAATAAAAATTATACTGATTGTGAGAACGTTATTAAAGATGAATTAAAAACTTCTAAAAATTATTCTTATGTAAATATAGATGGAAGTTCTACTGGTGTATCAGTAAATATTCCAAAAACAAGTTATATAAAACAAAGTATTTCAAAAACAGTATTATATGATACTCCAGAAATATTTTATACTGAGTTTCCAACTGGAAATATAATTTACAATCCAACAGATGAACAAAAAGATCAAAGTCAAATAGTTGACGGTTTACCAATAGATGGTAACTTAGAAAATGGTTTATATAACTTTAAATTTACTATAAAAGATTTAGGTGAATTTTATAATAATTGTGAACCTGGTAGACTAGTAAATGATGACGATAGAAAATCTGTTGCCGAAGAATTAACAGATACTAATACAACTAAATTTGAAAATGAATATGTATGTAAATATTTAGTAGATTGTCCTGAATGTGAATTTGAAGGAGATTGGGAAGAATTTGATCCTTATTGTCCTAATTGTATTTTCACAGGAAATATTGATAATTTGAGTTTTAGAACAATAAGCTTAAATAATGTTAATCCTAATGATAGAGATATGGGATACAATTTTAATACAGAAACTAATTTTGGATTTATTTCTGGAAAAGCAGAAAAAACATTAGGTAAAATCGAAGATAATGAAGGTATAATTGGATTGGGTGAAAGCATATATGAACAAACTCCAGTTTTATCAGTAGAAGTTACACCTGATTTAGCAAAAACAATAAGAGAAACAAACAATGATTTAGGATCGTATCAAAATGATACACTTACTTGTTATGATTATACAGAAAATGGTGTAACATATGAAAATGTATTCTGTTATAGTGATTATTTAGATATGTTTACTGATGGAGATTATGTAGAGTATAGTGAAAACTTTACATTTGCTAATAGACCTGAAGAAGAACAAAGAACAAATAATACATCACCATATTGGCAAACTTATACAACGACTGATAATAAAGAATTATATGATGATATAAGTAAAGATTTTGGTATAGATGATGATACAACTATTGGTGGACCATCATGGAAATAAAGGATGTGAATAGATGAAGGGTGCTTATTGGGGTTACTGGTTAGTAACACTTGGCGTATTTATAGTTATAGTTATGCTACTTGTACAAAATGTAACTACTGGAAATACAATTAGTTATACAATGATTAAAGAAGTATCTGAGGCAGCAATGGTTGACTCAGTTGATTATGGATATTATCGTATATATGGAGAAGTGAAAATTAATAAAGAAAAATTCATGGAAACTTTCATTCGTAGAATGGCTGAAACAGTAGATGGTTCAACAACTTATACTATTGATTTTTATGATATTTACGAAGCCCCACCTAAGGTAAGTGTAAAAGTTTCTAGTGCATCTAATACATTTAACGTTGCAGGTGATTCTACTGCATTTGATATAGTAGAACGTATAGATGCAGTACTTGAAGGAAATTAAATGATACATAAAATTGGAGGAATAAAATGGGAAGTTTTTTAGGAATTATTAAAAGATTTTTATCAAATAAAAATACAGTTACTATTTTAGCGGTAATAATTGGGATTATAGTACTTTGGTTCTTTTATGATATGCGTGTTAATGAAGCTATATCGCCACTGTCAATACCTTATGCTAAAGCTGAAATTGGTGCAACTAATGAAATAACTGAAGATGATATTGGATTTGTTGAAATTAATAGTGCATTTGTTAGTAGTGTAAATATAATAACAAATTCACAATTATTAATTGGTCAATATGTAACTACTGGAACATCAATACCAGAAGGAGGGCTTTTCTATCAATCACAAGTTGTAGAAAAAGGAGCTTTACCTAACGCGGTATTTGATGATATACCAGAAGGTTATACATTATTTTCATTACCGGTAAATAATAACTCAACATATGGTAACTCAATATATCCTGGAGATAGAATTGATTTATATGTTAAGTTTACAGATGACTTAAATAAAATAAATTTTGGTAAATTTGTAGAGAGTATAGAAGTTTTAGCAGTTCGTGACTCATCACAAAATGATGTGTTTGAAAATACTGATACTGGTCAATCAGCAATATTATTATTTGCTGTACCTGATGATGTAAATGATCCAAATAAAAATTTATTTAACTTACTAACTCAAGCAAGTTTTATTTCTGGACTTGAAATAATACCAGTTCCAAGAAATAAAGCTTACACTGATACATCAGCCGAGACAACAGTTCAAAGTGATACAATCAGAGCGTATATAGAAGCTAAAACAACAACAGTAAATAACTAAAAAAGAGGGTGATAGTGTGAATGATGCAATATTTTCACAATTAGATTTTGGTCCATTAAAAGAATTTCTTGACGATGAAAATGTTACAGACGTTTCATACGGTAATGGTGGCCAAATACATTTAAAAACACTTGATAAAGGTGTTTATAGAATTGAAAGACCAGACATTAATAATGCATTAATGGAAAAGCTGGCCTTTCAGTGTTCTAATGTAATGGGTACTACATTTAATATGGCGCACCCTTTTTTAGATGCTGAAAGTACAGAGCTTCGTTTAAACTTTGTACACGAATCAATAGCAACTAATGGAGTAGCTTGCGTTATACGTAAAACTCCAGCTAAAATAAGATTAAATAAAGAGAAATTATTGGATGAAAAATATATAACTGAAGAGTTGCATAACTTTTTAGTTACATGTGTACATGGACATTGTAATATCATTGTAAGTGGAGAAACTGGTTCTGGTAAAACAGAGTTAGTAAAATATTTAGCAGCTCAAACAGGTGAAACAGAAAAAGTAATAACTATTGAAGATACATTAGAGCTTCATTTAGACAAAATATTTCCACATAGAGATATAGTTGCTATGAAAACAAATAATATAGCATCATACTCTGATGTACTTGTTACTTGTATGAGACAAAATCCTCGTTGGATTTTACTATCAGAAGTACGTTCTGCAGAAGCAGTTACAGCTGTTAGAAATTCAATATCATCTGGACATAATATTATATCAACAATACACTCTGATAGAGCAAAAAATGTACCAATGCGTCTATATTCACTTCTTGAATCTAATCAAGATATAGATCAGTTTTTAAAATCTATTCATAGATATGTACAGCTTGCTATTCATGTAAAAGGATATATGAGTAAAGAACTTGGTAGATTTCAAAGGGAAATTGTTGAAATATGTGAATTTTATGTAACCGATGATAATGAAGCAAATTTAAATATAATATATAAAAAGAATTTAGATGGTAAAGTAGCTGTAAGTAATCCATCTAAATATTTAATAGATTATTTAGGTGCTCAAGGTGTTACTTTAGATGGGAATTTATTTAAAGAAGAAACAGTAAATAATGATAATTTAGTTGAATCATTATAGAAAGGTAGTTTATGGGAACAGGTTTAGAACTTTTAATATTACTAGCACTCGTTATATTTATAATTGTTTATAGAATGAATCCTGGAGAAAAAACATATAAGTTTTTTGTAACTAAGGTTTCTGAAGCTTATGAAAAGTTTGCTCCGTATTCATTTAAAGAAGTAAGAAAAAAAACTAAAGCATTAGGCCAAGAATATACAGCAAAGCAGTATACTGCTCAAGTAATAATTTTTGCAGCTGTTGCAGGTGGTATATCATATTTTTACTTTTATAGTATTATATGGGCAATTATTTATGCTGTTATAGCAGTGTTATTTATACCATATTTAGCATATTTGCGTAGTATGAGACTTTATAGTGAATATATTTTTGAACAAATACAAATATATACTACCAACGTTATAATGGAATTTAATACAACACAAAGTTTTGTTAAATCACTTGAAGGAGTAAGAGACTCTGGAATACTGGAAGACCCTGTATTAACTGATTTAAAAAACATGATACAAATGTCATATGATAATGGTACAATAGATGAATCAATTATTTATTTTAATGAAAAATACCCATATTATATGGTTAAAAATATGAACCAATTATTTTTACAGATTACTAAAGAAGGAGCTAGAGATTCAGGTCAATCTTTAGAAAATATGTCACTAGATATAGACTCACTTGTTGAAGGCGTTTATAGAGATCAAATGGATAGAAAAGCATTCCATGGTAAATTTGTAAGATTTGGTATGATATTATTTTTACTAGTTTTAGCGCTTCAATATATGTTAGGTGTTGATAACTATTTAGAATTACTTGAAACATGGTATGTTCAAATAATATTACATATGATTATAATTGTTAATGCATTTTTCTTAATTAAAGGAGAAAAATATTATAACGAAGATATAGGTGGTGAATAATTATGCCGTATGAAGTTTTAATTATAGCAGCCTTAGCATTTATTGTAATGACAGTAAATGGTCATATAAGCGTTACTAAGCTTGTTAGTGATAATGAAGCATTATTTAGAAAATTAAAAGAAGAAGATTGGGACTTTTTAGTTAGAGCTAAATATGGTGAAAATGCTAATCCGAATTCTTTATTTAATAAAAGAATAAAAACAGGACTTATTACATTTTTTGTAGCAATATTATTTTTCTTAAATAATTTTAGCGCTCTAAGTATATTAGTAGCACTTATAGCAGCATATTTTTTATTTAAATCTAGTTATTCGCAGTTAAAAGGTTTTTATAAAAAAAATATTCACTTAATAGATGATATGCTTCCACATTATTTAAAAAATATAGAAATATTGATTCAACATTATACAGTGCCTGTAGCTATTGGTAAATCAATGGCTGATGCACCAGATATATTTAAAAATGGATTGCAAGATTTAATTAATGAAATTAATAGTGGTGATAATACAATTGATCCATATATGAATTTTGCTAAAAAATATCCAGTAAGAGATTCAATGAGAATGATGAGACTTTTATATCGTTTATCACTTGGTAGACAAGAAAGAAAACAAGAACAGTTATTAACATTTTCAAAATCAATTTCCAGTTTACAACAAAAAGCAAGAGATACAAGATATAAAAATAGACTTAATAAAATGGAAGGTAAGACTATGGGAATGCTTGTAGCTACTGGATTAGGTGTTATGGTACTTCTAATTTTAGCAGTTTTACAAATGATGAACATGTAGTTTACACTTTTTTACCAAAAATAATTGATATTTAAAAAAATATTAGGTATAATAAGTATATAAAATAAAGGAGGAATTTTAAAATGAAAGAAGCAACGGGAGAATTAAATATGACAGTTATTACTGTTGTAGCAATAGCAGCAGTAGCAGCATTAGTATATGCGTTCGTTTGGCCAGCTATTGAAGATTCAATTAGAAAAAACACAATTTGCTCAGGTGGTAATGGTACAGTAGTAGATGGAGAAAAGGCAGTATGTACAAGTTTAGCTGATGGTCAAGTACAATGTAATCATCCTGATATTGATGCTAATGAACCATTTACTTGTGATAATGTAGCTAATAGTTCAACTCCTTAAGGATAATATATGAAAGAGGCTGTAGGAGAATTAAATACTACTGTAATAATCGTAGTCATAGTGGGGACATTAGCGGCCTTTTTTTTCTTAGTAATTTGGCCGGCAATAAATAATGATTTTAATAGAAATTCAAATTGTTCTGATGCTATATGTCCGCCTTGTGAGTCACCACAAGGATGTACTGTAGTTATGTGTACATTAGATGGTGGCAGTACAATAGAATGTCCATATAAGGGGTGATTTAGTTAATGAAAGAATCAGTAAGTAGTGCGTTTTTATTTAATATAGTAGTGCTTTTTATATTACTATTTACAGGTATAATGAGTTTAACAATTAATAGAACAAGAGCATATACTGTTAAAGATAATATTATAAATGCAATAGAAAGAAGCGATGGGAATTTAGATTTAACTATTCCTTTAGGAAGTAACTCTGATATTGTAAATGCTATGGCAGATGATTCTTATAGGGCAACAGGTAATTGTGAAGAATTTAATAGTCAGGATAGTGATAATACATATAGTGAATTTGATAGAGATAATACATATAGTGGATTTGATAGAGATGGAAAAGGACCACTTACTTTTAATAATGAAAACTCTTCTATCTGTATTAAAAAAATAAATTCCGGTATTAACAATGGCTGTTATTATAATATTATTTTATTTTATAAATTAGACTTACCAATATTAAGAAATGTTTTTGAATTTTCAGTAACTGGAGAAACCAAAGTATTACCAGGGTGTGGTGATAATTCATGAATAATTCAATAGGTACCACTTGGGTAATGGGCTTAATGGTAACTTTTATATTTTTATTTTCTGCGTTTTTAATACTTGCAATTAATTATTCTGATGTTTTTAGACTGAGAAATGAAACTCTCACAATTTTAGAAAAATATGAAGGTTATACTGGTCAATCGAGATTAATTATAGATAATTTATTACAAACTAATGCTTATAAAACAAAAAGTGATTGTGAAGAAACTGAATATGGTGTAACTTTATTAGACGGAACTAGTGGTAGTATAGGTGCAGAAGATGCATTTTATTGTATAAGAAGAATAGATGATAATAAGGCACATGAATATTATGAAATTAAACTTTTTTATAAATTCAATTTACCGGTTATTGGAGAAATATTAACATTTCCAATTACTGGAGAAACCAAAGATATAACATTTTATGATTCTTTGGAAAATGATTATATAGAATAGGAGGTAAAAATATGAACGTAATAATATCAAATAAATATCAAACACTTTTAGCAACTCTGGATATAGATGTTATAAAAGTAATTAATGGAGTGTTTACTTCAGAAGATATAATTAATCAATTTAGTAATTTTTTCTATAATAAAATGATTATAGATATAACTGCAATTGGAGATTATCAAAATATTAATGTTATTAGAAATTTAACTATGAATTTAGATATGAGCAAGGTTATATTTTTACTAGATGATTCAGTTGAAGTCAATGCACCTAAATATTTATCGCAATTAGTTTCAATGGGTATATATAACTTTACTAGTAAACCTGATATAGTAAAGTTTTTGATTGATAATCCAAATCAATATAAGGATGTTGCAAATTATCAACAATTATCTACTGAAGGATCAACAGATGCTCCAGCTCCAGCTCCGAATAATATATTTAATTCAAATGCTGCACAACCACAACAAAAAATGGTACAGCAAAGAATTATAGGTCTTAAAAATGTAACAGATCATTCAGGATCTACAACTTTAGCCTATATTATGAGTAAACATTTAAGTAAATTATATAAAGTAAAAACAGTAGAAGTAGATTCATATGATTTTACTAATTTAAATGATAAAACGTTGGAAAGTATAGCTTCTAATACGTTATCGAATTATATTACATCTAATATAGATAGTGAAATTATTATAGTTGATTTAAATAAATATGAAGGGGAAGGTATATGCTCTGAAATATTATATTTAATTGAACCGGGTATGATTAAATTAAATAAATTAATTAAACAAGACGAAAAAATATTTGATAAATTAAAGGGTAAAAAAATTATTCTTAATAGAAGTGTATTAACCGCTAAAGATGTATCAGATTTTGAAAAAGAAAGTGGTAGTAAAATATACTTTAATCTACCAAATTTAGATGATAAACTTGAGCATGATAAAACTGTAGTTGGATTTTTAATTGCACTAGGTTTTGCTAGATTTAGTGAAAATGATAATAAAGGCGGCTTATTTAACATGTTTTAATGTAAAGTATTTACATTATAGTTGACTAAAGTCTAAAAGTTAGATAGAATATATATAGAAAGAGGAGTGATTTTTAATGATTGCAAATTTAGGTTTTTGTAGTTCTACAGTAGAAGTTTGGGATTTTATTGGAACATTTATTACAGTACTTAAAATTGTTATACCAATAATTATAATAATTATGGGGGCAATTGATTTAGGAAAGGCTGTAATAGCAACTAAAGAAGATGAAATTAAAAAAGCATCAACGTCTTTATTTAAAAGACTTATTGCTGGATTAATAATATTCTTTATACCAACTATTGTTAATGCTGTATTTGGTCTTGTTAGTTCATTTTCAGAAGTAGAAAGTGATTACCAAGTATGTTTTGATTGTATAGCTGGTAATAGTGATGGTTGCGTGGCAACTGATGATGAGTCAGATGATGAAGAATAACTGTTTTTAACAGTTTTTTTTTACAATAAAAAACAACAATTTCTTAATTAATTGTTGTTATTAAAAATTCATTGTTATTATTACAATCTAATTGAACTCTTAAACTATAATCGTTATCATTTACTTTTGTTATTTTAGCATAACTATTATTTAAATTACAATTATCTTCATTGTAAGTAAATTCTTTTAATATCTCTTTATTTAATATCTCGCTTAATGAAATAGTATCTTCTCCATTAAGAACGTTAGGTTTATCAACTTTATAATGTGTAATTACAGCTAATTTAAAGTTATCTAGATTAGTGTTAAATTCTTTTTCTTCATCACTTATTGGTGCATTAGCTTTAGTGGTAAATGTAAATAATAAAACAGCAATTATAATAGCAAAAATACAAATAGCAATCTTAATAATTGTTGTATTAACTGGTTTATTATCTTTAGGTACATCTTCATACATATTAGCGCCTCCTTAATAATTTATGAATAATATTCTAACACAATTATTTATTAAAGTCAATATAAAGTGATAAGTTTGATACTAGAAAAAACAATTGATATTTTTCTATAATTATGATAAATTTATATAAAGGAGATATATATGACATTAATAATAGATAACTTAAATAAAAGTTATGGTAATAAAAAAGTAGTAAAAGATTTAAATTTAGTTATAGATAAACCTTGTGTATATGGTTTACTTGGAACAAATGGAGCTGGTAAAACAACTACAATAAGAATGATTTTAGGAATATTAAAAAAAGAAAGTGGAAATGTTTTTTGGAAAGATAAAGAAGTAGACAGAAAAAAAGTGAACTTTGGTTATTTACCAGAAGAAAGAGGTTTATATCCCAAAACTAAGATTTATGATCAAATAGTTTATTTTGCTAAGTTAAAAGGCATGAAAATAGATGATATAAATAAAAAGTTAGATTACTGGTTAAAAAAATTAAAGATTGAAGAGTATAAATATATGAAACCGGAAGCTTTGTCTAAAGGTAATCAGCAAAAAGTTCAATTTTTAATATCTGTTCTTCATGATCCAGAGTTAATTGTACTTGATGAGCCATTTAGTGGACTTGATCCAGTTAATACAGAACTTCTTAAAAATATAATTGAAAAATTAGTAAAGAAAAAAAAATATATTATAATGTCTAGTCACCAAATGTCTACAATTGAAGAGTTTGCTAGTGAAGTATTAAT
>CAYJNS010000004.1:0-5952 GCA_964371745.1 uncultured Muribaculaceae bacterium
TAACAGTATTTATAGTTGTAAATTTATTAAAAAAAGATGAGATGAATTTAAAAACAATTTCAACAACGTCAAACGAGTTTGAAGTAGATGGATGTGTAGTATTTAATGAAGAGTTATCTTCTATATTTATAAATGGTATAACTTATCAAGGTAGTGATATAGATAAAATATATAAAGAAATAACTTATGTTTTATATGAACAAGCTGATGATAAAATAAATAAAATTGATGAACAAATTTTTATTAACGATGAAAATGAAGTATTTCAAAGTTTAGTAGTTGATGTAGAGTTTCATGTTGCAAATTATGAAGCAAGTTGTAAAAGTTATGAAGATAATAATATATTTATAAAAGTTATAGCCGAGGATGCAAATGAAAAAACAACAACATATGAAATACCATTTAGTTTTTTAGAAGACTGTACATGTGCAACTTAATATAAGAAAAATAAGAATTCAACTACAAGTTGAATTTTTTTCAACTTATAATCCATTGTCTTTTAGTATATATCATGTAATAATTTTTTCAAGAGGTGAAAGAAATGGAAAAAAAGAAAAAAATTATTATTTTAAGTTCGATAATAATTATACTATTAGGAGTTATTATTTTCAATAATATAAATAGTAAAACAGAAACTTTAAAAAAAGGAGGAACTTTAATTGCGGTTCAAGAAAATTTAGAAAAGGATTTTGATATTGATGGCTTTACTTTTGATAATCCAAATATAATATTAGATCCTTATGAAATTTCTCCATTAACTGCGTTAATTATTTTTGAAACTGAAGAAGAAGTTACTCCTAAGATAACTATTAAAGGAAAAGATAGTCACACAACATATGAAGAGACATTTGAAAAAGGAACAGAGCATTATTTACCAGTACTAGGTTTATATGCTGATACAAATAATGAAATTATTTTAGAAATAGAAGATGAAGAAATTTCATTATTTATACAAACTGATAAGTTACCAGAAAATTTTGCAATACCAGAATATATATATAGTGATAAAACAGAGTTAGATGATGAATTATATTATTTTACACCGGCAAGTGATGGCTATATTAGTGCTTATGATATAAATGGTGATGTAAGATGGTATTTAACAATAGAGTCAACTTGGAAAATAGAAAAATTAGAAAATGGTAACATGTTAATTGGAACAGAAAGATTAATAAATGCACCATATTATAATACAGGTTTATATGAAATAGATATGCTAGGTAAAATACATAAAGAATATAGTTTAGAAGGTGGTTATCATCATGATTATGCACTGCTTGATAATGGTAATTTAATTGTCTTATCAGATGATTTTGAAGGTGGAACTGTTGAAGATGTTATAGTAGAGGTGGATCATGAAACTGGTGAAATAGTTAAAGAAATAGATTTAAAAGATATTTTAAATCAGGAAGACTCAAAAAGTGAAAATTGGGTTAGTTATGATTGGTTTCATAATAATTCAATTTGGTATGATAAAGCATCAAATACAATTACATTATCTGGAAGACACCAAGATGCTGTAATAAATGTTGATTATGAAACAGGAAAACTAAACTGGATAATAGGTGACCCAACTAATTGGAGTGATGAATATCAAAAATATTTTTTTGAGCCAATAGGTAATGATTTTGAATGGCAATGGAGTCAACATGCAGCAATGATTACACCAGAAGGTTATGTTTTCATTCTTGATAATGGTAATAATAAATCTAAAATAGAAGAAGAATATGTACCAGCTTCAGAATCTTATACAAGAGGTGTAATGTATAAAATAGACACTGATGATATGACTATAGAGCAAGTTTGGGAATATGGTAAAGAAAGAGGTAGTGAATTTTACTCTCCATATGTATCAGATGTTGATTATATAGATAAAGACCACTACATAGTACATTCTGGTGGAATAGTTTATGTTGATGGTGAAGTATCAAACTCTCCAGCTGGTTTAACTGATGCAGATAAATTAGTAACAACTGCTGTGGAACTATTAGATGATGAAATTATTTTTGAAATACAACTACCAACAAATACTTATAGAGTTGAAAAAATGGATCTTTATGATAATTATGAATTTAATTTAAATAAAGCAGTGAGTGTAGGTTCTATTGGTCCAACAACTGTTGATAATGAAGAAGATAATTATAATATGTGGGCTAAAAATATAAATGACTATTATGAAGAAAAACAAATTGAAATTACTCAAGAAATAGATAGATTATCCATTAGTGGTAAGTTTGATAAAACTGATGATGTTAGTATTATTTTATATCAAGATAAAGTAATGAAAGAATATAATGTTAGAATTAGTCAAAGACCATATACTGCTTTGTGTGTTGATATTTTTGAAGGTGCTGATGGAGTAGCTGTATATAAATATATAAATGAAGAAAACTTAAATGGAGAATATGAAATATATATAAAAATAAATGATGATATTTATAGAACAAAAAAAGTAGTTAATTTTAATTAATGTAGTATAATGTGATATAATAAGTTATAGGAAAGTAGGTGCAATTCATGAAAGTAAAACTATATATAGCAATGAGTTTAGATGGTTATGTTGCTGATATAAAAAGTGGGGTTGATTTTTTAAAAGGTGATGGGAGTGATGAAGATAATTTTGGTAGCTATACAGAATTTTATGATTCAATAGATACTGTTATTTTAGGTCATAATACTTATCAACAGATTAAAACTGAACTATCGCCAGATGAGTGGCCATATGAAGGGAAAAGTAGTTATGTTTTAACTAATAAGAAAATTGATAACACTGATAATATAATATTTACAAATGAAGATATTATAAAATTAATTGATAAATTAAAAAAAGAAAATGGAAAAGGTGTTTGGATTTGTGGCGGAGCAAATATAGTTAATCAGTTTCATGAAAAAGGATTAATAGATCAATATATAATATCTGTGATACCTACAATTTTAGGTGATGGTATAAAACTATTTGCTAAACATGATTTAGAAACTAAGTTAAAACTTATTTCAACTAAAAGTTATAATGGAATAGTTGATTTAATTTATGAAAAAAGATAAAATCTTTTTTCTTTTTTTCTTCCTTATGTTATAATAAATTACTATGTAAGGAGTATTATGACATATAAATATTTAGAGGAAATATTAAATTTAGAAAAAGTAATTGATATTACAAATACTAATAATGAAGAATATGAAGTAGATGAATATAAACTTAAATTATATCCAGCGTATTTTAATTCATTTGGAAATATTTTATATACTGGAATAGATCACATAAATGCCAATATAAATCATAAATTAATTTCATTAATATTTAGCTATTTTTTATCCGAAGTTTTTCCTTTGGGAAATATAGTTGAAGATGATTATAAAGCGTTATATAATGATTTAAAATTAAAAAGACATCATGATAAATCTAAATTATCTGTAGTTGATTTAAGTAATGTAGTAAACTGTAGTGTTAAACCTTATACTGATGGTAAACTATCAAAGTGGGAATCAAGTAATATATTTACTAAAGATGCAATGGATCTATGTAATTCAATGAATGAACATAATTATTCATTAAGAAAAATACTCCTTGAACTAAAACTTAAAACTAATAATGATTTAGGGTGTTTAAAAAGTTTATTTAATATTTTACAAATAAACTATAGTAAATTATTATTTAAAAGAGCAGATTATATTCCTTTTGTTGATGATAGCAATTTAATTCAAAATTATATATTATGGGAAAATGCTTTAAATAAACTTGTAATAGATTTTTATGTAATGTATATTGGACTTGATAAAATAGAATCAATAAATAGAAAAGCAATTACAACATCAAAAAAGAATATTTATGAAACATTCTTTAATTATTTTATAATGGATTTTAATATTGTTAGTATACCTAGAATTATTTTTGATGAAAATAAAAATGAATTTTATTTTGAAAAGAATTCATTTATAACTACATCAATAGAAAAAGAATATGAAAAGGAAATTAACTTAATAAGAAAAAAAGTAAAATGTGAAGATAGGAAAAACTATTTTATATAATAAGTAAACTAATAGCCATAACCATCATTCCTAAAATCATTCCATATGTCACAAGTGAGTGTTTACCATATTTTCTAGCTGATGGTAAAAGTTCATCAATACTAATAAATACCATAATGCCAGCAACTGCTGCAAATATAAAACCAAAAATTATATCATTCATAAAAGGCATTAGTATTAAATACCCAATAATTGCGCCAATAGGTTCTACAATTCCTGATAAAAATGAATATTTGAAAGCTTTTTTTCTACTGCCAGTAGCATAGTATATAGGAACTGAAACAGCAATTCCTTCTGGTATATTGTGTATAGCAATTGCAACTGCAATTGCTATGCCCAAAGATGGATCTTCTATTGCTGAAATAAATGTTGCAAGACCTTCGGGGAAGTTATGTATTGCAATTGCAAGTGCAGTAAACATTCCCATTCTAAGAAGGGCTTTTTTATTATTTTTAGGAACTTTTTCATCACCTTTAACATTAGGTAAAAATTTATCTATTATAGCAATCAATAAGATACCAAAGAAAAAACCTCCTGCTGTAAGCCATGCCCCATAATACTCACCAATAGCTGTATTTAAGGATTCATTTGCTTTAACAAAAATTTCTACAAGAGAAACATATATCATAACACCTGCAGAAAAACCAAGGGAAAAAGCTAAAAATGTATAATTAGTTTTTTTAGCAAATAAGCTAATTAAACTACCAATTCCTGTTGCTAACCCCGCAAAAAGTGTAAGTAATATTGCAAATAAAATATTATTCAAATAAATCACTACTTTCTAAAATAAACTATGTCAAATAAATTATGTAGTTAATTAAATAACCTAGAAATATTTTAATTAATATGATATAGTAATTATAGATGAAAATATATGTCTTATAAATTTGTATGAGGTGTTAAAAATGAAACTATTAAAAATATTTTTCAATTTGTATACGGTGCCTGCTATATTAATAACAGTATTAAATGTATTTATTTTAATCAATGATACTAGTTCTATTACTTGGATAGTAATAGTGTTAAATTTAGCATTTTGGCTTAGTGGTATACTTTTATATAAGAAAAAAAACTTGGCAAGTTTAATTGCAATTATTCCAATTATATATTCATTTATGGAGTCTATTTCATATCAAAATAATATAGTAGATCCATATTTAGTTTATGGAGCAATTATATTATTTTACTTTATAAGTGATGTTTATATTTTTTATAAAAAAGACATCAAGTATGGATATAAAAGAATACTTACTTATTTTTTAATTTTAATATTATCCTTTACTTCTGTATTTTCTTTTATTGATTATAACTTAATTAAAAATAATGAAATGCCTAGATTTATGATTTTAATTGATAGTTCAGATGGTTTTGAATATATAGGTTTAGGTTATACCTTAATTACCAATGAGAAAGTAGAATCAAGAAAACAGTTTTCACCAAATGCAGAATATAGTTTTAGAAATTGGTTTTATATATTTAGTCATGAAAGTCTAACAAAAGAAGATATAAATGAGGATATATACTATTCAATAGAAATAGAACCAAGTGGCAATAATTTAATAAACAAAGTATTAGAACAAGATGATTTTGATGTTTATAGTGTTGGACTTGATACTGTTATTATAAATGTTGATCAAGATAATTATTATGAATTAGAAGATTATTTTATAAACTATACTTATAGTGATTTTGAAGAACATATAAGCCATGATGCTGAAAAAGAAATATTTAAAGATGGCGGAAGTACTTTATATAAAACAAAGTTAGCTAATATATTATTTTGTAATACAATTGATGAAAATAAAGATATTTATATAGGTGATAGTAATATGCTTTATGAAGATGATTTTTGTAAATAGGAGGTAATTATGTATAATTTTAATTTAGAAGAAAATGAAGAAATAAAAGTAGTTAAAGATGATG
>CAYJNS010000004.1:5962-36788 GCA_964371745.1 uncultured Muribaculaceae bacterium
TATCTGTAGCGGTAACTAATAAAAGAATTCTTTTTTTAGATTATTTTGATGATGCTGATGAAACTTTAAGAGTTGCGTATGGTGTAAGTTATATTAAAGAAAAAGAAGTGTTTTATAAAATAATAATTGAAGAGATAGTGAAAATAGAAAATGAAGAAATACAATTAGAAAAAAGTAAAGTTATTATAAATGATATAGAGATTGTTAATATTTTACAAAATAAATAGTCACTTTACACTTTTACTTAACAATAGTTTGACTATTGTTTTTTATTATCTTATAATTATATTAGATATAAGAGGTGAACTTTATGGATAAATATATGAAATTTAGAGAGAAGTTTAAAAATTTTATTTACGATGATTTTACGTATAACTTGACAGATGATAGTATACATGTAAGATATAGCTTTATAATACCAGGTTTAATTGAATTTAATCCAGAGTTTAGAGTGCAAAGAGATATAAGTGTAGATATAGATAAAAATCTTTTAGAAGAAATGTTATTTTCTTTAGGTCTTGTTGAACTTGTAAGTTATTGGAAATGTACATGTTCGCCTAATGTTTTAATAAAAACTGGTTATTTAGATGAAAATCAAATTTCATGGTGGAAAAAATTATACTTTAATGGCTTAGGAGAATTTTTCCATATTAATAAAATAAATGCATCGGATGATTTTATGAACATTACTTGTAGTGGAAATAAAAAAGAAATAAGTGTATTTAAAAGTTTATCAAAAAAAGTATTAATACCAATAGGCGGTGGAAAAGATTCTTTAGTTACACTAGATGCTTTAAAAAATAATTTTGATGTTTCAAGTTATATAATAAATCCAAGAAAAACAACTACTGATGGAGTTATAGTTTCAGGTATAAAGAATAATATTAATTCCACAAGAATTTTAGATAAAAAAATAATTGAAATTAATTCTTTAGGCTATTTAAATGGTCATACTCCATTTTCAGCAATAGTTGCCTTTACATCTTTATTAACTGCGTATTTAAATGGGTTTAAATATATTGCGTTATCAAACGAATCTAGTTCTAATGAATCAACTGTTATTGGTACAAATGTAAATCACCAATATTCTAAAAGTTTTGAATTTGAAGAGGATTTTAGATATTATAATGAAAAATATTTAAAAAATGATATAAACTATTTTAGTTTTTTAAGACCACTTACTGAATTGCAAATAGCGAAAATATTTTCTAGGCAAAAAAATTATCACCCAGTATTTAAAAGTTGTAACGTAGGAAGTAAAAAAGATTTGTGGTGTGCATCTTGTCCTAAATGTTTATTTGTGTATATTATTTTATCACCATATTTAAGTGAAGAAGAAATGATTGAAATATTTGAAAAAAATATGTTAAGTGATGAAGTGAATTCAGAAAACTTTGAAAAGTTAACTGGCATATTACCTGAAAAACCGTTTGAATGTGTTGGTTTAATAGATGAAGTTTATGCTTCTTGTAAAATGTTAATAGAAAAAGGTTATTTACCAAAATTAATAGAAAAATATAAAAAAGTTATAGAAGAGTATAATTTGAAAATAGATTATAATAAATATTATGAAACTGAAAATAATTTACCTTTAGAATTTGACAAAGTATTAAAAGCAGTGGTGGGAAAATGTTAGAATATTTAAAAAAATATATTGAAAATAAAAAAGTATTAATATTAGGTTTTGGTGCTGAAGGAAAGTCTACTTATAAAATATTAAAAGAAATAGGTGGATATGAAAACTTAGCTATAGCGGATGCTGTTGATATTGAAATTGATGAAGTAACACATACTGGTGAAAATTATCAGGATGTTATAAATGATTATGACATAGTTATAAAAAGCCCTGGTGTACCTTTAAAAAATAATGATTTAAGTAGTTATACAGCAGATATTACAAGTCAAATGAATTTATTTGTAGGATATTTTAAAAATCAAATTATAGGTATAACTGGAACAAAAGGAAAAAGTACAGTTTCATCATTAGTAAGTCATACATTAAAAGAAAAAGGGTATAAAGTAGCTTTTGGTGGAAATATTGGAATACCTGCTTTTGATTTAATAAAATCTATTGATGATGAAACATTTATAGTTTTAGAAATGGGAGTTCCTCAATTAGAACATTTAAATACATCGCCCCATGTAGCGGTTATTTTAAATTTTTTTGAAGATCATTTAGATAGATTTAAAACTATGGTAAATTACACTAATGCTAAACTAAATATTGCAAAATTTCAATCAGAAAGTGATTATTTATTTTTTAATGAACAAATAAGAAAATATGAAACAACTGATATTTTAAATGATAGTAAAGCTCAACAATATGTATTTGATAAAAATAATTTATTTATTAATGATTTAAATTTTTTAGATGATTCAGAATTACGTGGACTACATAATTTATATAATGTTAATGTTGTATATGAAGTTTTAAGAAATTATAACATAAGTGTAGATGATTTGAAAAAATCTTTAAGTACATTTAAAGCTTTAAAACATAGATTAGAACTTTTTCAAACAATAAGTGGAGTAGACTATTATAATGATTCAATATCTACAACAGCAGAATCAGCAATAAGTTCTTTTGAAAGTATTCCTAATGCTAAAACTATTGTAATTGGTGGAACTGATAGGGGAATTAATTATGATTATTTAATTGAAAAATTAATTAATTCAAACTTAGATAATATTTTATTAACTGCTCAATCAGGTCTTAGAATTTATAATAAATTAGCAAACATAATAACTGATAATAAAAAAAATATATTATATTTTGAACATTTAGAGGAATGTGCAAAATGGGTAAGTCATAATGCTTTGGAAAATTCAGCAGTAATTTTTTCTCCAGCAGCACCTAGTTATGGTTATTTTAAAAACTTTGAAGAGCGTGGTGAATCATGGATATCATGGATTAGTGAGTATACTAACAATAAATCAAAATAGATAAGAGTATCTATTTTTTTATTACTTGAAATTAATAAAAAGTTGTTTACAATAAAAACTTAATTTGATATAATTAATTAAGATAAAGGGTGATAAAATGAAACAGTTAAACTTAGAAGTTAAATCATTACTAGATAAATTATATAACTTCAGAGGTAGCGGAAGTGTGATACTACTTAAAATTAATGAGGAAAAATTTAATGCAGAGCAAGTACGTAATACAACTGCAACACAAAAAGGAGAAGTTTCTCAAAAAATTAATGAGCTAAATAAAGAAGAAGTTATATTAAAAGAAGAAGGAGAACTTTTTAAAGATGTTCTAAAAAGTCTTAAAAAAGATAGTTTTTCTCTTATTTTAGATAAGTTAAATGTTGCATTTAATCCTGAAGAACTGTATTCTAAGGTAGAAAATAATTTACCTGATATTTTATCTTCATTAGTTGAAGATAAAAATACTGCTTTAAATAATTTAAATGAGATAGAAAAACAAATGAGTGATGCGATAACATTAATTCAAGAACTTGCTATTAGAAATGATGAAGCTATAATTAATCAAGAAAAATTAAATGATTATTTTGCTTTAGCACTTCAGGGAAAGATAAATGTTACTCGTGATACTTTAATTGAACTATTATCTAAATTTGATTTAAGTGATGATGAACAAAGAGAAGCTGCTAAACTTTTAATGTTTCCAGAAGACGGTTTATTTGATTATGAAAATGAATTCAAAGATAGCAATAAAGGTGGAATAAGTTTTTCAGATGTGTTTGCTGAGGCAAAAATAGATAAAGATGCACCTGCTGTAGTTATTCAAAAGAAAATATCACCAGAATCAATAGTTAAAGAAGTAGTAAGTGAAGATTCTAACCAAATGGGTACAATAACATCAGTAAAAGAAGAACCTGTTTCAAATGTGGAACTCCCAAAAGTTCCAGAATCAAATGATAATGTGATTGATTTATCATCAATTAAAGTTGATGTTCCAACTCCATCTATTCAAGATAAAATGGAAAAAGCATTTGATGATAAAATGAGCCAAATAAGTGAAGAAAAGATGGGAACTAAAAATATAGATGAGCCAATTATACAAAATAACCCAAGTGAAGTTGTGAAAAATACTATTGAAACTCATCAGAAAAAAGAACCAACTCCAGTAAAAGATTTATTAAATAATAATAATTTTAATTACTTAGATTTTACTGATAATGATCTAACATTTATAGATCAAAATGTTAATGAAGAGGTTTTAGAAAAAAATGTTAAGTTAGTTAGAGATTTAGGTATAAATAATGATATATTTGTTGAAAATATTGAACTATTTATTGATGATGAATTAGAAGAAAAAATGAATACACTACTATCAGTAGGAAAAGTTCCATTTGATATATATTTAAATCCTAACATATTAATTAAGTATGATGCAGATGAACTTAAAACATCAATTGAGTCATTAAGAGCAAGTGGATTAGATCCTAAAAAAGTTCCATTAATGGCTTATTAGAAAGAAGGTAAGATATGAAAGTTGAAGTTAGCGCTAATTTTTTAGAAGTATTAGTTGGAAAAAAACAGTTAAAACCACTAGATAAATATCCACTTTCTTCATATCTAACTAAAGAAATTATTAAAGAATATAATGATATATTAAATAAATATGGTTTATCCATAAGAAAAATATTTGATTTAACTATTTGTTTTATAACAAAAGATGAATTAATAAGAAGATTAGAAATTGCAAAGAGTAAAAATTTAATTAAAGATAATTTAAAAAGTGTTAGATTTTTACTTAGTTCTAATTCATTTGAGGAGTTAAAATCATATGATAAGGAAACTCCTGAAAATAGTAATGAAGTCTTTGAATATATAGTTCAAACTGAACCGTTTGAAGAAAATGATAAAAGTATATATATAGAAATTAATAGAGTGATAGAGTCATTATTAAATACAGAAATAAAAGAAGAAATTTTCCCACATATAATTACAATTAAAGAAAATGCAATTGCATTAATTACATCTCATAATGAAACTGATATTAATAGTATTTTAAATCAAGCAATTTCTCTAGCTATGCCAAATTTAAGTTTTGAAAAATCTAATTATATTTTAAATTATATTGCCGATATAACAAATTCAAATACAAGAGGTATGGTTGCATGATAGATTTTTTAAATAAAGTAGAATTTACTGATGAAACTATAAAAGAAATTGAAGATAATTGTCCTGATGTTATTTTAAATATGATTATTGAACAAAAAAAATTAGTAATGGCAAACATTGAATATTTAAAAAGTATTGGAATTGAAAATGTTGAAGAAATTTTCATTAAGTATTTTGAAATATTTTTAATGGATCATAGTTCATTTATAGAAATATTTGAAAAATATGATCGTAAAGATTTAATAGAATATTTAAAAAATAACATTAATGTTATTGAATATTTATAGAAGTGAAGTTATCTTCACTTTTTTTTCACATATAATTGTAAGTAGTGTGTTATAATAATATAGAAAAAGAAAGGAAATAATATGTTAGAACTTAAAAAAATAAAAAAGGAATACAAATCAGAAAATTTTAAACAAAATGCCCTTAATGGTATTAGTTTAACTTTTAGAGAAAATGAATTTGTATCAATACTTGGACCATCAGGTTCTGGTAAAACAACACTTTTAAATATAGTTGGTGGACTAGATGGATATACTAGTGGCGATTTAGTTATCAACGGTGTATCAACAAAGAAATATAAAAGTATAGAGTGGGATACATATAGAAATCACAATGTTGGATTTGTATTTCAAAGTTATAATTTAATATCACACCAAAGTGTATTATCAAATGTAGAACTTGCACTGACAATTAGTGGAATATCAAAAAAAGAAAGAAAAGAAAGATCCATTGAAATACTTAAAAAAGTTGGTTTAAAAGATCATATATATAAAAGACCAAATCAATTATCTGGTGGTCAAATGCAAAGAGTTGCAATAGCTAGGGCTTTGATAAATAATCCGGATATTTTACTTGCTGATGAACCAACTGGTGCGCTTGACTCTGAAACTAGTGTTCAAATTATGAAACTATTAAAAGAAATAGCAAAAGAAAAACTTGTAATAATGGTTACGCATAATCCTGATCTCGCTAATGAATATTCAACACGTATAGTTAATTTATTAGATGGAAATATTACTAGTGATACAAAACCTTTTAATCCTAAAAAAGGGCAAGATGCTAAAATAGAAAATAAAGGTAAAAAGTTCATGTCATTTGCAACTGCACTGTCTTTAAGTTTTAACAATTTATTAACAAAAAAAGGTAGAACTATAATGACAGCTTTTGCTGGATCTATTGGTATAATAGGAATTGCTTTAATACTAAGTTTATCTAATGGTGTTAATGAATATATAAAAAGAGTAGAAGAAGATACTCTATCAAGTTATCCAATATTAATTGAAGAACAAACAGTTGATGCAACATCTTTTATTTCTGAAATGTCTGGAGGAAATGATGAAAATATAAAAAATCCATCTAATGAAACTATTTATTCAAATGATATGATGGTTGATATGATGAGTATGATGACTGCACAAATTACAACAAATAATTTAGAAGAGTTTAAAAATTATATAGATAATCATGATCAAATAAATAATTATACAACAGCGATTCAGTATTCATATAATTTGAATTTACAACTTTATAAAAACAGTACTGAAGAAGTAGTACAAGTAAATCCAAATTTATTATTTGAAGAAATGATGCCTAGTCAAAGTATGATGGGTATGCCTATGTCATCAAACGATGTTTGGTTTGAAATGTTAGATAATGATGAATTATTAGAAAAACAATACGATGTACTAGCTGGTTCTTGGCCTCAAAACTATGATGAAGTTGTAATTATGCTTGATGAAAATGGTATGATAAGCGACTTTACATTATATACATTAGGTTTAAAAGATCAAAGCGAACTTGAAGATATGATGGATAAAATGTTTAAAGGTGAAGAAGTTGAAAAGTCAGCTCAATCAAGTTATAAATATGAAGACTTACTTGATTTATCATTTAAGTTAGTATTAAATACTGATTATTATGAAAAAGAAAATTCTTTATGGGTTAATAAACAAGATGATGAAAATTATATGTTAGATGTTTTAAATAACTCTCCTGAAATAAAAGTTGTAGGTATTATGATGCCTAATAAAGATGCTAGTATATCTTCATCATCTACAGGGGGAATCTATTATACAAAAGAGTTAACTGAATATACTATAAACAAAATAAATGAATCAGATATTGCTAAAGAACAAGTTGAAAGTAAAGATATAAATGTTTTAACAGGTTTAGAATTTAGTGAGCGTGGTGAAGAGTTTAATTTTAATGATTTAACTACTGAAGAACAAAAATATTTTATGAGTTTATCTGATGAAGAGTTAGCCCAAGTTATGGCAACATATTCAGAAAATGCTGGTTTAACTTATGATGATTTGCTAGTAACTTTAGGAATAGTTGATTTAGAAAACCCTAGTACGGTTAAAATATATCCAAAAGATTTTGAATCTAAAGTAAATGTAGAAAATATAATTGAAGAATATAATGAACTACAAACAAAAGAGGGTAAAGAAGAAAATATAATTTCTTATACAGATTATATTGGATTATTACTTTCCTCTGTAACAACAGTTATAGACATGATTAGTTATGTACTTATAGCGTTTGTATCAATATCTTTAATAGTTTCTAGCATAATGATTGGTATTATAACTTATATCTCAGTACTTGAAAGAACAAAAGAAATCGGTATATTAAGAGCTATTGGCGCTAGTAAGAAAGATATATCTAGAGTATTTAATGCAGAAACATTTATAATTGGATTATTTGCGGGTTCTATTGGTATTGTTATAACCATAATTATTAATTTCATAGCTAATATTATTATTGAAAATGTAACAGATATTGCTAATTTATCTGTATTACCAATATATGGTGCAATATTATTGGTAGTTATTAGTACACTTTTAACAATGCTTGCTGGTTTAATTCCGAGTAAAATGGCTAGTAAGAAAAATCCAGTGGAAGCACTTAGAACGGAGTAAAAATGAATGAAGTTTTTAAAAGAAGCAGTATAAGAAGTTTCAATGATAAAAATATTAATTTAGAGGATTTAAAATACTTATGTAAATGTGGTATGAATGCACCATCTGCTCATAATAAAAGATCTTTTGAATTTGTAATTATTAATTCAAAAGATCTTCTTACTAAACTTACTAAAGTAAGTCCATACTATTTTATGTTAGAAAAGTGTAGTAGCGCTATTATAGTTTGTGGGAAGGAAGAAACAATCTATTTTCAACAAGACTGCGCAGCTGCTACTGAAAATATTTTATTAAGTGCAACAAGTAAAAATATATCATCTTGCTGGCTTGGGGTTTATCCTGAAATTAGTTTAAATACTGAGATAGTGAAAATACTTTCTTTGCCAAATGATTATAAAGCAATAAGTATAATTGCTTTAGGATATACTGATAAACCAAAAGAAGAAAATGATATATATGAAGAAAGTAAAATCCATATTAATAAGTATGGGGAATAAATAAGGGAATATTTGGTGGATTTATTGTAAAAATAATATATACACCAATAATTAATATAATTAAAAATATAGATATTAAATAGTTCATTGAACTATTTTTATTTTCATAAACATGTATACCTAATAAGTGACCAATAAGAAGGGAAATAAATAAAATTGATATATCAATAACTACACTTTCAAAACCAAAACTTTCAGTATAAAAATAATAAAGAATAGGAACTAATAATATTGATGTTATTAAAGAAATTAAAAGAGCAAAAAACCAAGTGTTTTTATTAAGTTCACTTTTATTTAATTTATAATATATACACCAATATAAAGTCATAGGTAAAACAATCATTTTAGTATGTTCCCATATGCTTTCATTAATCGGCGATATTAAACCCACTAAAAAGTTTTCATTAGATAATTCGTATATAAAATGAAATAAAGCACCTACAATAAATAATATAGGAATACCAGGTAGTAAATATTTTTTTTCTTTAGACACATTTATCACCTAGTAGTAGTATATGTTATTACTTATAAATTATTTATTTTTAAATACAGGCATTGTGTGAGGAATATCATGATTTGCAGGATTATCAATAATATTAGAGTTATTTATAACTTGTTGAGTTATCTTTTCAAATTCTAATAATTGTTTATCATATTTCTTAATTTCTATATCATTTATAGAATTAAGTGCAATATTTATCGCGTATTTATCAGTTAAATATGTAGAAATAAGAAGTTTTTTTATATCTCTTTCAGGTAATCTAATTATAATTCTAGCTTTATTAAAATCAGAAAATATATTTGATCCCAATATTTTGGTTTTATATTCATTTTTAGTTAATTCAAGTGCTGAATCAATATCACCGATTAAAGATCTTTTATAGTTTTCTTCCTCAATAATTTTTAATTGTTCTTCAGTTAAATATTTATTAAAATCATTCATAATAATCTCCTTTTTATTTATTATACAAAATTTTTATAAAATATGCTATAATAAGTTTACTTTAGGAGTGGGTTATGGAAGAAAAAGAAATAAAAATTAATAAAAGTAAAAAAAATTTAGTTAATAAAATATGGAATCCAATAGATAAGTTAATGCAAAAATTACCATATAAAAAAGCAAAATATGCACCTAATATAATAACGTTTATAAGACTTTTAAGTGCAGTAGGTTTAGTTGTAACTATTGCAGTTTCTGGAGTAGCAAGTGCTTTTGGTTATGCGCTGTGGATGGGATTAACAGCGGGTACTGATTTTATTGATGGGAAAGTTGCTAGGCGATATAATTTAACAAGTAAATTTGGAGCCCAACTTGATGCTAGCGTAGATAAAGTTTTATTAGTGGGAACTAATATTGCATTAATTACATCTGGTGTTTTATCTCCATGGTTTCTTAGTTTATTTTTAAGAGATATATACGTAACAACATTTACTGCTATACATAAAAATCATACTGCAAAAAAACTTTCTTCAAAAGCATCTTTTGTCGATAATGTAAATAATGGTTTTGTTATCCCGCCAAATATATTTGGTAAATGGAAATTTGGTTTACATGCAGCAGGATTAGCACTAGCTATAATTTGTTCCAATAATGCATCATTATCAATTATACCGAATATTGTTTTATTTAGTTCCATAGCTATATGTATACCGGATGTGATTAAATTTACAAAAGAATATAATAAAAGAGAATATAATTTAAAAAATAATATAAAAAATGATATAATATACGAAGAAGATAAAGAATATAAATTAATAAAAAAATACACTAATAATAGTAATCATGTTTTAGATTATAGTAAATGTAATTATACTACGTCATCTAAAACATATACTAGAGTTAGAAAAAGATAAAAGGAAAAGAGGTTGCTATGTGGAAAGAATATAATGTTTTAGAAGATGATACTATAACAGAATTTTTAATTAAAAATAATTATTCTAAAAAGGATGTTAAAAAATTTTTGGTATATGATAAAGTTTATGTTGGAAATACTAAATTAAAGAAATATAATCACAAAGTATGTAAAGGAAGTATTGTTAGAATTAATTTATCTAAGACAGATTTAAATATAATGTATGAAGATGAATATTTAATAATCGTCGATAAACCTTATAATTTATTATGTATATCAACGGAAAAAAATAATAATTCACTATATAGAAAAGTTAGTGAATATGTTAAAATAAGTAATAAAAACAATAAAATATTTATTGTTAATCGTTTAGATAAAGAAACATCTGGGTTAGTTGTATTTGCTAAAAAACAAAATATTAAATTAAAAATGCAAAGCTACTGGGAAAAAGTTATTCGTAAATATATTACTATTGTAAGTGGACAAACTGAAGATAGGGGAATAATTAAAAGTTATTTAAAAGAAGAAAAATCATTATACGTTCACTCTGCTAAAAGTGGAAAACTTGCAATTACTGAATATAAGAAATTAAGTGAGCGCAGTGGTGAAACTAAACTTGAAATAAATCTTAAAACTGGTAGAAAGAATCAAATAAGAGTTCATTTAAAAGAATTAGGATGTATTATTAAAGGTGATGTAAAATATGGTGGAAATAAAGAAAGAAGAATGTATCTACATGCATATTATTTAGAGTTTATACATCCTGTTACAAATAAAAAAGTTATTATTAAAACAATTTATCCATTTTAAAGGGAACACTATAGTGTTCCCTCATTTTTTATGATATATAAAGTTGTTATAGCTTTATCAGTTACATCAATTCCATATCTTGTAGTTAGTATGCTTGAATCATTCATTGTATCGTATAGATAAAAATTTTCATAAAATGTTTCTGAAATAACTGGTATATTTGTTGTAAAAGTATCTAAACTTTCAGGGAATAAAAATTCAACAATTGTTAGTAAAGCATTATAACTTACATCCGATGCTACACCATCTTCAATTACATACGCTTGAATATATGATGGTGCATATTGAATAATAATATCTAAATTATCTTTATTTATTTCTACAAAACCTTCTTCAGTTTCGCTAAAGTAAGTTTCTTTATTTCCTAAATCTTCAATAGTTAATCCAGGTATTTCTTTTACTTCAAAGTTACCATTTAAATCAAGTGTCATTTCACCAGTTTCGCTATTTAAATTAAAAGCTTCAAGTGAATTTGGTGTGCTATTTATAATATTACTTATTTCACCTTCATCAAAACCTTTTATTTGTCCAACCGCATCAAATACTACCAGTGACATCAAGGAACAGCTTAAAGCATCACTTTCATTTTCTAAATTTATTTTAGTAGAAAGTATGTTATCTGTAAGTGTGAAATTACAAGTATTTGAATAACTTTCTGTAGTTTCTGTAGCTAATAAATCATATTTAACCATTAAAACATTTTCATTTATTGTATTTGTTATAGTATAAGTGCCAGCAAGTTCATCTATTTCATCAGTATTATCAATAATAGTTTTGATTTCAGTTAAAATTGTATTTGAATTATTTGTAGGAGTAGTAGTGGCAGTTGAAGTGTCAGCAAAATAAGTTAAGTATACATAAACCCCTCCGCCAATTAAAGCAAGTAATAAAATTATAATGAAAATTGGATTGGATTTTTTCTTTTTCTTAGGTGTAAGTGTTTGATTAGTATCAGACATTGGTTGATTTATAGGTGGATCAAAACTTATTGGTTCTGGAACTGGGTCCCCCTCAGGAGTTGTTAATGGAGTTCCAAAAAAATTACTTTTAGGAGTATTATCAATTATTTCATTATTTATTGGTTGAGCAGTATATGGTGTAGTATTGTTATTATTATCTAGTGGAGTATCAACTTGCTTAGTTGGAATTTCCGGAACAGGCTGTAATGTAGCGTTATCTACTTGAGTAGGTATGCTGTTAGGCACTTGAGCTGAAATATCATTATTTGGCATTACACTTGCTACTGGTTGCTCTAAACTAGGTGATCCTGGTATTGGTTCTACGCTAGGAGCTACCGGAGTTGCTACTGGTTGTACTGGGTTTACAAAAGTTGGAACTGGTTCTACTGGCGTAGGAGTTTCGACTGTTGGTATAACCGGATTTTCTGGCATAACAGGAGCAGTATTTTCTTGCATTGTTGGAATTTCTACAATAGGCGCTGGATTTGCTACAGGTTCACTATTTCCCGGTGTTATAGGTGGAACTGGTGTTACATTTTCATTGTTCAAATTATTTGGATTTGAACTAGTATCATTATTATTCATATAAATTACCTCTATTCTTAATATAAATTATATATTATTTTTATAAATAAAGCAATATTTTAATAGTAAAAATTACTGTTTTATGGTAAAATTAATAAGCGCGGAGGTAATTTATATGTTAAAAGCAATTGAAGTAACTTTAAAATTTGGTAATAAAACATTATTTGAAAATGTAAATTTAGATTTTGGAAATAACTGCTATGGTTTAATTGGTGCAAATGGTGCTGGTAAATCTACATTTTTAAAAATATTAAGTGGAGAACTTGAAACTACTAAAGGTGAAGTTCAAACTCTTAAAACTGATAGAATTAGTGTCTTAAAACAAGATCATCATTTATATGATGAATACTCAGTAATTGAAACTGTTATTATGGGTAATAAAGAACTTTATGATATTATGATTGAAAAAAATAATATTTATTTAAAGGAAGATTTTAATGATGCAGATGGAATAAGGGCTGGAGAACTTGAAGCTGATTTTGCAGAAATGAATGGTTGGCAAGCTGAAGCAGATGCTGCTATACTTTTATCAGGTTTAGGTGTAGATGTAAGCTTACATTTTCTACATATGAATGAGCTTAAAGATAGTGATAAAGTAAAAGTATTACTTGCTCAATCTATATTTAGAGAACCCGATATACTTTTACTTGATGAACCTACTAATGGTCTTGATATGAAAAGTAAAGCATGGCTTGAAGAATTTTTAGTGGATTTTAAAAATACAGTTATAGTTGTATCACATGATAGACACTTTTTAAATAAAGTTTGTACTCATATGGTAGATATAGATTTTGGTAAAATAACAATGTTTGTTGGTAATTATGATTTTTGGTATGAATCAAGTGAACTTATGCAAAAACAAATGAGAGATTCAAATAAACGTAAAGAAGATAAAATGAAAGAACTACAAGATTTTATTGCAAGATTTAGTGCTAATGCACCTAAGTCTAAACAAGCAACATCAAGAAAAAAACTTTTAAAAAAAATAACTTTAGATGATATTAGACCAAGTAATAGAAAATATCCTTTTGTAAATTTTGAATTTGAAAAAGGTCTTACTGGAGAAATTTTAACTTTAAGTGGAATAAATTATGAAATAGATGGAAAAGTTATATTGAAAAACTTTTCATTGAATGTAAATAAAGATGATAAAATTGCTTTAATTGGAAGTAATGAAGTTGCTAAAACAACTTTATTAAAAATTATAGCAGGAGAATTAGAGCCTCAAAGTGGAACTATCAAAATTGGAGCAAATACAAAATGCAGTTATTTTGCGAAAAATCATGAATATTTATTTGAAGAAGATGAAACAATGATTCAGTGGCTTAGAAAATATAGTGATGATACAGATGAATCTTTTGTAAGAGGTTTTTTAGGTAGAATGTTATTTTCTGGTAATGATGCTCTTAAAAATGTAAAAGTATTATCTGGAGGAGAAAAGGTAAGATGTGTACTTTCAAAAGTAATGCTTGAAAAAGGAAACTTTTTACTTATGGATGAGCCTACAAATCATTTAGATATAGAATCTATTACTTCACTTAATAATGGCTTAACAAAATTTTCATCATCTATGATTATAGCAACATATGACCAACAGTTAATTGATACATCATGTAATAGATTAATTGAAATATTACCAGATGGATCGTATAGAGATAGATATATGACATATGATGAGTATATGGATAAATTTTATAAAGAAAATTAAAAGTAGACATTAAGTCGTCTACTTTTTTTTTATTGCGCCATTTGGAAAAATTTTATATTCTTTATGAAATAAGTAATTACGAGAAAATAATTGAAAAAACGAAGCACTTAACTGACCAATTCCAATGCAAAACGGGGTACTAAGTAGGGAACAAAAAAATCTGATTATATTTGAAATTATTTCGCTTATAGTTGTTTTTTTTGGATTGATTTCAATTTGTAAAACACAAGTTTTAATACTATATATCGGATATATAAACCAATTTGTAATTTGAACAAGAAAAAACATTGTGGTAATAACAAAATTTAATTCATAAAAACTAAATAATGTTATGAACATTAATAAACTTGTTGCAAATAGTATTGCTAATAATAAATATGCGTTCTTTAAATGTTTATTATAATTGAAAGTATTATTACTAATATCGATTTTAGCTACAGTAGTAATAGAAAAAAAGGCATCCCACTGAGCGTCAGTTATTAAAGCTGCAAAATTATATGCTAGAGCATATTCAAGCCCAATATTAACAGTTATACTTAAACCTAATAAATATACAAAAAAATATGTAATTGAACTTGCTACTGAAACAGATTCATAGCGTATATATTTCATAATATTAAAATAAAATTTAAATTTTTTAAATTGTGAAATAGAAAGTATTGTTATATATAATAATAAAACTGCTATAGTTATAATTATTACTTTCGTACTATCAAATAATAATGTTGTTATTATTATTGAAAGTATAAATAAAAGGTTAAATACAATACAATGTAAATTTGCTACTTTATTTTTATTTTCGAAATAAAATTTTTCTAATATCATAGCAAATAATAATTGTAAAAAGATAAATATTATAGAGAATATAGTAAATTCTTTATATATATGTATATCCATACCTAAAAAATTTAAGTAATTATCAATATTAAGTATAAATAATCCAAAAAATATTGCTCCAAATAAAAATCCATAAATCATACCAGAATATACTGCATTAATATTGTTTTCTTTATTTTTTATAACATTTGCCCCTGTACCAAATATAGCTAACAGAAGCGTCCATATAAATTGTATTGGGTAGGTTATAGTAAAAACATTTATTAAATTTTTATCAATCATGAAGCTTAAAATGAACCAAACTAATATTGGCGTTATTGACAAAATTATATTGTTAAAACTTATTTTAAATAATCTTCTCATAAATTTCCTTATTAAAATTATATCATCTTATTTCTAAAATTAAAAGTAGACATTAATTCGTCTACTTTTTTATTATTCATTATCGTTATCTTTATCTTTTCCATTATGTTTAGAGTTCTTAACGTGAGCCTTAATAGCTTTTTTAATGTTTTGTCTAGAAGCTCTAGCACTTTTTTGTGTTGTCATATATGTTTTCCTCCTTCTAATTATAGTATTAACAACTATTTATAATATATAATGGTAGAATTTAGCATATTTTAATGTTATAATTTTTTATAGGATGTGTGATATGAAAGAGTTAAAAAAAAATCTTAAATTTTCTTGGAAATATATTGAAGGAAACAAAAAAAGTGTATATATATATTTGATTTGTAATTTAATTGGAGTAGCAATTAGTATAATTGTACCGATTTTAAGTGCCAAAATAATTATTAATTTAACTGATAATGCACTATATCAATTAATGTCAATTGCTGTTGTAATATTTTTAGTTGAAATGTTTAGAAATTTTGTTTATTATTTTCAAGAAAAAAGTGGTCAAATTGTATATAGAGAATCTTTAAATAAGTTACAAATAGATTTAGGTAAAGAAATACTACTTTTAGATAATGAAACTTTAGATAAAAATGGATCTGGTGTATTTATACAAAGACTTAATAACGATACATCTAAATTAGCTGATGTATATAATTATATAAATTATTATGTAACTAATATTCTAACAAATATTGGTATTTTTGTTGCCATATTTATTATTAATATTTATGTATTTTTATTTTTATTGGTACTTACAATTGTACTTTATTTAGTTGAACATTTTAGAACTAAAAGATATAATGTGGATGATAAAGTATGTAGAAAAAAATCAGAACGTACAATAAGTTTAATTGGTGAAATCGTTAGAGGTGCAAGAGATATAAAAATGCTAAATTCCTCTAGTGGTTTTATTAATGAACTTGATAAAGAAATAAAAGATTTTAATTCATCAAGATATAAATTATCTAGTGGTACAAGAAAATATAATCTTATTAGGGGTTCAGTTAGAGATATAAGTGATGTAATATTTATAATTTTAATTATATTATTAATATCTAGTAATAATTTAGAAGTAGCATCCGCTATAGTTTTATATAATTATGCAGCAAAAGTACCAGGTTTGACATTCGACATAGGAAAACTATTAGAATTTATAAAAGATTATAATTTATCTTGTACTAGAATATTTGCAATATTAGAGAGTAAAGAATTTAAAAAAGAAAATTTTGGCATTAAAAATATTGGTAAAGCAAAAGGTGATTTTGAATTTAAAAATGTAGAATTTAGTTATGGGAATAAAAAAGTTTTAAATAAGGTGAATTTTAAAGTAAATGCTAATGAAACAGTTGCATTTGTCGGAAAAAGTGGGTCTGGTAAAACAACGATATTTAATTTATTATGTAAAATGTATGATGTAAAAAAAGGTCAAATTACTATTGATGGAGTTAATATAAATGAACTTGATAAAGAATCTATCAGGAGTAATATTACTATAATAAGTCAAAATCCTTATATATTTAATTTAAGTATAAAAGACAATTTAAAGTTATGTAAAAATAATTTAACTAAAGAAGAAATGATTACAGCATGTAAAAAGGCATCGCTTCATGATTTTATAATGGAATTACCTAAAAAGTATAATACAGTTGTTGGAGAAGGCGGTGTAACATTATCTGGTGGTCAAAAACAAAGACTTGCTATAGCTAGAGCTTTAGTTCAAAAAACTGAAATAATATTATTTGATGAAGCAACAAGTGCTCTTGATAATCATACACAATTGGAAATACAAAGTGCTATAAATAATTTAAAAAAAGATTATACTATATTAATAATTGCACATAGATTATCAACAATTATTAACAGTGATCGAATTATATATCTTGAAAATGGTAAAGTATTAGCAGAAGGTAATCATACTACGTTATTAAAAAAATGTACAGGATATAAAAAATTATATGAAACTGAAATAAAAAAATAATTTTACTTTTTGTAAAATTGTTGACAAACTAATTTTCACTTTATATATTGCAATTAGGAAGTCTTAAAAATTAGTTACTTACCTTTCCAAATTCCAGGGGGGTTTACCTTTGCGAAAGGTGGTTTGATAATTATGAATACAAAGTCTTATAAAATAATAATTCTTTTTCTATTTATAGTCATCATTTATTTACTAAACCTTTTAGAAAAAGCTTTATAAATAAAAAAAGTATCTAATTCAAAAGTGAATTAGGTACTCTACCGAAATGGTAAGTACTTAAGAATCAATTTAAGTACTTCCTTTTTTATTGTATGCAATTTCCTGCTTACAAATACATTATATAATAATTTTATTGATATATCAAGTAGAAAAAAGCTCAAAAATTTGTTACAATAATCATATGAAAAAAGAATTATTATGTCCAGTTGGAAGTATGGATGCGTTTTACGCAGCTGTGCACGCTGGTGCAGATGCAGTTTACCTTGGAGGAAAATCATTTGGAGCAAGATCTGCTGCTCCTAACTTTACAGAAGAAGAAATTAAGGATGTTATTAAGTATGCTCATTTATATGATGTCCTTGTTTATGTGACAGTTAATACATTAATTAAAGATGAAGAAATAGATGAAGCATTAAACTTTGTTGAGTTTTTGCATGAAAATAATGTAGATGCAGTTATACTTCAAGATATTGGTTTTTCTGCACTTGTTCATAAAACATTTCCAAATCTTATAATGCATGCTTCAACTCAAATGCATAATTTAGATTTGTTTACTTGTAAGTTTTTAAAAAATTTAGGGTTTAAAAGAGTAGTAGTTGCTAGGGAGTTATCACTTGATGAAATTAATAAACTTGATACTGACTTAGAAATAGAAACATTTATTCATGGAGCGCTTTGCATTAGTTATTCTGGAGAATGTTTACTTAGTAGTATGGCTATGAATAGAAGTGGTAATAGAGGTGCTTGTTCTCAGCTATGCCGTATGCCATATAAACTTTATATAAATGATGAATACCTTGAAAAATCTGGTAACTATTTACTAAGTCCAAAAGATTTAAATACAAAAAATATCTTTGATGAAATAATGGATAGTAATATTAAATCACTTAAAATTGAAGGCAGAATGAAATCTAGTGAATATGTTTATGTAGTAACTAAAATGTATCGTAAACTTATTGATGGTTTTTACAGTAAAAAAGTGGTTGATGTAACAGAAGAAGAAAAAATGTTAAATCAATTATTTAATCGCGGATACTCTACTGGTCACTTAAAAAATGAAAAAGACTTTATGAATATTAAAAGAGGTAATCATAAAGGTGTTAAAATAGGTGATGTAGTTAGTGTAAATGAAAAGTATATTGACATACTTCTTACAGATAGTATACATGTAGGTGACGGTGTAAAGTTTGATAAAGCGGATAAAGGATTGCATGCTTTTAATATTTATAAAAATAGAGAAATAATTAAAGATGGAGTAAAAGGAGATTTAATAAGTATACCTAATAAAATAGGTCTTAAAGAAAAAGATACACTTCTTAAAACAGTTGATGTACTTTTAAATGATTCTTTGAAAAATTATGAAAAGAAAAAAATAAATGTAGATATAACTATAGATGCATATATTAATAAACCTTTAAAAATGAGTATAAGTGACGGAAATAATTCATTTGAAGAATATGGGGAAATAGTATTAAAAGCAAAAAATAAAGAAGTTACTAAAGATGATATTATAGAAAAAGCTACAAAGTTAGGTTCGACTCCTTTTGTTAGTAACTCTGTAGTTATTAACAAAGATGATAATATATTTATTAGATTATCTGATTTAAATAATTTAAGAAGAAGTTTAACTGATAGATTAATATCCATTAGAGAAAATAAGAAAACTAATTTTGAAAAAGTAGATTATAAAGAAGAATTTATAGATTTTAATAGTAATATAGAACTTAGCGTATATATTAGAAATCAATTACAACTTGATGTAATAAAAAAATATCCAGTTAAAAGGATATATACAAATAATTATAATTTATATGAAGCTAATAAAGATTTAAATATTTATTATGAAGTTAATATTAATGAAAGTAAAGAATTTTTAAATGAAAAACTACTAATTAACAGTACTAGTGATATAGAAAAATATAAAGATAATGATTTAGTACTAGGATATGGTTTAAATATTTATAATAGTTTAACTATAAATTATTTAAATAAATATGGTATAGTAACTTATTCTTCAGAATTTACATTAAATGAATATAAAAAAATTAATAGAAAAATAATAGCATCAGGTGAAGCTTTAATTTATGGTAAAGTAAAAGTGATGACACTTAATCATTGCTTGCTGCATAATAAACCTATTTGTGATACTTGCAAACATAAAAATTCTCAAAAAAATTTAGAAGATAGTTTTAATAGAAAATATGAAATTACGTGTCATAATGGTATTAATTATTTATATGATCATAAAGATATCTTAAAAATTAAAGACTTAGAAGAACTAAAGTTTATGGGAATAAAAAAATTTAGAATAGATTTTTTTAATGAACGAGAAGCTAATATGAGAAAAGTATTAGAAGAATTTTACAATCAAAAAGAACTAGATTAATAGTTCTTTTTAAGTAGTATAATAAATATTTTAAAAACATTTCTTTTCTTTATCACATTTACAGCATTCGGATGCTATTTTTAATTTATTGTATAAAACTTGTTCTAGCATACTTATTTCGCAAACTGTATTAGCAACTGATTCATTTAATTTAATTAATTCACAAACGTTTTTAGCTTTTTTAATTCCACACTGTAATTTACTTCCTTCGCAGTTTAATATATTTGCAAGACCCTTTTCCATACAAGCAATTGATTCGATAACATTATCATAACAATTATGATTACAATCATTATTACATTCACAATCAATTCTACATTCTTCATCTTTTTTTATAGAGCAAATATTTTTACAACAAATAGATGTAATATAAACATAATTATAATTATCATTTTTAGTTGTTAATAAAGTTAAAACATCATTAGCATTAAATATAGAATTTATTTTTATAAAATCATCAATATAATAGTTTTCTATTATATTACCATTAGAACTTAATTTAATAATATGTGCAGTATTATTTTTATAATATGCAACATATAAATTTCCACAAAAATATCCGACAGCTGTAATAAATATATTAGGTGTTATTTTTTTTTGATAACAGCAATTATTTATATTCTTATAAATTATACTTGTATTATTAAATATACTATTTCTAGTTTCTAAAGACAATTCATCTTTGATAAAGTAACCATCTAGTGTTACTGAAAACACTTTATCTTTTTGTGCTATTATTATTTTACATTTTTCATAATCATAAGTTATGCTTACAATGGGTGAAATATAATTTTTAGGAATAGTTAATTTTATTTTATCAACTTCTGCATAAAACAAATCTAGTATATAAATATGTTCGTAATCATTTTCTTTAATAGCATAGTATTCATTATGATATCTAGATTCATTGATTACAATATATTTATTACAAGTTTTTAATTTATTTTTAATTTGAAGTACATAATCGTATATATATATTGATTCACATGTTGGTAAAGTTAAACTATAATTACAATTTTTAAATGTTGCACTTGTAAATTTATTTTCTGGACAATTTAATAATGGTATTTTTTTAATAACTTTCATTTCATCACCGCTAAAATATTATATGTTAAATAACAAATTGTGATTTTCTAAACTTTTTAAATAGTCAATTATATAAAAAATACATATTATATTTTGAAAGGAGCAAAAGGAAAATATGTCAATGCCTATTATAGAACCAAGTAAAACAACTAGATGTCAAGCTATTACTGATGTAATAGAATCAGTAGCACTTCAACAAACTGGACTTTCTCATATTATAAATGCAGAAGGTGAAAAAATTCAAATGGCAGTAAAATTAGCAGAAAAAGATCCTGATATACTTTTAGAAGTAAATAAATCAGTACAATCAATGATTAATTCAATTACTCGTTTAGAAGTTATACTTCAAGGTAAACTTGAATTATTTAAAGACTGTGTATGTGAATCATGTGACACAAAAGAAGAAGCTATAGATGTAGCATTTGAAATTAATGACAATGGTGGTATTATTACAAAAAGTGAAATATCTAATATATATTCATATGAACCAGGAACAGTTCGTGGAACAATTGAAATTTTAACTACACCAGAGTCAAAAGTATCTCAAGTTGATGAGTTACCAGAAGGATGGACATTCACAGGAAATACTTTAATTACACCAATGGTACCTAATTGGAAAGTACAACAATTAGTTAAACTAAGAATTGGTGAAGAAACTAGTGAGGATTCATACGTTATAACAATTGTAAATTCAGTTGTTTAAAAAAAATAAATAAAAAGGGGAGAATAAAAAATGTTTGGAACAGACAAATACAAATTAAATTTCAGTGATGAAATAGATTTAAAAAAATTAGAGGAAATCTATCAAACGATAGAATTAGATGAGGCAGAAACAGAGTTTTCTGGACAATGTAGTGGTGTTGTAGTAGATGAAGGTAATCAACCAGTTGAAAATGCTACAGTAAAAATATTTGATACGGATTTTAATCCAATTAAACATACAATGACTAATGAAAATGGAGAATTTTTAATCCAAAGTATTGATGCAGGAGAATATTTAATATACGCAGTTAAAGATGGATACACATTATCAAGTAAACAAAATATAACTGTTGGGAGTACATTAGTACCAGTTGGAAATTTAGTAATTTCAGAAGATGATACATATACTAATGCTAATATATTTGGTATTACTTTTGAAGATTCAGAAGGAGCAGTACTACCTAATGTAAGACTTTCACTTAGAACTGGAAGTGCATCAGGAACAATTTTAACTGAAACAATGAGTGCATCAGATGGAGAATATTTATTTATGAATATACCAAATGGTACATACTATATTACAGCATCTGCAGAAGATTATACTTTAGGACAAGCTATTGAAGTTAAAGTTAATGATGGAAATCATTTTGAACAAAATGTATACTTATCAAAATTAAATATTGAAAAAGAGGGAACAATTAACGGAGTTATTCTAGATAGATTAACTAGAAGACCAATAAGTGATGCATTTGTTGGATTATATGAAGTAAGACTTGAAGATGGTCATGAAATACTTGTAAATACTACAAGAACAAATATAGACGGAAGGTATTTCTTTGGTAAAGTACCTGAAGGAAAATATGTAGTAAAAGCTAAAGCTAAAAACTAATTAACTATTAAAACGCATCAGTGATGTGTTTTTCTTTACAAAGAAATTTGAAATATGATATTATAATGAATAGTGAGGAAGATGGATATGAAATATTATATAGATTTAGGTTCTTCAACAATAAAAGTATATTGTTATGAAGAAGTTTTAACATTAAAAGAAGAAAGATCAATACATTTTAAAGATGGTTTTGATTCAAACGTAGGATTTAGTAAAATAAATGATGCAGAAGTAATTAAATATTTTAAAGAATTAAAAGAAAAATATAATTTTGAGTATGAAAGAGTATTTATTTACGCTACTGGTATGTTTAGAAAAATGGATAGTATGGTTCAGGATAAATATATAAAACTATTTAATGATGAGTTAGATTTACATTTAACAGTTTTAAGTCATGGATTAGAAAATTATTATCTTGGAAAAGCTTTAGAAAGTGATTATAACAGAAAAAAAGTAATGATTATAAATATGGGTGGTAAAACTACTGAGCTTGTTACTTTTGAAAATAATATAATCACCAAAAGACATAATTTAGATATAGGTGTTGTAGATATATTAAATGAGTTTTCTGATATTAATGAGGAAATTGCTAAATGCAAAATAGAAGATATAAATGACTTTATTTTACAAAAAATAGAAAATATAGATTTAGATAATGATTATGACTGTGCTATATTTACCGGTGGAGAAGAAAGATTTGAAAAATTAACTAATTATAATTTAGTTCCCAATACATTATTTGATGATAATATTCATAAATATATGGTATCATATGATGATTATATAAAGCAAACTAGTGAAGTTTTTTATAGTGAAAAATATACACTTACAAAATTACATGAATTAATGCCTGGAAATCCAAAATGGATGGATGGTGCTAGAGCAGGAGCTGTTTTACCAATAAATTTATTTATAAAAGGTAATATTAAATATATAATTCCATCAGATTTAAATTTAATTAATGGAGTTATTAAAGATAAATAAAAATTTACATATTTAAGTAAAAAGGATTAAAGACGCCTCAATTATGTGTTTTTTAGTGTTATATTGTATAATATGTGGTATGATATACTTTGAAAAGAAGGTATAATATATGAAAACATATGAAACAAGAGGCGTTTGTCCTAGAAGTTTAGATTATGAAATTAAAAATGGAAGAGTTTATAACGTTAAATTTTTAGGTGGATGTAATGGTAATTTAAAAGCTATTAGTAAACTTATTGAAGGAAAAGAAATAAAAGAAGTAATTAATTTATTAAAAGGGATTGACTGTAATGGGAGAGGAACATCTTGTGCTGATCAACTTGCAAAAGCACTGGATATTGAGGTTAATTAGTGTAAAAAAAATAATACTAGACATTAGAAACTATAAAAATATAGTTTTTTTTTGCAAAAAAAAAGGAAATTTCCTCTTTTAGGGTAATAATTATAGTGAAAGGAGGTATTATATGCAAGTAAATAAAGGGTTTCAAAATGAAATTGAAATAGCAAAATATATAAATAACAAAAAGATAAAAAGTTTAAATTATATATATATAGATATGCTTCAAAAATTATATGAAAATATTGATTTAGATGATATAGTTTATTGCAAAGTCGATAGAAATTTGAAAAAATATGATATTGTAATTAGTATTCATGGCGTGAAAAAATATATAAGCATTAAGATGGGAGCAAAAAATTCATTTCATGCTGAAAGTATTTTTACATTTAAAACTTTTTTAAGAGAATGTAATATTAGTGAAGAAAATATCAAAAATTATTTTCATTTCCAATATGCAGAACAAAGACTTTACGGTAAAATAATTAAACTTAGCACTGTAGAATATAAAGAAAAATATCAATATAGAATTGATAGTGTTAATCAAGAATTAATGCAAACTAAATTATTTGATGAATTTATCTATCGTTTTATTTTTCAAGGACGTGACAAAGCAAATAAAATTATTGATGGTATTATATTAGGCGATACAACATTTTTTCATTTTTTTACTAGAGATGAGCTATTAGAAATATTAAAATTTCATCGAAACAAAAAAAGTACTGGTGTGCACATTTCATGTTTGTTTATCTCACCATTTGCAAGATGTTTAAATAATAATCAAAAATTTTTAGATGGAAGACATAAAATACAAATAAAATGGTATAATTTATTTGATGATTATATGTTAATGAAAATGTATGAAAGTAAAGATTTAGTTAATTAGGATACGCTTGTACTACCAAGCAGATCACGAGGGACATTGCAAAAAAAAACTAAGTATTAAAACTTAGTAAGTATTTACAATGGAGCGGGTAGAGGGAATCGAACCCTCGTGATCTGCTTGGAAGGCAGGAATTCTACCATTAAACTACACCCGCATGAACTAATTATATCAAAAAAACATCCTAAATTCAAGGGTGTTTTGCTTATTTTTATCCATTTTAAGAAAAAAACAATAAAATATATAGAATTTTCTAAATAAAAAGAAGTTTTGTAACTTATAATTACAAAATTTTCCACTATTAATTTACAACTAAATCTAGGCATGATATAATATTAACTATGAGGAGAATGTTAATGAAAAAATATTTAGTACTCTTATTAATAGCAGTATTAATATGTGGTTGTGAAAACGTAGAAGAACTAACTATTGAACAAACTCTTGATATTATTGCAGTTGAAGAAGAAAAAACAAATATTTACAGAGTAGGATATCAATATTATTTACCTAGAGGAATGCAAATAGATGAAAATTCTTTATATAATGAAGTGATATCTAATAGTGATTATAATTTTTATTTATTTGTAGATATGGTAAATTATTTAAATGAAAAAGAAAATTTATATAAAGAAAATAACGCTTCTTTTTATTCTAAAATATTTAATTATGAAGATAATTATGGCTATATTGAAATAAATAAAATAGAAAATAATAAATTTTTAATTGAAATTATGTATAATTATGCTAAAATAGAAGTAGTGGTAATAGAGAAAGATATTAACCAGAGTATTATTTATGCATTAAATGTGTTAAAAAGTATTAAATATAACGATAGTATAATAAAAAATCTTTTAGAAGATGACATTTTGAAATTTGCATCAGAAGAATATAATTTATTTAATACAGAAAGTAGCGATAACAACTATTTAGATTATGAACAAAATTATATTGATCCAGGGGATTCAGGGCTTGAATATGATCCGGATTTGATTAATTAGGAGGATAAAAATGAATATTTTTAAAAAAATGAAAGATATACTTTTTGATGAAGAAGTAGTAGAAGAGTCTAATAATAAAGTGAAAGAAGAACCAAAAATACAAGAAATTCCTGTTCAAAGAAAATCACTTGAAACTGAACCTATTAAAACAGAAATCAGTATTTCAAATAATATAAGTGATAAAAGTTTATTGGAAAATGATAATACATTTCCATTTCCTGAGTTTGATGAAGATGAATTCGATGCTAACTTGAACCACGATAATTCAGTAAGACAAGTATCTTCTTATAAAAAAGAACCAGATAATATTCTTCCTCAAAGAAAAGTGTCATCAACTCTTAATTCTAGAAATGTAAATATAATGGAATATGAAAGAAAGCATAAAATAGAAAAAAGAACTGATGGTTCGAGATTTGAAAAAATAGAAACTCATGAACTTAAAGAAAAAAGAAAATTTAAACCATCTCCAATAATATCTCCAGTTTATGGAATTTTAAATGAAGATTACAAAATAGAGGATATAAAAAATAAAAATGAAGATACTAAAGATAATCTGGATTTTGATAGTGTAAGAAAAAAAGCTTTTGGAGAATTAGAATCGTTGGAAAAAACTATTGATGCTCCAGTGCAAGAATTTTATGAAGAAGTAAAAACCGTAAGAAGTGTAATGCCTGCAGTAGAAAAAGAAGAAAAAGTTAAAACTATTGATGAATTATTGGAAGATACTTCAGATGTTAAAATCAATTTAGAAGATGAATTTGATATAACTACTGATATACCAGTACCAGATATTAAAAATAAACATGTAGTTGAAGAAATTGATGAGGAAGACACGCTTGAACATGATTTGCTTGGATTAATAGATTCAATGTATGAAACTAATGAAGAGGAGGAATAAAAATGGAAATGTGGCTATCTATTCTACCCATAATTATATATGTATTATTAATTATTTTACTTATAATTGGTATAATATTAGGTATAAAAACTATAATAACAATGAATAAAGTAGAAAAAGTTGTAGATAATGTTAATGAAAAAATGGAAGCGTTAAATCCACTTTTTAATATTATTGATTTTACTACTGATAAATTAGCAAGTATAACGGACTCTGTAGTTGATTTCTTTACCGGTATTTTTGGTAGATTTATTACAAGAAAAACAAAAAGAAAGGATGAGGACGATGAGTAAAAACGGAGGAAAGTTTTTATTAGGTGCTGCCATTGGAATTGGACTAGGAATATTATTTGCCCCTAAATCTGGAAAAGAAACAAGAGCAGAAATAAAAGCAAAGTTTGATGAAATTTTAGAGCGTATAAACGAAACTGACTTAGATGACTTAAAAGTGAGTTTTCAAAAAAAAATTAGTTCTTTAGAAGCTGACTTAAAAGATTTAGATAAAGAAAAAGTATTAAAAATAGCTAAAGACAAAGCAAAGAAAATTGAAATAAAATTAGAAGACTTGGTTGTTGAAGCTGGAAAAGCAGCGAAACCTAAAATTGATGAATTAGTGGCGTCTGCTAAAGCTAAAACTATAAAAACATTAAAAGTGACTTTAGATAAATTAGAAAACAAAACTAGCAAAAGTTAGTTTTTTTTCATATATTTTTCACATAAGTAAGTTATGATTAAGAAACGAGGTGTATAATGAATATATTAGTTGTAGATGATGAAGATCTTATTAGAAGTGTTATCATAGAATATTTGAAATTAGAAGGTTATAATATTTTAGAAGCTCAAAATGGCTTGGAAGCGATTAGCAAAGTAAGTGATGAAAGCATCGATTTAATTATAATGGATATAATGATGCCTAAAATGGATGGTTTTTCCGCTTATAAAGAAATAAGTAAGAAAAAAAATATTCCATGTATTATGTTATCTGCCAGAAGTGAAGAGTTTGATAAACTAACTGGGTTTGAACTTGGAATAGATGATTATGTTACTAAACCATTTAGTCCTAAAGAATTAGTTGCTAGAGTTAGAGCTGTATTGAAAAGAAATTATGAACCAAAAGAAATTATTGAAATTCTTGGAATTAAAATTGATGATATAGCACATGAAGTTACTATTGATAATAAAGAAATTTTTTTAACGCCAAAAGAATATGAGTTATTAAAATATTTAGTTAGTAATAAAAATATTGCTTTAAGTAGAGAAAAATTACTTTCAAATGTATGGGGATATGATTTTTATGGTGACGATAGAACTATTGATACACATATTAAAACATTAAGAAATCACTTAGGGAAATATAGAAATATGATAAAAACTGTTAGGGAAGTAGGCTACAAATTTGAATTTAAAAAATAAACTTAGTAGTTTTGAATTTAAAACTATACTATATATAACATCGTTTGTAGTTATTCTTTTACTTTTATTATGGGGAAGTTTACTTCTTATTTTTAATGTGTTTTTTGAAAATTATCAATTAGAAATGGTTAATAATATAGCGGGTAATTTACCCCAAAATGAAGAAAATATAGATACTATATTAGATGATACGGCATATAAAAATGATGTTTGTATTATTAGAGTAGTTGATGGCATAGTTGTAGGTAATTATAACATAAAAAAAGTTGGTTGTGTTTTTAATCAAAAAAGTGAATATATAAATAATTCTATAAATGATTTTATTGCATCTACTGAACAAAAAAAACAACTGCAATTTGTAAATGATGAAAATGAAACAGAATCTGTTTTAGTAGCACAAAAAACATCTGATAGTTCAATTTTTATATATACTAATTTAGAAGATACTTCGCATGTAACATCTTTATTTCGTGAGCTAATGCTATTTTTAACAATCGCAGCGGTTTTAGTGGCTATATTAATAAGTTATTTTCTTTCTAGAAAAATAATTGAACCAATTACTAATATTACAACAAAAGCTAAATTTTTGGGGACTGGTAAGGATCTTGTCTTTGAAAAAAATGGTTTAAAAGAAGTGGATGAATTAGTTGATGCATTAAATAAAGCTCAAAGTGAAATAGGAAAAACTGATGCCTTAAAAAGAGATTTAATGGCAAATGTATCTCATGATTTAAAAACACCACTTACAATGATTAAAGCATATGCTGAAATGGTAAAGGATATATCATATAAGGACAAAAGTAAATTAGATGAACATTTAAATATTATAATTGATGAAACAGATAGATTAAATGTGCTTGTAAATGATATTTTAGATATGTCAAAAATGCAAACTATGAAAGATGTTTTAAAAAAGGAAAAGTTTGATCTTATAAAAGAAATTAATAATATAGTAAGAAAATTTCAAATTATAAAAGAAACTGAAAACTATAAGTTTATATTAAATGTACCAAAAACATTAAATATAAATGCAGATAAGAGTAAAATTAATCAAGCAATTTATAATTTACTTAGTAACGCTATAAATTATACTGGAAATAATAAAGAAGTATATATAAATATAAAAAAACAAACATTTGGTATATTAATTGAAATTATTGACACGGGAAAAGGTATTAAGGATTCTCAAATAAATAATATATGGGATAAATATTACAAAACTGAAAAAAAACATCAAAGAAATGTTATTTCTACAGGTATTGGTCTATCAATAGTTAAAGAAATATTTTTATTACATAATTATGAATATGGAGTTAAATCAACTTCTAAAGGAACTACATTTTATTTTGTAATCAAATAGCTTTCATCTTTTCTTCAAATAATTTTCATAAACAAATGATAATATGTTTATGTAAGGAGGAATGATACTTTAAAATACCAATGATACAATAAAAAAAACTTAAACTCACACTTTAAATAAAAAAACCAAAACGGTAAAATGTTTTGGTTTTATATTATCTAAAATATATAAATATAAATAGTGCAAGGAGTAAACAATATAAACTAAAATAAGCAAGTTTACCTTTTTTTACCCAATCACTAAGCCATTTGTATGAAAAATAAGTTATTATACAAGCAGCAATAGCCCCAGCAACATAAGGGAGTATTAAACTCTTTTCTGAATTGATTAAGTCACTAGCCCCTAAAATCATTGAACCCATACTAGCGGGAAAATATAAAATAAAGGTATATTTTAATGATGATTCTCTTTTAAGTCCACATAATAAACAACCAACTAAAGTAGCTCCGCTTCGTGATATACCTGGAAATATAGCAACGGATTGAAATAATCCAATAATAAGTGCATCTTTTAATGTGATGTTATTATCATCTTTATTTCCATTATTTTTTCTAACAATAAATAGCATTAATGCTGTAGTTAAAAACATAAAAGCTAAGAAATCTAAAGATAATAGTTTACTTTCTAATGTGTCTTTAAATAGTAAACCGGTAATTGTAACTGGAATAGTAGAAATAATAATATATATTGCGTATTTAAATTTACTTAAAGTTTTATTTCTATTTTTTTTATTGAAAATATAACTAAAAAAGTTAATTATTAAATCTTTAATATCTTTCCAAAAAATTATAAGTATAGCTATAAAAGAACCGAAATTTGCTATAATTTCAAAATTTAAAGAATTAAAAATATTTGTATTAAATACTTCCTTAAGCAAAAAAATGTGACCGCTTGATGATACTGGAATTGGTTCTGTTATACCTTGAATTATTCCAAGTATAATGTAATTAAAAAAATTCATAATTAAACACCTCTACTATAATTATATAATATTTTTGAGAAATAATAAATAAAATTTAAAG
>CAYJNS010000005.1:0-32283 GCA_964371745.1 uncultured Muribaculaceae bacterium
TTTTAGCTTTTTTTGCATTCCCGATTTCAGGATTGCTTGCATTTTTTTCTTTTTTGTCAAATACGCCAAGTTGTATAGCGTTATAACCGTTTTTTTCAACAGTTTTAACTTGCATAACTACATTTGGTTCAACTTCGATTACTGTTACTGGAATTAATTTTCCATCTTTAGTAAATACTTCAGTCATACCAGCTTTGCGTCCTAAGATTCCTTTCATTTTAATTTTCCTTTCCTCTCTTATAATTTAATATTGATATCAACACCACTTGGTAAATCTAAGTGTGTTAATGCTTCAACTGTTTCTTTACTAGGTTTTTTTATATCGATTAATCTCTTATGAGTTCTTTTTTCGAATTGTTCTCTAGCATCTTTGTATTTATGCACCGCTCTTAATACAGTAATTTTTTCAATTTCTGTTGGAAGTGGTACAGGTCCAGATACTTCTCCACCCGTTCTTTTCACAGTTTCGATAATTTTTCCGGCAGCAACGTCTAATAAACGATGATCAAAAGCCTTTAAAACTATACGTACTTTTTCCGTTGACATTATAATGTCCTCCTTTCGCCTATATCTAGTATAGACTTGCTCCGAAACAAATTCCCTAAACTCCACTTTAACAAACAACTTATCCTAGTGTGTCAGCAACCTTGCACATCATCGCCAGTCATACGTATTAAATTATAACATAGGTTTAGCTAGAAAACAAGGGGTAAAATGCACTTTTTTAACAATTATAATTGACATTCTATTATTAATATATTAAACTTTCAATAGAGGTGAGAAAATGATAGATGAAAAAATAGTGGGTAAAAAGATAGTAAGTGATATATTAAAAAACAAAAAGGAAAGATGTTTAAAAGGAAATGAAAATCAATCAAAAGTTTCGTTTAAATTTAAAGAAATATCAAACATTATAAACAAAATCATTGATGAAGAACATTTTGTTTTAACGAAAGTTGCGGTTGAGGATTACGCAACATTTCAAAATAGACAAGATCAAAGGTTTTCTATTTCTACTGAAAATACAAGTTTAAACTTTCCCATTTCAATGGATTGTTTTAATAATCCACTAATTGAGTTATGTTTATGGAATAGTAAAAATAGCAAAAGAGAAAGTAATACTTATTTATTATTTAATACTAATATAACTTATATATTAAATAATGGCACTTTACAAATTTTTGAAAATAACGAAGTTAAAACTTATAATAGTAGATGTGTTCAAGCATTATATAAAGGTGTAGGTTTCAATAATTTAGTTCCGTGTGATATTAAACATTATGATGATGAAACAAGTTTATTATTAGACACAATATTACAAATAATATCAGGAAAAAAATTAAGTAAAAATAATAAAGAAGTAGAACACACATCAGCATTATATAATACAGAAGGTCTTTTAAATAAATTCGCCAAATTCGGAAGTGCTGATTCAATGCAAAAACAATTTTTTGTTAAACACATTGAAGATGCAATTAAGCAATTTAATTTAGATATTATTGAATATGAGAGTGATTATGTATTATTTAGCAATCAAATAATACCCAAATATTTTTCTGCAACAGAAATGCAAATAAAGTGTGTTCGAGGCATCTTAGAAATATCATATTTTTATGGTCCAAAAAAACTTTATTCGCTAAATTACAACACTATAGAAAAAAAGGTTTCTTTTTGTGCCCCAAATAATAAATACCATATTAATGAAGAAACTAAAAACATAGCTCATTATGACGAACAAACTATTAATTATTTTAATAATTTAGGAATGCATCATTATTATGAAATATATAACGTTGATGGAATAACGCCTGATAAATTATATCCATTTGATAATTCTGCTGATATTATTAGTGACGCTATTAAAAGAGAATTAAAAAAAAATAAATAAATCTTTTTTTCTAAATTGATAACATAATAAAAGAAGCATAGACTTCTTTTATTATGTTATTAACTTCTTTTTTAGTTATCTTTGTAAATAAAATAACACTTATAACTTTTATTAGTATTGTTTTTGATTTTGTAGTTTTCTTGTTTGTTGTAATTATGTTTTTATCTACTTTTTAAAAGGTAATGTTTATCCTTCTACCTTTTATATGACTAGCAAAGTTCCAAATTTATTTTTTTCTCCAAAATAAAAACCAATATTTATTGGCTTATATTTTTATCTAACTCTTTGAAAACCTTCAGATAAATCACAAGGTTCATATTTACTATAAACATTATCAAAGTTAGTAGTTGCACTAGCATCAAGAACAGATTTGTAAATTTCTATTTTTTGCGTTTCTTTAATAAGTTCATTTAAATCTACTCCGTCTAAATCACATGGATCATGAGTAGAATATTTTTCATCAAAATTATCTTTCATGTTGCCTCCTTTTTTATTATATTAAATTATATTTAAAATAATTTATATATTTAAACTTTTTACGTATACTTTATTCGGATCTGCTAATATACTTTCCATATATCCATCAGTGATAGTCGATTCATTTTCTATTGAACTACTAAAATCAGTGTAAATCAGCGATGGGTTATATATTGTACAAAACAAATTAATTAAATGATCACTTTCAGACTTTTTCATTTGATTACCCAACTCTAATATTAAATCTTTTTTAATATATGGAAACATCTTTGCAATAAGCTTACTTATTTTATTTAATAAAATAACTTCTTTTGTATGTTCTTCAACAGCATTTTCATAACTATAATTTAACTCACATGGTGTTGTATATTTAAATTCTTCTTTATTTTGATATTGTTGTAATAATAAAACTCTATTTAAAGTAATATCATTTATTATTTTGTAATTTTCTTCATCTTCATACCCACTATTAAATATTCTTTTTTTATTATATAAATACTCACTTTCTCTAACTATATTTTTATAAAACGTATATCCAATAGATTCTATATCTTTACTATTTTCATCTTGTGAAACAATTTGCACTTTTAAAGAATTTTCTTTTACAATTAATTCAATAATTTTTTCTTCTTCATTTTTGATTAGTATTTTTCTTGGGTTAAGTTCAATTGTAAACCACTCATCAGATACTGGCGACTTTAATTTAAACTTGTGCTCATACATATCATCGTGCATATACCCAGAATTATATTTCATATAATCACAATCAATTCTCACTTCATAACTATCTCTATTTTTTATGTAGTTATAGTCTGATATTATTACTCCTACGCTATCACCTAAATTGTTTTTCACATAATAATTAAATCCATCAGTTGTATCACTTATTGCAAACCCAAATAATTTTAAAAACTCTATTTCTTTTTCCATTTTCCCACCTCTAATATATATTAGCACTTATTTATTTTAAAAACAATATTAGAATAAACTAATTAATAAATCAATAGCAAGCCCTACCACAGACCCAATTATATAGATTATTCCAATTATCATTATATTTTCTCTTAAATTTCTATTCGTTTTAAATAATACGATTAATCCTGAGCCTGCACCCGTTAAAAGACCACCTATTAAAGCTCCTAGTGTTATCGCTCCATTTAAATATGTTTCAGTTATTATAACACTAGCTGCACAATTAGGAATTAAGCCAATTAAAGCTGTCATGAAACTGGCAAAAATATTGCCATTTAAAAATAAATTAGTTATAGCTTCTTCTCCATAAAAATGAATAACAAAGTCAAAAATAAATGATATTATATAAACAAATACAAATATTTTAATAGTATGTTTTATGGCTCCAAGAAAAAGATTATTATGACAATTACATTTGTCTTTTTCACATATGTTAAAGTTAACTTCTTTTGCTTTAGTATTTTTCTTTAAAACAAAATCTATTATTACACCAAATAAAACCCCAATAGCCACCTTACTACCTATAATAGCAAGTATTAAACTTATATTTTCACCACTACTTAATAAAATTGGCAGCATCTCATCACTTGTTGATAAATAAACTGCGATTAAAGTACCTAGAGTTATAATCCTATTTGAAAAAAAGTTTGTAGCCATAACTGAAAAACCACACTGAGGAACTGCTCCCATTATACCACCAACAATAGGTCCATATTTTTGAGATTTTATTAGGTTTTCCTGCATTTTTTTAGAAGCTTTATGTTCAATTAATTCCAAAAATAAAAATGCCACAAACAAAAATGGAATTATTTTTAAAGTATCGAAAAAAACATGCTCTAAAATATGAATAATTTCATGCATAATTAAACATCTCTTTCTTTAAATAAAATTGGCGTATCTATCATTTCTTTAGGTACCGCTATATCCATATAATTAAGAATTGTTGGTGCTACCATAGTTAAATCTCCTAACGGTTTTAACTCTACACTTGTATCCTTTATAATAAAAGGAACTTTTTCTATAGTGTGTGTCGTACAGGGCGTCTCATCTTCATTAAACATTGTATCTGCATTTCCATGATCAGCAAGCAAAATAACTTTATAAAAATTATCTTCTGCAACTTCTAAAATTTTGCCTAAACAAACGTCTATTGCCATACAAGCCTTAGTTGCAGCTTCATAATCTCCAGTATGACCTACCATATCTGGATTAGCAAAATTAACAAGAATAAAATCAAAATCTAATTCCATACACTTAATTATCTTTTTAGTTACTTCTACCGCACTCATTTCTGGTTTTAAATCATATGTTGGAACTTCTGGCGAAGGCACTTCTATTTTATTACAACCATCTAGTTTACCTTCATATCCACCATCAAAAAAATAAGTTACATGAGGATATTTTTCACTTTCAGCAACTCTTGCTTGTGTTAAACCCAGTTTTGATAAATAAACTCCTAATGGATTCTTTATTTCTGATGGAACGGTAAAACTTTGCATATTTATTGTTTTATCAACAGGTAAAAAAGAATATATTTCTAAATTGGGCATATAAAAAGTATTAAATCCATCAAAATTGACTCCTTTAAATGCTTTTAATATTTGTTTTGCTCTATCAGCGCGATAATTCATCCATAAAAGAACATCACCATCTTTTATTTTATTATTAAGATTACAAATAATAGGTTTTATAAATTCATCTGTAATTTCTTTTTCATAACTGCTAGTAATAGATTTTTTAGGATCAATTGCACCTATACCAACGCCCTTAGTTACTAAATCATAATAAATTTTAGTTCTATCATAATTTTCATCTCTATCCATAGCATAATATCTACCACAAACTGAAGCTATATCACCAACTTTAGCATTTTTTATTTTTAATTCTAACTTCTCAATAAAACTATTTGCTGCCATTACATCAGTATCTCTACCATCAGTAATTATATGAAAGTGTATATTACGAATACCATTATTTACTAAAATATCAAACATTTGAAAATAGTGATTCAAATTAGAATGCACACTACCATCACTAAATAAACCCATTATGTGAAAATGTTTATCAGTATTTTCTAGCATATTTAAAAACATTTCATTTTCTTCATATCCCTTAGTTAAAAAATCAGTTACAACTTCTTCGTTTTGTTTAGGTAAAAAACCCGCACCAATAGTAGTATGTCCTACTTCGCTATTTCCAAATTGACCTTCTTCAAGCCCCACTGCTTTTCCTGATGCATCCAATAGTGAATGAGGGTAATCTTTCCACAAGCTTTCAAAATTTTTCATCTTAGCATTCTTTATGGCGTTGCCATCACTGCTTTCCCTCATACCAAAACCATCTAATATAATTGTTAATATTTTTTTCAAACTCATCGCCTCTTCATATATGAATTTTATCAAAAATATATAGTAAAGTCTAGATTATTTAGATAATTTAAAATGACAATTTTTTTATATTATCTATTTATCGTTTTTAATTATAAACTCATTAAATGTTATAAACAGAAAGTTTATTCCTAGTGTAACTGTCGTTAAATATATAATAAAATGTTGCATTTCATAAGAAAAATAACCTAATACCAACCTTGATAAACCAATTATTGTTCCTGATAATAAGGTTACACATGCCCACCTTATTATGTTTAAATATAGTTCTTTATTTTTATAAGAAAGAACTAATCTTATTAAAAATAAACCTATAGTAATTATTGCTATAACTTTTATATCAAAGACAAAAAAGATATGAATATTAAAATAACTTAAAATTAAACCTAAAATAATGTACCAATATAATATAAATCCTAGATATGTAATTATTTTATACTCACTTTTTTTAAAATAATATTTAATATACATAATGGGAATACTTAAACCTAAAAATATAATAAATGCTCCAATTAATATTATTCCTGCATCGCCTATAGTATGAAATAGTAAGACATAGGCAATTAAAAATAAACCTATAGATAATATTGCTAATAATATTTTTTTCATTTAAAACAACTCCTTACTTATATATATTCATTATATCATCTTGCATAAAAAAAAGTAACTATCTAACAGTTACTTTATCATTTAATTTAACCCTATCTACAATTGTTGATAAATATTCATAATTAGTTGGTTTGCTTTTATTATAATCTATTGAGTGACCAAATAAATCTTCTATTAGATTTAAATCCCCTCTTTCCCAGCTTATTTCAATAGCGTTTCTTATAGCCCTTTCTATTCTAGATGATGTTGTTTCATATTTTTCTGCAAGTTCTGGGTATACTTCTTTAGTAATATAATTTATACAATTATTTTTATCATATAATATCATAATTCCATCTCTTATATAACGATAACCTCTTATATGTGATGGAATTCCTAAATTATGGAGTATAGAACTTATTTCTATTTCTAAAGTTCCATATTTATTAGAATTAATATCTTTCATTTTAAATAAGTCTTTAATTCTTTCTTGTAAACTTTCCATACTAAAAGGTTTTAGCATGTAGTAATTTACCCCTAAAAATGATGCTCTTTTTGCAACATCATCATTTAAATAATTTGATATTATAATAGCTTTTTTATTAATATCATTTTGTTTTAATTTATCAAGTAATGATATACCATCTAAATTTTGTAATATAACATCCATTAATATAACATCTACTTTATTATGATTATCTACTAAATATTCATAAGCACTTTTTCCATCTGCAAATGTTTTTAAAATGTTAATATCACTGTGAAATTCAAAATACTTCTTAATACTGCTTGTTACCTCTTCACTTCCGTCTACAACAATCAGATTAATATTTTCCATTTATATTCCTTTCTTACAGCAACATCTACATTATAATGTAATATATGACAAAAATCTAGGGTAAAAAATGTCAATTAATGTAAAGTCTTGTCAAGTAATGTCGAATTGTGTCGAAAACAAAAGGTAACAAGAGTTACCTTTCTACATATTCTATTATTTTTTTTATATTATAAGGATTAATTGCTCCAGTTGAAATCATAAAGCCATCTATATATTTTGATTTATTAAATTTAGATATATTTTTTTTATTAACATTACCACCATAAACAATTTTCACATTACTATCATATTTATTATATATTACATCTTTAATAAATTTTATATTTTCTTCAACATAATTTAAGCTTACTTCTATATCTTTTCCAATGGCCCAAACTGGTTCATAAGCTAATATTAAAAGTTCTTCATTTAAACACTCATCTATTACAGGAATTATTTGATTTAATAATATATCTTTATTACTTATTTTTTCTTCTTCACCAAAACAAACAATAGGTTTAATATCATTTTCTTGAAGTAAAATAACTTTTTTTATTATTTGATCTGTGTCTAGCCCTTTTTTTCGATCATCACTATGCCCTACAATAGCATGCGTTACACAATTTTTCTTTAAAAGTTTAATATCACTAGTATCTTGAGCTCCTAAACAATAATCTCTTATATCAAACACTTCTAAATGTTCACTTTTTGGACAAATTACAAATTTAACTTTAGCAAAATCAAACGTTGATATAGCTTCATAATAATTTTTCACATCATTTTTATCAAATTTATTTTTTGTATTTACTATTATATATTTCATTTTATTTCCTCTAAAGCTGATAATTTTCCATTAGCAATATATTCTAGTGTTGCTCCTCCACCACTTGATATAAAATCAAAATTATGTTTAAACCCAAACATATTAAGTGCATTAACGGTATCTCCTCCACCTACAATCACCTTAGCATCAGCATCGTTTAATATGTGAAATAAATCTATTGTGCCTTTTATAAAGCGGTTATCTTCAAATAGTCCCGGAGTACCATTAATAAATATTAATTTACTTTCATATAAATATTTTTTATAACAATCCACATTTACATCTAATATTTTATTCTCGCTAATAATAAATTGTTTTGTCATTATAATTTTATCATTATACTGTTTTAAAAGATCTTTTAACTCATCTAAAACTTCTGAACTTTTAGTCACTAAAGAGTCCATAACATCTTCTCCACTTGCTTTTAAAAATGAATTTAGTATTCCACCACCTAATAATAAATAATCACATTTTGGTAACAATTTTTTTATTATAGGCAACTTATCTTCAACTTTTGCTCCACCCATAAAAACTGTAAATGGTCTTTTTTCAATATCTATAAGTGGTTTTAAATTAGCGATTTCTTCTTCAACTAATAAACCTACTGCTGATGGTATAAACTTAGCAATGCCAGAATTTGAAGCATGAGATCTATGAGATGCTCCAAACGCATCATTAATAAATATATCTCCTAGTCTTGACCAATATTTAGCTAAATTTTGATCATTATTACTCTCTTTTTTATTATCCAAATCCATAAATCTAGTATTTTCAAGTAAAATAACCTTACCATATGAAATCTTTTTTATCTTCGAATCTAATAACTCATGATAACAAGTTGGAATAAATGTAACTTTTTTCTTTAATTTTTCTGATAACTTTTCTGAAACTAACTTCAAACTATTATCCTTTTTATCATCTAATGTTTTTACTCTACCAAAGTGAGATAGTATTACAACTTTAGAATTTTTTTCTATTAAATATTTTATTGTTTTTAAACTTTTATCTATTCTAGTATCATCTACTATATTACCATTTTTAATTGGGACATTCAAATCGCATCTTAATAAAACAGTTTTATTTTTAACATCTATATCTTTTAATGTTTTCATATTATCACCACCTTTATTATATATTTATTCATTATAAAAGTCAAAATTTGTTACATAAAAAGTAGAGCTAAACTCTACTTAACGTTAATAATTCCGTAATTTCCTTCTTTACGTTTATATAAAACAGATACGCATTCTTCATCTATGTTTTTAAATACAAAAAAATCATGATTTAATAATCCCATTTGAAGGATTGCTTCTTCTTCATCCATAGGTTTAATACTTAAATTTTTCCTTTTAACTAAATCAATATATTCTTCTTCTTGATCTTCAAAATCAATGTTCATTTCAAAATCAAGAATATCTTTATATTTTTTTACTAATTTTTCCTTATTCTTAGTTATTTGTCTTTCTAATTTATCAATTACTAAATCAATTGATGTATATAAATCTTCATGATGATCTTCCGCTCTTATAGTAAAGTTTTTAGTTGGTATTGTAATTTCAATAGCTTGCATTTTGTTTTTTATTTTAATATGTATTGTAGCTTTAATATCATTGTTATTTTCAAAATAACGATCTAGCCTTTTTACCTTTTTTTCTAAATATTCTTTAATAGCCTTAGTTACTATTACCTTGTCGCCATGTATTTGCAGTTTCATAAAATCACCTTCCTATTTTTAGTATACCACTTTTTTATACTAATTACTAGAGGCAAAGAAAAACTGCCTAAGGCAGTACTAAGCAACAACTTCTGCTTGTTCTTCGGCAACTTCAACAGCTTGTAAGCCTTTTGAAGTTTCTATTAATTTGAAAGTTACAATAGTACCTTCTTCTAAAGTTTTATAGCCATCTTTTACTATCGCGGAATAATGCACAAAGATATCTTCTAAATCTTGAAATTCGATAAAGCCGTACCCTTTTTCGTTGTTGAACCATTTAACTCTGCCCTTCATACTCAACACCTCTTTTCTTTTCTAATTCTACAATAACACACAAAATGTCGACTGACAACAAAAATGATGTTCCATTATTCGACATTATTTACCGCCCCTCCATAATAACAAATATATAAGCAAAAAAATGAAAGTTGCGTTAAATATAATAATCATTGTTTAATTTCACTTTATATTATAAATTTGCTATAAGCAATTATTTTTGAACAAATAAAAACTTATTTAAAGCAATTTTTTTTAATTATTCATTTTAGTTTGGTATAATTTTACAGATAGGGAGTTTGACATGAAGGATAAATTTGTTGGAGTAACAATTAACAAATTAAAGATTAAGAATAATTTATCTGAAAGTGATACTGTAATATGTAAATATGCTCTAGAAATACTTTATAGTTTTATAACTAAAATGGCAGTAGTATTTATAATATCTTTTATACTTGGAATTATTCTAGAAACTTTAATACTAATTTTATTTTATACTTTTTTAAGATCATTTTCATCTGGTATTCATGCATCAAAAAATATATACTGCTGGATTTCAACAATATGTATCTATATTGCATTACCGTTTGCTGTTAGATTATTAACATTTTACAACACAACATATTATCTTTTGTTTTTATTATTCGGTATATTGTTAATAGTATTTGCTCCGTCAGATACGCCTAAAAAACCAATGATAAGAAAAGAAAAACGATTAAGAAATCAAATGTTAACATCAATAACAGTTTTACTATTCTTAGTCATAAGTATTTTTGTAGATAGTACACTTATAGATAATAGTATACTTCTTGCAATTATATTACAAGCATTTTGTGTAAATCCAATTATATATAAAATTTTCAATACTAAATATAATAATTATTTATATTATGAAGCAAAAGAGGTTTAAATGTGTTAAATAAATTTAAGCAGAAAGGAGGAAAAAAATGTTAACAAATATTTTAAAAGGTATCGCTAAAAGTACTGGTAAAGAAGAAATGTCACCTTGGTCTACATGGGATGAGCCAACTTGTCCGCAAGAATTATTATAATAAATAAAAATACACCTACGCATTAAATGCACTAAAGGTGTTTTTTTATTTACTAACAATTATTTTAGTTTTAAACCATTCATCTATAACCATAAATTCAACATCAATTTTTGTTGATTTTTTTATAGAATATAAACCTAATCCACTTTCCCTTTTTTTAGTACTATAATTTTTATCTCCAAGCATATCTAAATTTAGTTCTCCAGTAAAATTATTTTTAATAATCACATTAAAACACTCATTAGTTTCAATAAATTCTATTTTTAAAGCAGGTTCTTGACATAATTCCATAGCTTCAATTGCATTATCTAGGCAAATACCAATTACTTCATTTAGCTGGCTATATTTTTTTAAGGAAACAGTATTTAAAACATTTGATTTTAAATTATTGCGTATTACTATATTAAAATTGTCTTTGTTATACAATTTATCATAAAATAGAGTTAAAAAACTCTCCGGCACATTTACAAATTGATCACATTTATAATATTCAACATCTTCGGAAACTATTATTGCATCGACTAATTTTTTTACCTTTGAATCACCAATAGATTTAATTGTTAATAATTTATTTTTTATATTATGTTTAAATACTCTGTCGTTTTCTATTACTTCAGAGTATTTTTGGTTAAAAATTAGTAATCTATCTTTAATCAATTTATTCTTTTCTAGCCTTATCCATATAAATTGGAAAACGAATATTAAAATTGAACAAATAATTAATAACATTATTAAATATATATACGAAACCATAGATAATGATATAGTATAAACGACACAAGAAATTAATATATATATAACTATTTCTAAAAGTAAAATCCATTTATTTTGAATCAGAGTAGAAATTTTATCAAATACCCTATTAAGCTTTAAAGAAAATAAATTGCATTGAATGATATATAATATACATGCGATAAATAAAGATGCAAATAATGATAACAAATAATAATAATTTGTTATTAAATCAATATTATTATTTTTAAATATTATTATTATAAAGGATAAAACTAAATCTGAACATATAATAATACCATAAAATAAAACAATAATTATTAAATTCCTAACTACCTTCTTATCCAAAAAAAGATAGCAAGTTAAAAATAATATTATAAATTGAATTGTGTTTTTTAATAAAATTATATTATGCAGATTATTTATTGTAGTTAAAGCTACTAAAGTAAATAATAATAGTATATTATGTTTTCTTAAATCAAATTTTTTATTGTTCATCTTAAAGAAAAAACACAAAATTGCATAAGTTTGAATTAAAGTAGCTAAAAGTAATATTACATATTCCATTAGTTAAGTTCCTTTTTAAACTTTTTTGATAATAGGCTTACTTTTTCTCCATTATCTAATATGAATTTATTTTCTTTCCACAAATATTCTACAATTTTTTCAGTATTAGCAATACATGATCTATGAACAAACTTAAATCTATCGTCTAATCTATCTAATATTTCTTGTAATGTTAAAGAAACAACATAGTTATTAGTGTTTGTAACAATACGTAGTTTTCTATCCATACTATCTCTATAAATATATAGTATTTTAGAAAAATGTAAACTTAAAGTTGTTTTACTGTTATGATATGTAAATGTTCTTTTGTCAAACTTTTTGTTAAATATTTTATTAATATCTTCTTCTAATTTAGATTCAAATTGATGAAATTTTTCAATAAAATCAAATACTTCTAAAACTTTTCTATGAGCTGTTTCAAACATTTTATCATGGTTAGTCATAAATATAATTTCACTATGCCAATCATCTTCTCTAATTTTTTCTGCTATTTCAATACCAGATATACTTGATTTTAAATCTATATCTAATATGTATACCTTATTAGAGTCACAATCATTGATTTCTTTTTTTAGTCTTTCATCATATTTTTTAAATAATTTAATTTCTATTTCTTCATCAACTTTGAAACTAGCTTTACTTATTATTTTCTTTACCTGTTCTAAAATCTTTTCATCGTCTTCAACAATAACAAATTTTATCATTACACCACTTCCTCATACTTCACTATAGGCAAAGATATAACATTTTTGATTAAATTGCAATAGTTTTTTTAAAATTTTACAATTTGAACAATATGTCTAAAAATAAGGTTTTAGGACTTTGATATACGTAAAAAGTTTTTTCGGTATCGAAAACAGCATTTCCGAGCAAAAAAACACTATAATTTGGAAAATTTTTCTTTATATAATTTATTAAATCATTACTATCAAATGTATTTTTAAAGATTGCTATAGTTGTAAGTTTATTAAAATTATTTTTATAATATATTAATATATATTCTTTATTAATATTCACATAACAAACTTTATTTTTAACTTTTAATAAGTTTTTTTCATTAATGTAAGTTATTTTTTTATATCCTATTTTATTTAATAATTCATTTAGAATATATTTATCTGCTTTAGTAAAATAATCATTAACTATTATTTTTATATTTGACATTAAAAAGTAGTTAAATATTTTTTCCTTTTCTAAATATGATTTTAATTCATCATAAAATTTTTGAGGATTTGCAACTTTACCAAATAATAATATTTTTTTTGGCAAAACCAAATTATATGTTTTTTTTTTTTTATGCGAATAAATTAATATTTCATTATCCACTAAATATAATATATCTTCTTTCATAAAGTCCTTTCTAACAATAAAACACCACTTAGTGGTGTTTATTCAAAATTTTTAATATCACTTTCATAAAATGTATTTGGGTCTATTGTATTTCCTTGGTAATAAATTTCAAGTAATAATGAGCTACCCTCTATGTTTTCAATTTTATTATCTCCACTTTTACCAATTAAATCACCAGTTTTTAGAGTTTCTCCTACTTTTACTTCTACTTCGCTTAAACTATAATAAAAGCTACTTAGGTTATTTGTATGAGTAATTTCCACTACTGAACCCATAATTTCATCACTAGCAATGTTTTTTACCACACCGTCATAAACAACAACAACATCAAATACATCTTTATTAGTATATAAGATACCAGTATTTTGTAAATAAGTATTTTGATAGTATATTAAACTATTTGTTTGTATATCACTTTCATCTTCAATAGAATAATAATCTGTAGAAATTTCTACTTCTTCATTTAAATAAGGTTTAACTGCTTTAGTTTCAACTTCGCTTACAACTGGGATATCATCTTCAACAACATCAATTACATAGTTAATATCATCTTCTAAAGGTTCAACGGTTAATGAGTTACCTAAAAAAACCATTGATATAAAGACAATAATAACAGTCATTATATAAATTGAAGGAATGACAAAACTTTTTAATCTTCTTCTTTTCATATTCACCATCCTAATTAAAGTATGGCTTTAAATAACTTTAATATACATTATATTTTAGAAATTGTTATATTTTTATAATAATGTGTTAATATTTCTTCATAAGTAAATCCTTCTTTAGCCATTTCATGTGCTCCATACTGGCTCATTCCAACACCATGTCCATATCCTCTTGTTGTAATTATAACATCATTATTTGTTACTGCTATATCTAAGTCAGTTGACCTTAAATTTAAACTATGTCTAAAATCCGTTCCTGCAAATGTAGTGTTGTTTACTGTTATAAAGTTTATATGATTTGTTTCATATCTATTAATGTCATTTACTTTTATTGTATCGCACTCTAATTTTAATTTATTACAAAATTCATCTTTAGATATAGTGGTAGAAACTTCATATTTATTAACATCTTTATCCCAGGATGAATCAACACTATGAATAAAGTCTTCACTTTCTCCAAAAACATATTCAGATTCTATGGTAGAGCCATTACTTATTGCAAAATAATATGAACATATTATTTCTTCTTCTTGCTTCATCACTAAATTATTAGTGCTATTTACTGCGTCTGCAATTTTATTATAATATAGCATGTAATCATCTTTCCACTTATCTTTCATTTCATCAATAGTAATATAATTCTGAGTAGTAACGTCCGTTGTTACGTCATAACTATTTTTAGAATTATTGATTTTACACATAGCATAAGATCTAGATGCAATTACCTGAGCCTTTAATGCTTCCATATTAAAAGAAGCAGGCATTTCTGCTGCTACTACTCCTATTATATATTCTTCTAATTCTAATTTGTTTATATCTCCATTTTTATTTAAAACGCTTATATAAATTTTATCTTCTAAGGTTTCTTCTTTTAATATTTCTTCAGTTTTACTACTTGGAATTATAATATATACTACTATTAATACTACTAATATACTTAATAACCAAATGTTTTTCATAATTATCCTCTAATTAAATATATGTATTACTAAAAAAATCAATTACAATTTTAGTTAATAAATATCCTAAAGATAAAGTTATTATAACAACTAAGATTGTAGCTTCAATAGATTTATTTTTTTTAATTATACCATTAAAATTAATTGCAGATACTCCGATTGCACTTATCATAGTAAACACAGCAAATAAAATTATTTCTATATTCATAATAACCTAACTATAGTTATCCATCTTATCAATTCGTTTTAAATATCTAGGTTCACTTGGATGTTTTGTCACTATGAATGTATCAACCATTTCCTTAATAAGTTCTATATCTACACCTGCACTTAATGATATTACATTAGCTCCGTTATGATTTTTTGCTTTAAAAGCATCATCTACATTCAATGCTCTTGCACAGCGAATACCTTTAACTTTATTAGCGGCAATACTCATACCTATTCCATTTCCACAAATAAGTATTCCTAAAGCTTTTTCTTTAATAACAAGTTCTCCTAATTTAAAGGCAAAATCTGGATAATCATCTAATTCACTATTTTCTAAACCTATTTCATTAACATCTAATTCGTTATTTTTTAAATAATCTATTAATTCATTTTTCATTTTCACGCCTAAATGGTCGGCTGCTATAAAAATTTTAATATTAAATCATCTCCTAACACAATTATACTATATATTATAATTTATTTCTAAAAAAAACAAATAACTTTACAAGTTATTTACTTTCTTTAATACCATATTTACGGTTAAATTTATCTATAGCTCCAGTTCTTTTTGATGAACCTTGTTTACCAGTATAAAATGGATGACATTTATCACATACTTCAACATTAATTGTGTCTTTAATTGATTTTGTATTAAATGTTGCTCCACATGCACAAGTAACTTTAGATTCTTTTACTTCTGGATGGATATTAGCTTTCATGTATTTTTCGCTCCTTCCGCCATGCTTAATTTTTAAGCATAGAAATGTTTTTCCTATGTATTATATCATATTTTTAAGATCTATCAATAGTTTTTTGTAATATTTTATAAATTTGTTCATGACCAATTACATTTATATATCTTGAATTATCATATTTATATTCATCGTCTTTTAATAACTCAGTATCAATATAGTTAATATCATATTTCAAACATAAATCTTTTAAACTATCATTAACATCATTTATTTTATCATAATCAGAATATAAACCTATTAAATATATTTCATCTTTACTTATGCCTCTTATTATTTTAAGAGATGCATCCATATAATATAAATATAAATTAATGTTTTGATTATTACTAAGTTCATCACTACCAAGCGCTATAGTTATAATTTCGGATGATGCTATTAACTGTTTTATTGTCTTAGATGAATCATTTATTTTATGATTTGAAATAAGTAAATCTAATAAATCTCTTGAAGATAAATTATTAAACGCAAAATCATTATTATAATTATCAATTTCTTGCATATTTTCTTTTAATAAATCATTAAAACTTGTAGTTTTTATATTATATGATGAATAACCACTTGCTAAAGAATCACCTATAGCAAGTAAATCTTTAGTATTATTTCTGAACATAAAAAAAATAATAATTGAAATAATACTACCTATTAATAAAATTATACCAACCTTTTTTTCCATTAAAATCCTTTCAAAATAAAATGTAGAATACTCTACATTATATTTCAATAATTTTAATATTAGCACCAACTTTTGTTAATTTTCTAATTATATTTTCATAGCCTCTTAAAATATGATCAACTTCTTTTATTGTAGTTATTCCCTCAGCTACCAATCCAGCAAGTACTAATGCTGCTCCACCTCTTAAATCTCCAGCAGTAATACTTTGACCAACATAATTTGTAGGTCCAACTATTTCTGCAGTAGTATCTCCTGCTTTAATATTAGCTCCCATTTTATTTAAATATTTAATATGACCCATTCTATTTTCATATATTGTTTCTTCAAAAACCGATTTACCACTAGCCATACTAAGAAGTACATGCATAGGTTGACCTAAGTCTGTTGGAAAATCTGGAAATACTTCTGATTTTATATTAAATGGTTTCATATTATTTGCTTTATTTATTTTTAAAATATTATTAGTAACAGTATATTTTATATTCATTTTTTCAAAATTATTTAGCAGTGATTTTATATGAGATTCATTAACTCCCTCAACTTGAAAATCATTTCCCAGTAAAGCTCCAACTATTGCGTATGTTCCTGCTTCAATCCTATCAGGACAAACACTAATTGACCCATCAGCTAAATTAGTAACACCCGTTATTTTAATTACACTACTTCCATCACCTTCAATAATAGCTCCCATACTTCGTAATAATTCTGCTATATTACTTATTTCAGGTTCTTTAGCTGCATTATTTATAACAGTAGTACCTTTTGCCATAACCGCCGCAAACATAATATTAATTGTAGCACCAACAGATGGCATATCAAGATTTATATTTGCCCCCGTTAAATTCTCTGCATTTAAAATAAATTTATCTCCTTCATTAGTTATTTTAGCACCCAATGCTTCAAATCCCTTTATATGAAAATCAATTGGACGAGTTCCTATTTCACACCCACCTGGTAAATATATTTCTACATGTTTATATTTTGTTAATAAAATTCCCATGAAATAATATGAAGCTCTTAATTTTTTACATAATTCAAGAGATATACAAGCATTTTTTACATTACTAGAATCTATAATAATTTCACTATCAAAATGTTTAATTTTAGCACCTAATTCTTCCATTATTAATATAAGGGCATCTTTATCTGAAATATTTGGAACGTTAGTAATTTTTACTGTTCCACTAGATAATAATGCTGCTGGTATTAATCCAACAACACTGTTTTTTGCTCCACCTATTTTTACTGTTCCACTTAAAAGCTTATTTCCTTCAATTACTATTTGTTTCATAAACCGTCTCCTTAAAGCTGTATCAATATATATATATCATATATTATATATAAAACACAACTAACTTTTAAAATATATGTAAAATATTAGTAAATTATTTAGAATAACAAACTAATAGATAATATTAAAAGTAAAATAATTCCAAATATTTTAGCATAAACTCCTAAAATATTTTTAGTATATTTACCTATAACTAAACCAATGACTGTAAAAAGTATACTTAAAAGAGAAATTATACAAGCAGTTGCAAAAACATTATTATCTCCAAAACTAAGACCAAAACCTATTGTAAAACTATCTATACTTACGCTCAAAGCTAAAAGTAAAAGCTCTTTTGTTTTTATTTTAAATGAAAATTCTTCTTTTTTGAGTAAATCAATTATTATTTGAGCGCTTAATATAAATAAAATTATACTTAATAAAAAATCAGCATTTAAATTAATAAAAGTTGATAGTTTATAACCTAATAAAGCTCCTATTATTGGAAGGATAAAATGAAATACACCTATAAATACTACAAGTTTTTTTGCACTTTTTCTATTTATTATTGTACCAAGAGAAATTGCTACAGAAAAAGCATCCATAGATAACGAAATTCCAATTATTATAGCAGAAAAAAATATACCCATGGTATATTATATTAGTAATACTCTTTTAATATGTTTTTTACATAAAATGAATATTCATTATTTTCATTTTCTTTATCTAACATGCATAGTGGTGGAAATAATACACACCACCAGTTATCTCCTTTACCTTCTCCAATAGTTATTACAAGTGACTCATAATTTCCTGCTTTATATATTACATTATTATAGCTTTTTTCTGGAAAATAATTTTTTCCATAATTTATATTATAAGATAAGTTTAAACTATCTAGAGTATTTTCCATTACTGGGATAACTTTTTCTATATTATCTCTGCTTTCATTAATATTTTCTGCATTTTCAATCATTGCTAAACTACTATCTAACTTTTCTTTTACGTTCAATTTTAACAATTGATCTTGAGTTTCATTGGAATTAGCAATTATCCTAAATCTTATAGCCTCATCTGGTATAAAAATAATTTCTTCTTTATCGTTTACTACTAAACTAATAGATATAATTAAAAATAAAAATATTATAACTTTTTTCATAACAATCTCCTTTAATATAATTGTTATGTATAAAAACTATAATACTTATTCACTAATTATAAATATATATCTATCTTTACCTGTTAAATCTTTTTCTATTATTATTTTAGCATGAGGATGATACTTTCTTGAAATAGATTTTATATCTTCACCTTGTGATGCTCCTATTTCAAAAGCTATTATAAATTTTTTATTTAGGCTATTTTTAGAATTTTCTAAGATTTTTTCATAAAAATACAAACCTTTATTTTCTGCAAATAAAGCTAAATGAGGTTCATAATCATATACTTTTTTATCAATAGTATCTTCTTTACTAATATATGGAGGATTTGATACGATTATATCATACTCTCTTCCTAAATCTTTTGTAATATCCTGTTTATAAAAACTTATTTTTGCTTTATTGATATCACAATTTTCTTTTGCAAGTTTAAGTGCTATTTCTGATATATCATACGCATCCACTGTTACATTTAATTCTTTACTAAGAGCAACAGCAATAGCTCCACTTCCTGTACCTAGATCAGCAATTTTAATATCTTTGTTAATAAAATATTTATTTATTAGCTTTATTAATTTTTCCACTAGATATTCTGTTTCAAACCTAGGTATTAATACACCTTCTAAAACATTTATAATATATCCATAAAAATCTACATTACCAATTAAATATTGTAAAGGATAGCCTTGATTTAATTTTTCAGAAGCTTCTTTCCATTTGTTTTTTGGCAAATGTTTTTTTAATAGAGTTTCATCTTCCATTAAAGGCCTTCAGATATTCCCGCTAATTTTAGTTTCATATCTTCAGTAATAATAGCTTCAATTACTGTATCTATTTCGCCATCCATTACTCTATCTAAATTCATAACAGAAAAATTTATTCTATGGTCTGTTACTCTATTTTGAGGATAATTATATGTTCTTATTTTTTCTGATCTATCTCCTGATCCAATTTTACTTTTTCTAGTTTGTCCTACTTCATTTTCTTGTTTTTGAGTTATATCATCTAACATTTTTATTTTAAGCATTTTCATAGCTCTATCTTTATTTTTAAGCTGGCTTCTTTCATTTTGGCATGTAACAACAATCCCTGTAGGTAAATGCGTTATTCTTACTGCTGAATTTGTTGTATTAACAGATTGACCGCCAGCGCCTGATGAATGATATACATCTATTTTTAAATCATTTTCTTTTATATCAATATTTACATCTTCAACTTCTGGCATTACTAAAACTGTTGATGTTGATGTATGTATTCGCCCCTGCGTTTCAGTTGATGGTACTCTTTGTACTCTGTGAGCTCCACTTTCATATTTAAGTTTAGAATAAACATTTTCTCCCTTTATTAGACATTCAACTTGAGAAAATCCTCCGCTAGTTCCTTCAATTTGATTATATACTTCAACATTCCAACCATTTTTTTCTGCATAATATGTATACATTCTTAAAAGGTCACCTGCAAAAATATTTGCCTCGTCTCCCCCAGCTGCTCCACGAATTTCCATAATTACATTCTTACCATCATTTTCATCTTTTGGAATAAGTAAAACTTCTAATTCTTCATTTATTTTTTTTATTTGTTCTGTTAATTCTTCAACTTCCGTTTCAGCTACTTCTTTAAGTTCTGGATCAGTTAACATTTCTTTAGCTTCAACCAAATTCTTTTCACATACTTTTAATTTTTCATAAGTAGTAACTGTTTCTTCTAAATCAGAAAATTCTTTTGATAATTTTTTAACTAAATTAAAATCACCTAAAACTTCGGGTTTACTAAGTTCTTCTTTAAGTTCAAAATATCTTTTTTCAATATTTGTTAATCTTTCAAACATTTTCTATCCTTTCCAAAAAAAGAGGCTTACATGCCTGTTTCTTCATCATCTTCATTTATTATTACTAAATCTGATAAACCATCATCTGTATCAGTATCTCCATCTTCATAATAAATATCTTCATTTTCTTCTTCAACTACTTCGTTTTGTTCATCATCAATTTCAAGTTCCGAATCAAAATCACTAGAATCTTCTTCAACAATTATCTTTGTTTTATGGTTAACTTGTAAATCCCAAAATCCATTATCAAGCATAATAAATTTTTTATTTACTGATAAAAGTTCAAAAAAATCTCCTATATTATCTGTATTTGATTCAAAGTCTAATTTTAAAACTTTACAAACCTTTTTAAATAAATTCATTAACTTTTCTTTTTTACCACTTTCAGTAAGGATTAAATACGCTATTTCATCGTACCCCATAGTTTCTAATTCTTCAACACTTAATTCACTTAATTTCATTTTTTCACCTTTCAAACCTTTTTTTAACATATGTTTTTTTTTTTTATTTAATTATTATATTTACCTATTTTAACATTATTTCTATTTTTTTTACTGATTCATCTATAGAATATTCTAAAACTATATTGTTTTTTTTAATTGTATTTTTACACTTTATATCAAATTTACAACTCTCTTCTTCTGAAAATGTAAATTTACACGTTTGCTCATTAAAATCAATAAGCATATGTATTTCTGGAGTTACTCTTAAAAATTGATTAGCTTTAATATCATACTTATTATATTCTTTATCAGTTTTATATAAAACGTAATCTTGATATTTATAAACAGCATCTACATTTTTGCGAAAAACTAATACTTTTTTATCATTAACAAGTTTCCAATCTATTTTTCTTTCCAAAATATCATCCCTCGTTTTTCCTAAACATTATATCATAAACATATCTAAAATCAAGTCTTTTTTTTAACTTTTTATTTATACTTATAATATTTCATAATTATACTATACTAAAAATGGTGATTTTATGTACTTAACAGCAAAAGTAATTAAAATATTTATATTCATTTTTATAGCTTTTATTCTAATAATAACAAGCTTTTATATATATGCATTTTTAAGCCCTAAAATTGATTTAAAACATGCAGGTAATATACAAATATACGATAGTGAAAGTAATTTAGTATATCAAGGTTCTAAATCTAGTCAATGGGTTGATTTAGATGATATTAGTTCTTATTTAATAGACGCAACTATATCAGTTGAAGATAAAGACTTTTATTCACATAATGGATTTGATTATTCTAGGATAATAAGCGCCGCTATAAATAATATAAAAAGTAATAGTTTATCTGAAGGCGCTTCTACTATTACTCAGCAATATGCTAAAAATATGTATTTAGATTTTGATAAATCTTGGGAAAGAAAAATAGATGAAGCTTTCTTAACATTTGAACTCGAGGTTCACTATGATAAAGATACTATTTTAGAAGGATATTTAAATACTATATATTATGGACAAGGCAACTATGGGATTGCTAATGCTAGTGAATATTATTTTAATAAAGAGGCTAGTGAACTTACTTTAGAAGAAGCTATTATTTTAGCGGGTGTACCAAATAGACCTAATGATTATAATCCTGTAACTGATTATGAAGCTTCTATTACTAGAGCAAAAAAGGTAGCTTATTCTATGCTTAGTAATGAATTTATTTCAAGTGAAACTTATGATAATTTATTTGTTGAAACAATTGAAATTTATGGCAAAAATACTGAAAATGATTTACAAATGCTTTTATATTATCAAGACGCTGTTTTAAATGAATTAGATACTATTGATGAAATACCGGATTCTTTAATTGAAGCTGGTGGTATTAAAATATATACTAATTTAGATTTAGAAATACAAAGTATATTAGAGACTAATATTTTAGAGAATAAAGTTGATGAAGATGTTCAAGTAGCAAGCATAATTGTTGACCCTAAAACAGGAGGGGTAATGGCTTTAACAGGAGGCATGGATTACTCTCAAAGTACTTATAATAGAGCAATAAGTTCAACTAGACAAGTAGGATCTGTTATGAAACCATTTTTATACTATTCTGCTTTAGAAAATAATATGACTATGGCATCAACATTTACTAGTGAAGCAACTGTTTTTACTCTTTCAAATGATCAAGTTTACGCACCTAATAACTTTAATGATAAGTTTGCTAATAAAGACATTACAATGGCTGCTGCTATGGCTTTTTCAGATAATATATATGCAGTTAAAACAAATTTATTTTTAGGTGTTGATAAAATGATAGAGACTTCAAGAAATACTGGTATAACTGGTAACTTAGAGGAAGTTGCATCACTTGCGCTTGGCACAAGCGAACTTAACATTATTGATTTAGCAACAGGATTTACCACTTTCGCTTCTGGTGGATACCAAAGAGATTTACATTTTATTACAAAAATTGAAGATATGAATGGAAATGTTTTATATGAAAAAGAAAATATAAACAATTTAGTACTAGACCCAAATTATGTATATATATTAAATGAAATGATGGCGGGTACTACTAGTAATAAATTTAATGATTATACAACCGCGACTGGTCTTTCTATAGCTAATTTATTAACTGGTAAATATGCTCTTAAAAGTGGTACTACAAATACAGATAACTGGAACGTTGGATACAATGAAGATTTATTAATGGCTATTTGGATGGGATATGATGAAGGAAAAGATACTACTAGTGAAATAAGTAAAGCAGAAAGAATTATTTGGGCAGAAACTATGGAAGATGTTTTATTAAATCAAGAAAAAAACTGGTATGACAAACCAGATAATGTAAGTGCTATAATGCTAGATGCTGTTACTGGAAGTATGCCAGTAGATGATTCATCTTCAACAATTTTTTATTTTATAAAAGGAACTGAGCCAGGAGCTAGTTCCAGTGTATTTTCAGATCCCTAATCATTAGGGATTTTTAATGTCAAAATAATGTTATTTCCGATTGGTATTTCATTTGTTATAATATTAGGATATTTTTTTAAAAATTCTTTTATTTCATCTAATTGAGATTTTTTAATTTCAGGTTTAAAATCGTCTAACATTTCTATTTCTTCAGTTGGAATTAATTCTTTTTTTGGTTTCATTTCCATGTTTACTGGAGTGTCTTCTGTAAAACTAAAAAACTTATTAGATGGTTTTTCACCAAATCCAGTTAAATTTATTGGTGTATTCATAATTGTATCCTCCTTTTTTTCAGGAACAACTTCTTTTATTTCTTCTATTTTCGTTTCTTCACCTAGTTCTTTTTTTATAGCTTCCTCAAGCATTTTAACAGTTAATCTTTCAGAGATAACTTTTTCTAAAAATTTATTTTGTAATTCGCTTGTTTTTAACTTAAGTAAACTTCTTGCATGTCTTTCAGATATTTTTTCATTTAATATTGCCTCTTGTATTTCAGCAGTTAAACTTAAAAGTCTTAATTTATTAGAAATAGATGCTTGAGATAATCCCATTTTTCTTGCTAAATCTTCTTGACTCATTAACCCTTTATCTAAAAGTGCTTTATATGATTTAGCTTCTTCAATAGCAGTTAAATCTTTTCTTTGTACATTTTCTACGATTGCAACTTCTGCACTTTCATCATCATTTAAATTTGACATAATTGCAGGCACACTTAAAAGACCAACTTCTTTAGCCGCTCTAAATCTTCTTTCTCCTGCAATTATTTCGTATTTATCATTTACTCTTCTAACTACAAGTGGTTGTATTATTCCGTGCTCTTTTATAGAGCTTGCTAATTCCTTAATTGAAGTATCATCAAAAGCTAATCGCGGTTGAAAACGATTAGGTACTAAATCTTCAATAGGTAATTGTATAACGCTGTTTTTTGTATCCACTAAACACATCGCCCCTATTCTAATATTAATTTTACCTTATTTTTAAGTTTTTTTCAAGGTCAATTTTATAATTTGACAAATTTATTACAAAGATTTTTTTAAAATTTTATCATAACTTCTTATATCTTTTAAATTACTCTTCTTAGTTTTCTTAAATTTTAATAAAGTACGCTCTCCACTATTGTTATATAAATTAAATATTTCTTTTTCTTCTAAAGTCAAACTTAATACATCAATAGTCTGTTTTGCTTCAATAAGTTCTTCATTAATGTTTGCTTTCATAGCTATAAAATAACCATTTTCTTTTATAAAAGGAATACTTATTTCCGTAAGTATACGTAAGTTAGCAACGGCTCTTGCTGTTACTAATTCAAATGAATTAATTGTTTTTTTAACATAGTTTTCTGCTCTATCATTAACAATTGTTATATTTAGTTTTAATTTTTCATTTACTAGACTTAAAAACTTAGTTTTTTTATTATTTGAATCTAATAAAGTAACACTTAAATGAGGATAAAACATTTTAAGAACTATACCTGGAAGTCCCGCCCCAGAACCAATATCAAGTAAGTTAGTAACATTATTTAAATCTATTACTTTAACAATAGTTAAACTATCATAAAAATGTTTTAAGTATGCATCTTCTTTTTCAACTATTCTTGTAATATTAGTATGTTTATTATAATCTATTAATAAATTATAATAGTTTTCAAGTAATTCTAATTTAGTATCATTATATTTAATACCTAATTTAGTTATTTCTTCTAAAAATATATCTTTATTCATTTTTACCGTATTCTTTCTTTAAATAGACTGCTAAAACAGATATATCAGATGGATTAACTCCACTTATTCTTGTTGCTTGAGCTATTGTTTTAGGTCTTACTTTTATCAACTTTTGTTTTGCTTCGCTTGCTAAATTAAGTATTTTTTCATAGTTAATATCACTTGGTATTTCTTTTTTTTCTAAGTTTTTTAACTTTTCTGCAGCATCATATGCTTTTTTGATGTAACCCTCATATTTAATTTGAATTTCAACTTGTTCTAAAACTTCATCTGTATAGTTTTTATCTATTATATCTTTTATTCTAATTTCAGGTCTTTTAAGATAATCATATAGTTTAATACTTCGATCATCAAGTTTAATATTATTTTGTAAATCTTCTGTTAATAACTTGTTAATATTATTTTTTTTGTCTATAAATTTATCATAAGTTTCTTTATTTATAGTACCTATTTTATAAGCATATTCTTTTAATCTAAGATCTGCATTATCATGTCTTAAAATAAGTCTAAACTCAGCTCTACTAGTAAGCATTCTGTAAGGTTCTATTGTACCTTTGGTTACTAAATCATCTATTAAAACCCCAATATAAGCTTCATCTCTTCTTAGTATTAAAGGATCTTTTTCATCTAGTTTTAATGATGCATTTATACCAGCAATTATACCTTGACCCGCAGCTTCTTCATATCCGCTAGTACCATTTATTTGTCCTGCAGTAAATAAGTTTTCTATTTTTTTATTTTCAAGTGATGGATTAATTTCTAAAGGATCTATTGCATCATACTCTATAGCATAAGCATATTTAGTTATAACAGCGTTTTCTAATCCTTTTATACTTTTTACCATCTTTTCTTGAACATCTTCTGGCATACTTGTTGAAAAACCTTGTAAGTACCACTCATCATAATAATCACTTTCTGGTTCTAAAAATAATTGATGTCTTTCTTTATCAACAAATCTTACTATTTTATCTTCAATAGATGGGCAGTATCTAGGTCCAACTCCAGTTACATGGCCTCCATACATTGCACTTTTATCTAAATTTTCATTTATTATTTTATGCGTTTCATCATTTGTAAATACTAAATAACAACTTTTTTGTTTGTTTACATCATACTTTACAATGTTATCAAAACTAAATGTATATTCTTTTGAGTCTCCTTTTTCTTCTTGCATAACTGAAAAATCCATTGATGATTCTTTAATCCTTGGTGGTGTACCAGTTTTAAGCCTTATTATATTAAGTCCTAACTTTTTTAAGTTATCAGATAAATAATTACTTCTATCTTCTCCATGTGGACCAGACTTTATAGATTTACTTCCAACTAAAATATTAGCTTTAGTATAAGTTCCCGTTGTTAAGATAACTATTTTGGAATATATTTTTTCTCCATTATCTAAAATAACACCCGTTACTATATTATTTTCAATTATTAAATCTTCTACTTTTCCTTCAATAATTTCTAAGTTTTTTGTTTCTTCTAAAGCTTTAATCATATTTTTAGGATATACTACTTTATCAGCTTGAGCTCTTAAACATCTAACCGCAGGACCTTTAGATGCATTTAGCATTTTGATTTGGAAATGGGAATCATCAGCAACTTTTCCCATCAAACCACCTAAAGCATCAACTTCACGTACTATTACACCTTTACTAGTTCCACCAATAGATGGATTACATGGCATATCAGCAATATTATTTTTATTCATAGTTAAAAGAACTGTTTTTTTACCTATTACAGCACTTATATGCGCAGCCTCTATTCCTGCATGTCCTCCACCAACTACTAATACATCAATCATTTTCTTCCCCACAATCTATTCTTATCTTCAATTACTTTCATTAAATGAAGTATAGGATTTTCATCAAATATATCTCCATTTATATAGTTTTCATATAACTCATAACCATTTATAGTTTTTTCTAAATAATCTATTTTTCTTAAATCCCCAAACTTAGTTGAATATGTCATAACAAATTTTTTATCAATTTGAAAAAATTCATTATTAATGGACACTTCAAAGTTAACTAATTCATTTTTTACTTTACCAACTACTACAAAATATGATTTAACATTATCATAAGTTATTTGTGTTATTAAATCAAATAATATACTATTAAAGCATTTAACTTCCATTTTATTATTTTCATTTGCAAATGTAATTACTGGAATAAATTCAATATATTCATTTGATCCATAATCCTTTTCATTAATATCTTCTAACATCATATTAAAATAGTTTCTAAACGATTCTATAATATCATTTATTTCTTTAGATATAATTACATTACTATTAATTAATTTTTTACTAAATAGTTCATTATAATTGATTTTCTCTGTGATATTAACTATATTTGACATAATATTCCTCTTTCAAAAGTATTATAACAAAAAAAAGTAGATTTCTCTACTTATTTTGATTTTCTAATGGTTTCATTGTTCTTTGATTAGAAGTTAAATCAGTATATAAATCCCATCCAGAACTTAATTCTTGTATTCTAAACATAGCTTCTTCTGCTTCTTTTTTTATACTATTAATATCTTCTTCATAACGCTCTATTGCTGCTTTAGTTTTATTTTTAGGATATCTAGGATCCTTAACTGTTTTTTCTATATAAATATCATTAACTTGTCTTTCAAACGCATTTTTAGCATGTTTTAACAACCACTCTTTATATAAATTATATTTCTCACCAATAACCTTAACTAATAAAGGACTTTCATTTACAGCAATTAATATTAATTTAATATCTTCTTCATTAAAGTTATTATTTTTACCAGATAATTTAGTAAATATATAATCTGGATACATTTTTATTTGTTTGTAATTTATTAAAGTTATTTCCTCTTCGCTAAAATAAGCTTTAACATCTTTAAAATCTAATGCTCTAGGGTCTATATCTACTAGTTTTCTTACTACAGCTTTATTATTTATATATTTATAAAGTTTAGAATTATCTTTAATTAAATACAGTGCAACAAAAGTTAGATTTTTATTTCTAATATTATCATAAACCCAATGTATATATTCATCAAATAAACCCATATTACATTCTTCTTCTTCATAATTATTATTTAACAACGCTAATTGATTTTGTTCATTAAGGTTTAAATTTTTTAATACATGACCACTTTCTTCATTAGATAAAATAATATCTATAACAGCAGTGATTGGAAGGTTATTTAAATTTTCTTCAATTTGATTAAACATTTTTTTCTCAATTTGATTATATTTTATATTATATTTATCTAATGTTTTTAAATAATAAGATAAATCATAATATATATTTTTTTTATCAGATAAATTCATTTGTGTAAAAATATGACCTAAATTATACTTTTCTATATATCCACGAATTTTTTCTATAGATTTTTCTAATTCGCTATCTATATAAAATATTAAATCTATTCTTCTAGTATCTATTTTAATTAATATATCTAAATATTCCTCGTTACCTTTGACTAATTCACATATATTTCCTATAGTAGAATAATCTATCTCTATGTTTGTTTTCTTTACCCATTTGATAAAAGCAGAAATTTTATTAAAATTAGTTTTACTTAACTTATAGTTTTCACCTTCATTAAATTGTTCTTCGCTCTCATTTTTTATAAATTCATTATATTCATTATAAATTTTTTTTTGATTTTTATTCATACTTCCTCCTGATAATTAAATATTCTATCATAAACTATTTTCAAATACTACTTATTTTTTTAAAAAAAGTAGATTTCTCTACTTTAATAAGGATATTTTCTTTTTATTAATATGTTTTCTTCTTCTTTTTTATATATTTTTTTACTATTAAATACATTTAATGCTATATTAAACAAATTTAATGAATCATCTATCTTTTCAAATTTAACTAATAAAAAACCAGGATGTGTATAATTTGTTAATTCAGTACTTGGATATTTGAATAAATGAGGAACATTAAATCTATAAGGTTTTTTATCATTTTTTACTCTAAATCTATATTTATGTGAGTGTCCTTTAAACTGGATACAAGGTGTGTATGCTGGTAACTTTATTTTATAATTATCCATTAAATGTTTATATGCAATAGATGAACCTAGTGCTGTTATATAGGCTCTTTTATAGCCCATTGTAGTAAAATCTATTCTTTCTTTTTCTAATTCTTCATTTATTAATATTCTACCTTTTTCTTCAAACCAATAATCATGATTTCCTAAAAGTGCATAATTATGAATACTTTTATCATATGGATAATTATTAATAAGATGCATAAATTGTTTTTCATATGAATTTAAATTCTTTTTAGATATAAAAAATTGTCCATCTAATAAGTCTCCAACTATGTATATATCTTTTATATCTTGTTTTACTGCATAATTATATACTGAATCTAAATAATATAGCTTTTCTTTTCTATGACCAAAATGTAAGTCTGCGATTACTATGAAAGATGAGTTATTAGAATAATTGTTAAATACAAAATTATTATTTATAAAATTTTTTATTAATCTATAATCTTCTTTTGTTATGTTGGGAGTTTTTATTAAATCTTGAAGATATATTAAAAATTTACTTTTATGTAAATTTAATAATATTCTAAGTTCTTCAAATGAATAATTTAACTTTAAGTATTGTAAGAATGTTTTTATATCCATTTTACTTCCCTAAACAAAAATTAGCAAATATTTTATCTACAAGTTCATCTTCATAAAATTCACCCGTTAGTTTTCCTAAATATTCCCATGCATCTTTAATATCTATTTCAATTAAATCAATCTCTTCGTGCTTTTCTTTACTTTTAATAGCATTATCAATTGAAGCACTTGCTTTTTTAACTAAATCTACTTGTCTTATATTACCTAAATATGTCATATCTTTATTTATAATTTCTTCTAATTTAAGTTTAGTAACAATTGTTTCTTTAAGTTTATTAATACCATCTTTAGCAATAGTATTTCCATATACTATATTATTTTTATCAAGTATTAATTTATTTTCTAAATCTGACTTATTAATATAATAAATAGTTTTTTCTTCATTACTTTGATTTATTAAATTAATATCTTCCTCAGTAAGCTCTTCATTATTATTAAGTACTATTATTACTAAATCAGCTATATCTATTGTTTTAATAGATTTTTCAACACCTATTTTTTCAACAACATCATCAGTTGTTCTAATACCTGCAGTATCTATAAAGTTTACCTCTATTCCTGAAAGTGTAATAGAGCCTTCAACTATATCTCTAGTTGTGCCTGGTATATTAGTTACAATTGCTTTTTCTTCATCTAAAAAAGCATTTAATAAACTACTTTTTCCTACATTAGGTCTTCCTACTATAGCTATGTTTACACCACTTTTTATAATTCTTCCATTTTCAGAATCTTTTATAATACTTTTTAACTCTTCATTTATTTCTGTTAAATATTTATCAATTAAATTACTTGTTACTTCTACTTCATCTGTATACTCTGGATAATCTATATTTACTTCAATATTACTAATTATTTTAGCTATTTTTTCTCTTAAATCATTAATTTTACTGTATAATCTTCCACTTACAGCATTAATTGCCATAGCATGTGAACTATCAGTTTTAGCTGTTATCAAATCATTAACAGCCTCAGCCTTAGTTAAATCTATTCTTCCATTTAAAAATGCTCTTTTAGTAAATTCACCAGGCTCTGCAAGTCTACAACCACTTTCAAGTAATATTTCTAATATTTTATTAGTTACTCTTACCCCACCATGAGCATTTATTTCAATGACATCTTCACATGTATAAGTTTTAGGTGATCTCATTAACATAACTAAAACCTCATCTATAATTATCTCTTTATTTTTAATATAACCATAATGTATTGTATGACTATTTTCTTTAGTTAAATCTTTAGAAAATATTTTGTTAATTATATTTATTGAATTTTTTCCAGTTAATCTTATAATAGAGATTGCTCCACCTATATTTGTTGATATACTACAAATAGTATCTTCCACTTATATCACTTCCTTTTTTTCGCATTAGTATAACATATATTTTAAATAAATTCATTATTTTTTAGGTGATTTAAAACCAAAATACGCTATTAACATTGTTGTAAATAATGTAGTTAAAATTAAAACTGTTATATCTTCTATTTTTTGTGTTTTTATTATAATAGCAATACTTAACCAAATAATAGCTATAATAATAGCAGTATACGGATATTTAGTATGTATTAAAATATTTTTTTTCATTATATTCCTTTCATATTTTCAAATAAAAATTCATCTGAATTTGCTAGTTTAGTTAAATTTTCAATTAATATTTCATAACACTGAGCTTTTGTATATTTCGTTTTACTTGGTAAATCTTTTTTTATATCTTTTTCACTGATTAAATTAAAGGCATACTCTATACTTTGTTTCATAATAGTTGAATAATTACTTTCTTTATTACTAAGTTTATCTATAGTATTAACTGTACAAACAAATAATTGAATAGCCTTAAGTAACTGAA
>CAYJNS010000005.1:32293-33974 GCA_964371745.1 uncultured Muribaculaceae bacterium
TTTTAATATTTAATGAATTTGGTCCATCAACAAACTGAGTTAAAACTTTAAAAAAATGTCCATCATTTATATTTTGATTTAAATTATTATCATTTAATATATTTGATTTTTTAATAATTGCATTTGATATTTCTTCAATAAAGTTAACTTCACTTGATACCTTTTTTAAAGCTATTGTTATATCAGGACAAAAACACATATAAGATGTTTTAAGAAGTTTTTTATAATCTTTATTTCCACTTATTGTATTATAATAAGATTTTGTCCAGTTATAAAAAGCTTCTTGAGATATAGGTTTATTTGCTATTAGACCAAAATCAATAAATCCTATTTTATTATTAGATAATATCATGATGTTTCCCGGATGTGGATCTCCATATACAAAATCATCTACTAAAGCACAACGAATTGCCTCTCCAACTAAAAGTACTAACTGTTTCCAAATATTATAACCTGTTTCCGCTTTTATACTTTTTACTAAATCGCTACCTTCAAACATATAATCTGAAAGAGTTTTTCCTTCAATGAATTCTTGAATTATTACATAATTAGATGATAAATCCTCATATACTTTAGGTATTTTTACACTTTTGCTATTTTCGTAAACTTTATAAAAATATTTCATGTTTTCTATTTCTGATAAATAATCAATTTCTAAAAGAGTATTTTTCTTAAATTCTTTAAATGCATCATTTAAATTAACTATTGTATTTTTTTGAAAAAAACTCACTAATTTTATAATTTTTGATAATTTTGATAATTCTACTTCTAAATTATTATAAATACTTGGTCTTAATACTTTTAAAGCAACTATTTCACTATTTGGTAATACAGCTTTATAAATTTGCGCAAAAGAACCAGTAGCATAAGGTATTTCATCTATTATCTTAAATTTATTAATATCTATTATTTTTGATAAATCTATAAATTCTTCCTCTATTTTATTAAATACACTATAATCTTTAGGTGTTGCCCAACCATCCATAAATTTATCCATCATGCTAAGCATTTGTAAAAATTTAATGTATATACCACCCTTAGATTTTAGATGATTAAAGATAACTTTTTTATATTCTAATTCTTTACTAGTATTAGAACTTAATTTAATTTTTAATAATTTGAATATTAATATATTTTTCATTATATAGAATCTCCAAAACCAACAATATATAAAAACGTTGTCATAAATAGCGCAATTAATGATAATACTATTTCATTAGTATCTACTGTATTAATAATTAAAATAATAGAAACCCAAACTACTAAAATACTTAGTGTAACAAAGATATATTTCATCTAAACCTCTCCCTAAATAAGATTATATCATATAATTATTTAGATTTACCTGTTATTCCATCATAATCTTTATATTTTTCATAAAATTTTGTATTAAATAAATTTTTAAGCATTTCATTCATTGGTACATATGCTATATTTAAAGGTTTTATATTTTCTTTTGGTTTAGAAAATTCTTTAATATACCCTATTACTGTAATTAATTCCAATATAATTATTGGTATAAAATAGACAATTGATATATTAATATTATAACTATTTAAGAAAAATATAGATATAACTGTAATACCAAGTATTATCATTTTTATTTTTCCTACAATTGATGACTTCATATTTTTTACTATATAAGTAAATATAAGTATAAAAATTTCAAATAAAAGTGGGA
>CAYJNS010000006.1:0-282 GCA_964371745.1 uncultured Muribaculaceae bacterium
TCTAATTTATGGGCATTATCTGTATAATTTTTTATAACAACTGAATTATTTTCTAAAGCTTTTGTATTATGTTCAATGACACTTGAACAGTTTTCTAAAGCTTTTGTTAATGTATCAATCATATAATTTTTATTTTCCATTCTACTAAGAGAAATTTTCAAAAACTTTTCCCCATATTTAAGTAAAAAGTATATAAAAAGCATAACAAAAATAAAAACAAATCCATAATCTGTGATTAATCTAACAACTTCACTCATTTTTTTCACCTGTTCTATCTAGTTT
>CAYJNS010000006.1:292-28031 GCA_964371745.1 uncultured Muribaculaceae bacterium
AAATTAATATATTGTAAATAATTAATTAGTCACAAAAAAAGAATATTTATTTTTTAAATTTCAAATATTCTTCTAATAAATCATAACTATCAAATCCATCAGGTAAGTTATTTATATCATAAAATTGCATTGATCGACTTTCTTCATCTATTTTAATATGATATAACATTTCGTCTGAAATGTTAACATAAAATAAAGTTGTATTATTATATACGACATCTCCATTTGGATAGACTCTTCTTCTTTTGTTTCCTGAAACAGTTGTAATACAAGTTAAATCTTCATTTTTGATTTTTAGATTAGTTTCTTCAAATATTTCTCTAATTGCTGTATCCTCAAGTTCTTCTCCGAGTTCTTGGCAACCACCTGGTATAGAAAAATGGTTACCACTAATTCTTTCTTGTAATAAAATTTTATTATTATTTTCTATTACAACAGCTGCTCCACATTGAATAAATGGAATATTTTTTATTCTTTCATCTAATGCCATTCTAAAAAGCACAGGATAACCTCCATAGTTTTTAGAAAAATCTAACAGTTCTTCTTCATTTAAATTCTTTACTATTTCTACAAATTCATCATGTGAATAATCTCGCATATTTTTTAACATATTACTTTCCTTCCTTATATGTAAATAACGCAGAAGGTCTATGACCTCCACCAGTTCTTTGTTTATCAGTTTTTTCCACTCTACTTGCAATTATTCTTCTAAAAGCTGGATCAAGTAATTTTTTATTAAGTATTACTTCATATACTTTTTGTAATTCTCCAAGGGTAAAATATTTAGGCATCATATTAAATACTATATCAGTATACTCAAGTTTATTTTTTAATCTTTCAAGACCAGATAGTATTACTATTGGATGATCAAATGCAAGTTTGTCATTTTTTACTGTTTCAAACCTATATCTATCTGTTGTATTTGAATATAAAATTTTCTTTATATCACAGTGTATAAATTCTTTCCCATTATCTAAAGTAATATGAGTAGAATCTTTATCATCTTCAAAAGTTACATTAAACCATGAAGCATTTGGATTTAAAGTTTCTTCTAATTTAGTTTTATCAATTAAAGCCATATAAGAAGTAGATACTATTCTCATTCTAGGATCTCTTTTTACTTCACCAAATGTATATAGTTGCTCTAGATAAATATTTTTTAAATTAGTTTCCCTTTCTAATATTCTAGCTGGGCATGAATCTAAATCTTCTTTTATATCTAAAAAACCACCGGGTAAACACCACTTATCTTTAAACGGATGATCCGTTCTTTTTACAAGTAAAATACTCATATGTTTTTTCGAAGTCTTTCTATAATTAGTTGTTTCTTCATCTGAAATTGAAAATATTAATATATCTGTAGTTAAAGATAACTTCTCAAATTCATCTGAATTATAATTTTTTAAAAATTCTTTTTCTGTTTTATACATCTTCTCACCTACTTTTAATTATACCATCATTTTAAAAACTTATCATTTATTTTTTTTGCAAAATTATAATTTTTAAGTCTTATTACTTTTATTTTATCTTTTAACACTTTAGTTTTAATACTTACTACATCATTAAATATATGATTATGCCCATCAAGTGTTACAAGTATGTTTTTATACTTTATTGGCTTTATAGTAATTTCTTTATTATCTGGTAAAATAACTGAATTAAATAAAGTTTTATAGTGTTTATTATTAAGCGGAGCAATTGGGGTAAGTTCTATTACATCTAGTTCATGATAAATAATAGATCCACCAAAACTCAAATTGTAAGCAGTTGATCCAAAAGCTGTTGATATTAATATACCATCTCCAGTAAAATTTTCTAAAAGTGCTTTATCTATATATACTTTAGATTTCATTGTATTTAAATCAATATCTCTAATTGCTATTTCATTTAGTGAATATAAATTAGTTTTTCTATCTTTTGTTTCGATTATATTTTTTTGGATTTGAAGATTATGTAATTTAAATAAATTGTTATTTAAATCATTTATCAAATTATCAACATTTTCATATTCTTGAGCAAAACCTAAAGTACCTGTATTAATTCCCACATATATAATATCTTTATTAAATTTAGTTTTATTAATCATTTTTAAAAATGTTCCATCCCCACCTATTGCTATAGCTAAATCTGGATTTTCTTCATCAATTAATATATTATTTTTTGACAAAGTTCTTTTTAATTTTTTTGCTAGCGCTATACTTTTACTATTATCATTTGAGAATATTTTAACTTTATTTATCTTTCTTTTCACTATACTTCTAATATTCCTAACAAGCAATTTTCTATAGTTTTTAAAATTATATATTTGTTTTCTTCTCTAGGATTATTTTCAATTATTTTTTCAAATGAATATAATTTTTCATTAGTTTTATCATAAATAGCAAAATATACTATATTATTATTTTTAGTATCATTTTTTTTATCTGGTTTATTTAACTTACCTGTTACACCAATTCCATAATCACTACCTGCTTTATGAGTTATTTGCATAGCCATTTGTATTGCTACTTCTTTAGAGTACACTGTATATTTTTCAATTATTTTAGGGTCTACTCCCATCATAATTTTAGCATCGTTAGAATATGTTACTGCTCCAAAACTAAATACATCACTTGAACCAGAGATATTAGTTATAGAGTGTGCAATAAATCCACCAGTACAACTTTCCATAGTAGCTACTGTTTTATTTTTCTTTTTTAATTTTCTAACTATTTTTTCCATTTATAAATTCCTTTCAAACAAATGATTTTCTTTAATATATTTTAATACTTTTTCATCTATAAATTTATCTATATTATCTATGTTTTTATTTTTAATATTATCCCTAACCATAGTTGATGATATTTTTTTTATGTTTAAATTTATTATAATAATATTTTCATTATATTTAGGGTACAGTTTTCTTAATTTATTAATATCATCGTTATTTCTTATTATAACTAATAATTTATGATTACTAAGTATATCTTCATAATTTTTCCAAGTATTAACCTCATATAAATTATCACTACCAATAATAAAATAAATTTCATCATTTATATATTCATTTTTAAAATGGTTTATTGTATCGATTGTATATTTTCTTTGACCAAATTCATAGTCAGAAATTATAAAATTATCCTCTTTTATAATTTCTAACATATTTTTTCTGTGAGTTTCACTTGCTAAAGAACTTTTTGTATAATTACTTCCAACTGGTACAAAAATAACTTTATCTAAATAATTCTTTTCAATTAATTTATTAGCTAAATCAGTATGTGCATTATGCACTGGATTAAATGATCCTCCATATATACCTATTTTCATTTTACTCTCCTATATCTTTAAGCCATAACTTTAAACTAGCATCACTTGGCATTCTAAGGTCGCCTCTTGGACTTACACTTATAGTACCAACTTTTGGACCATCTGGAAGGCAGCTTCTTTTAAATTGTTGTGTAAAAAATCTTTTTATAAATACTGTTAACCATTTTTTTATTTCCTCAACTTTATAACTATTTTTAAATGTATGTTTAGCTAGAAAATAAATTTTAGATGGAGCTGCACCATATCTTAAAAAGTGATAGATAAAAAAGTCATGTAAAACATATGGTCCAATACTATTTTCAGTAACTTGTTTTATTTTGCCATTTTTATCTGGTGGTAAAAGTTCAGGGCTAATTGGTGTATCAATAATATCCTTTAAAGTTTTACTATTATTAAGTGAATATACATACTCAACTAAATATCTAACAAGTGTTTTTGGAATACTTGAGTTTACTGCATACATACTCATATGATCTCCATTATAAGTACACCATCCTAAAACAAGTTCTGATAAATCTCCTGTTCCAATTACTAATGCATTTTCCTTATTTGCAATGTCCATTAAAATTTGAGTTCTCTCACGAGCTTGAGAATTTTCATATGTAACAGTTCTATCAGTTTCTTTTATACCAATATCTTTAAAATGTTGTAAACAAGCTTTTTTAATATCTACTTCTAAAAGAGTAGCGCCATACTCTTTAACTAAATTACATGCATTTTGATATGTTCTGTTTGTTGTACCAAACCCAGGCATTGTTACTGCGATTATATTTTTATTGTCTATTCCTAACTTTTTATAAGCTTCGATTATAACTAAAAATGCAAGTGTAGAATCAAGTCCTCCAGAAATACCTATCACAGTTTTTTCCATAGATGTATGTTTAATTCTTTTCGCTAAAGATAAAGCTTGAATATTAAATATTTCAGTACATCTTTCATGTCTTTTATCTTTATCCTTTGGAACAAATGGATACATTTCATAGTTTCTGTTAATAACTTTATTGTTATTAACATTAAATTTAATATGTTTATATATTTCATTATCATTTGGAATAAAATTAGAATTATTTAATCTATCATGAGATAACCTTAAACAGTCTATATCAGCACTTATAAAACTTGAATCGAATGTTGTATTTTTTTCTTCATTTAATAAACTTCCTGCCTCAGCAATTAATAAATGTCCTGAAAATACTAAATCAGTAGTAGACTCTCCTGCACCACTTGATGCATAAACATAAGCTCCTATATTTTTAGCACTTTGCATTTTAACTAAGTCTTTTCTAAAACTTTGTTTTCCAATAAGTTCATTACTAGCAGATGGATTAAAGATAATATTAGCACCATTTAGACTATGATTTATAGAAGGTGAATTCACAGCCCATAAATCTTCACAAATTTCTACTGCAAATGTTATATTATTATTTTCACTATCTTCAAAAATTATATTGGTATCTATTAGTGTATCTTGGCCACATATATTTATATTATTATTTTTAATATCCTTACCTGAAGCAAACCATCTTTTTTCATAAAATTCATTATTATTTGGAATATTTATTTTAGGAACTACTCCTAGTATTTTCCCTTTATTAATTACTACAGCAGTGTTATATAAAGCACTTTCATGCTTTATAGGAGTACCAATAATAAGCGTTATATCTAAGTTTTTAGTCTCTTCAATTATTTTATTAAGTGCATCTAGTGATTTTGAAATAAGTAAATTATGATTAAATAAATCAGCACATGTATATCCCGTTATAGCAAGCTCTGGAGTTACTAAAACTTTAATATCTTCTTTTGAAGCTTTCTTTATTTCTTTTAATAATTCATAAGTATTATACTCTACGTCAGCCACCTTTAAACTTGGAGCTAAAGCACCTACTTTTATAAATCCATATTTTTTCATAATATTACCTTCTTTCTTTTAAATAATTTTTAGTTTTTTCATAAATATAAGCACTGTTGAGTCCAGTCATATAACCATGATTGATTAAATATTCTATTTCTCTTTCATTAAATGTCATATATTTAATAAGTTCATCTTCATCAAGTGATTGCTCATATTTTTTTACTGCGCCCAGTCCTAGAAAGTAAGAGTTTAAAGCTGATGATATACCTTGGTCTTGATAAAATGACCCTAATTTTATCATGTCACTTACTACATAACCAGTTTCTTCTTTTAGTTCTCTTTTTGCGGCATCTACTGAGTTTTCATTTTCATCAATATATCCAGCAGGAAAACCTACATCAACTGTTTGTTTAGTAAATACTCTTGGCTCTATTGAAACTAAATATTCATTTTCTGGAGTAACTGGAATAATAATCGCAGCACTTCCATCTAAGTTATTTTTAAGTATTTTTTCTCTAGTTATTTTCTTTCCATTATTAAGTGTTATAGCATATTTACTAACTGATACGAAACTAGGGTTTTCTTTTGATTTATTAATCTCAATAACTTTTAATAAATTTAAATAATACTGTAACTCTTCAAGCTTTTCTTTTCTCACTATTTTACTCTCTTTCTAGTATGTTCAATCAAGTCATATTTATAATCTACATACTCTTTAGTTCCACTTACATGATAGATATGTGGATTTGTAACTCTTCTTATTTCTGGATATAATTTATTCATTTCATCATTACAATATTTTCTTTTTTCATCCCAAGTTGGTTCATCATATACTAAAGCGCCATTTACAAATATTGGAACTTGTAATTCTGTAATATGAAAATCACTTATTACTTTTTTATCATCTCTATTTTTTAGATTAACTAATTCCATATTATTTTCTGGTAACTTTTTATTATAAAAGTCTATTACATCACCAGTTGCATAACCAGTATTATTATCAAATGTTCTATAAACTTTTTTATATCCTGGATTAACTATTTTTATTACATCATTACTAAGTTTTATTTTAGGAACAAATTCATTATCTTTCTTTAATGCTACTACTTTATAAACACAACCCATTCTACCCTCTGGCTTTGATATATTATCACCAACTCCAAGTACATTAAACTGCGCACCTTCCTTAATTAAAGCATCAATTGTTTTAGCATTAAGTCCATTACTTAAAACTATTTTTACATTAGGAAATCCAGCTTCATTAAACATTTTTCTTGCTTCTTTTGATAAATAAGCTAAATCACCTGAATCTACTCTGATGCCGATATTATCAAGTGGCAAATTATTTTCTTTCATCCACTTAAATGTTTTTATAGCATTTGGCACACCACTTTCTAAAGTGTTATATGTATCAACTAAAAGTGTACAGTTATTTGGATAAACTTTAGCAAACGCTATAAATGCTTCAAGCTCTGTATCAAAAGATTCAATAAATGAGTGAGCTTGAGTTCCAAGTGGTTTAATACCTAGGTGTTCAGCAGCTAAAACATTACTAGTTCCAAAACATCCTGCCATATATCCGTAAATTGATGAGTCAAGTGCAGCTTCAAGTCCATCCGCCCTTCTTGCACCAAACTCCATTACATTATAACCATTTGCTGATTCAATAACATTTCTTGCTCCAGTTGCATGTTCCATAGCTCCATTTATAATTGATAATAGAGCAGTTTCAATTAGCTGTGCATCAATTAGTGGAGCTTTGACTGTAATAATTGGTTCATTTGGAAATACTGGTGTTCCATCAGGTACTGCAGTTATAGTTCCCCTAAATTTAAAATTCTTTAAATAATTTATAAATTCTTTATTATATCCTTGTTTTTCAAAATGTTTAATTTCTTCATCAGAATATCTAAAGTTTTGTATGAATGGAATAATTTTATCTACTCCAGCCATTATTGCATAACTTCCTCCATTTGGTACTTTTCTAAAAAAAGCATCAAAAACAACTTCTTTTTCATGCATATTATTTTGAAAATATGCATTTGACATTGATAACTGATATTGATCAGTTAATAATGTATAATTTCTCGGTAATCTTTCCATTTTACTTTCTCCTTCTTTCATACTTGTTAACTACACTAATACCTATACCATCCATCATTGTAAGTGCTAGTTCATTTTTTACATAAGCTACACTTTCATATTTCCCCATATGCTGTATAGCATTTATTGCTCTTTTATTAACATCATTTATTGCTCCCATTCCATCAAATGTTTCAATCAAATTTCTTGGAACTATTACATCAACATTTCTATTCATTTGATCAAAGTAACTTTTTGTTGGAATAAATGCTCCCATAACACACATCTCAGCTTCGCACCCAGCACCAACTACTTCTTCTAAATTTTTCATTTTACTTAAAATATTAAAGTACTCAGGATTAGCAGCTACGCTTATTGCATTTTTTTCTAAAACTAATGCATCTTTTTCATAAGGCATTAACTCATCAACAAGTTCTGCTTCCTTACTTCCAATTATGCAATGTGGTGGAAAATGATTGAATTCTATAGCATCCTTTTTATGTGCATCCTTGACAAACATAACTGTATCCCCTTCTTTTAAAAATTCTTCAACTAATCTTACTGTTTCAGGAATTATTCTTTTAATTCTTTCATCAGCTAATTTACCTTCAGTTACAAACCCTTTTAGTAAATCCACTACCACTAACATTCTTTTAGCATTAAGTAGTTTCTCATATTTTTCTTTGTCCATATTCTTAACCTCCTTATTAGTTATTATCATTTCATTAATAACAACTATTATAATATAGACAACGAGTTATTTACATTTTGTTAAAAACAAAGTTTTAAATATAAACAACATTTCTCCGTTGTTATTAACATTGTATTAAAAACATTTTGTTTTGTCAACCCTTTTTTTAAAAAAAATAAAAAAAGTTATTTTTCAATAACTTCTTATCTTTTTTGTGTTTTTTAAATAAAAGCTTTTTCTATTTTTTCAGTGTAGTATAAACTATTTTGAATTACGTTTTTAACATCTTCCTTTGTCATGGTCTTCAAATCCGGCATTGCATATATTTGCTTTATTACTGGAATTGATTTTATTATGAAATCATATAGTTCAGATTTATTTTTATTTTCGTCTTCTAATGAATATGCACTTGTTAATGACTTACCTAAAGCACTTAATATTTCATTATTGCAATTTTCATGAGAGTTAATATCATAACAAAAATTTAATTCTTGTATAAATCTAGTAAATAATGGTTTAATAACGTCTTCTTTAACTAAATTACTTTGAAAATCACTATATTTCATAGAATAACTTTCTGTGTTATTCAATTCCACACTTATTGCTTTTGAAATAAATTCTAATGCAAAATCTCCATAAAAATTTGTTAAGGATGTTTCATAGTTTGTTAATTCTTTATCCATACTAATTTCTAAATTATCAATGGCTATATTATAATTACCAAATTCTTTTATTTTAACATTATGTTTTTCAAATATTTCTTTAATATTATCTTTTAATTTTTGATAATTAATATTTTTATAACTTGGAATACATTCAAGTGCTTTTTCTAAAATACAAGATTTATAATAATATGCATATGCATATGCGAGGGGACTTGGAACTGTTGATTTTTCGTTTTCTTTAATATTTTCATTTCGTTTGAAAGAAAATTCTTCCATTTTACCATTATATTTACTATAAAAATCTAATAGATAATCTGTTATATATCCATTTATATTTTCCGACCTACTTAAAACTACTCTTTCAATTTCTTTGTAACAATCATAATTTTCATTTGGATTTATTCGCTGAGAAAGTTGAGATAAAAATATATCAGTAACCTCATTTATATTAAACAATTTATTATTATTTACATTAAAATTAATTTGATCTTCATTATTTTTTAAAAAATAACTTTCATCTTCTTGCAACTTTCCATCCAAATTTATTAAAAATTTTTCTAATTGCTGTTCTATAATACTTTTATATTCATAATTTATAAAATCTTCAACATAAATGTTTATATTATAAAATTTTGTAATATCTTCGATAGAATCTACTAAATACAATATTTCTTTTCTCTCATCAACACATATATTATATTCGAGTGCATCTAAACCTTTCATTCTAAAATATTTAACTTCTTCGTATAAATCATCTATCATATTTTCACCTATTATAATTTTAACATATTTTTTTTATTAATTCCATAAAAATCAAAAAAGCTATTTTTCAATAACTCCTTTTTTTATTTTATATATTTTATCTGCGTAAGAAGAAACGTTTTTAGAATGCGTTACAATTATAACTATTTTTCCATCTTTAGCCATTTGCTTAAATAAATCCATTACTTTTTTTTCAGTATCTTCATCCAAATTACCAGTAGGTTCATCAGCTACTATTATTGGAACTTCTGTTGCTATCGCTCTTGCTACAGCAACTCTTTGTTGCTCACCGCCTGAAAGTTTAAGAACCATTCTATTAGCTTTTGCACTATCTATACCTACTTTTTCTAATACTTCATATGCATAATCTTTAGGATGATTATGTCCTGAAAAATCTAATACTATTTCAACATTTTCTTTAGCAGTCATATAATTAATTAAATTATACGACTGAAATACTATATTAACATAATGTAATCTAAATTGAGCATTACCAATATCCTTTATACTAACATTATTATAAGTTATATCTCCTTCTTGAATATTATCAAGTGCTGATATGAGTGATATTAGAGTTGTTTTACCAGATCCAGACTCACCAATTATCGAGTACATTTTACCTGATTCAAAAGTTAAATCTATTCCTTTTAAAACTATATTTTTTTTATCACCATCATCATAAGCATATCTTATATCTGTGCATTTTAATTTATTCATTTATTCCCTCCCCGTAAGTATTGTCTTAGGTTCATATCTCATTATACCAATCGATGGAAAAAACAACGCTACTAATATTATTATATAACCAATTGTAAATAATCCTACATATTCAGCGCCTGTAACGCTTACATCTATTTCATCAATTACTTCTACATTTTGCGCAGAATTACTAATTGGATTTCTACTTCCCATATTCATACCACCAGTAGGTCTTCCAAAGTTATTTTCACTAGCTTCCTGACTCATCTCTAACTGACTATCTAGTAAACTATCGGATAATCCTCCGGCAATCAATGAACTCGTTGCCATCGAAAGAATAAATCCAACTGTCGCAACTACTACAAGTTCTACTAAAAGTTGTCCAACTATATTTTTCTTAGTTGATCCTAAACTCATTAGAACTCCAACTTCATATTTTCTTTCTTTAATATTATTATTTATAATTAAAGCAATTATTAGTACAGCTGCTATTATTACAACAACAAGTATGGTTGATGCAAATGATCCAACTGATTCAAGTGGCCCTGCCATTTGTTCATAAGCAGTATTATCAATATCCAGTGTTAAACTTAAACTTTCAAAATCATATTTATCATTTGCTTCTGCTATAAATTTATCTGTATCTTCTGGATTATTTAAATAATATATAACACTATTTACCGCATAATCTCCATTATTATAACTTTCTTCAGTTAATAAATTTTCAGTAGATTCAATATTCATATAAATATCATTTTCATAACCTTCTTCAGATGCTAAAAATATACCTATTATTTCATATTCAAAACTTTCTGCACTTTCAATATTTTGAAGTTCTAAAATATCTCCAACAACTAAGTCATTTGCTTCTGCTAACTCATATGAAATTATTAAAGAATCATCTGTTGTTTCATCAAAGTATGTTCCTTCAGTAATTTCAAATAAATTATTCATAACACCTGGTAAAAATGCATATGAGTTAATACCTGTTATCATATTAGGTATTTCTCTATCACCCATCATTGCACCAAATCCACTTTCTTCTTCATCACTTTCAATTAATTCAAAGTTTACGGGTTCATATGTAGCTGTTACACCATAGGTATAATCTTTTACATATTCAGAGTTTGCAATACTATTAACCATTTCTAGATTAGTGTCTGGTCTTAGCATTGCACTTCTATCACCGCCCATCATTTCTGATGAAGAACCCATCATTTCTTCTCTTAATTTTTCCATATCAGCATTTAAATAAACTTCACTTCCTAAAGTTTCTTTTGCATACTTTGTACTTTCCTCTACTGAGTTAGATATTGCAAGTGATGCTAATACTAAATTGGCTATCACAAAAAAGATAATAAATAAAATAACTGTTTTACTTTTTTTCCTTGTTATGTTAAGCCACGCTCTTTTAAACATATTTTTTTTCATACTTTCCTTCTTTCCTTAAACATTATATATTTCTAACCTTAAAGAAACCTTAAATCATAAAAAAAGTTAAAATATTTTTCAATTTTAACTTTTTTTATTTAATAACTAATATACTTTTATATTACTTAACCAGCATGGTTTTATATTGTTATTAAATATTTGTGAGAGTGCTTTAGTTATCTATTTACTTTCTCTTATATACCACTATTCCTTTCTTATTTATATATATATTTTTATTTAGATATTGTATTTTTTTCTTAAATTATCTTTCCTCCTTTATAAATCAATTATATAACTTATTTGTTAAAACTATTTAGTGAGTGTGTGTTTATTTTATGAAATTTTTTTTACATATTTATACCTCTATTTACTTTTACCTTTCTTTTTAATATATTTCAAATTATAATTACATCTTTCTTTTTTTATTTCTTATATATCACTTTCCTTTCATGAATAAATTATATAATATATTTCTTTAATGAAACTTAAATAAAATAAAAAGATGAATTTTTTTTCATCTTTTAAATTTTAATTGTAAATGTAGTTAACTTTTCATCACTTGCACAAGTAATTTCTCCTTTTAAATTATTAACAATTGTTTTTGCTATAAATAGACCAAGACCAAAACTATTTTTTCTATCTGTTCTAGATTTAACACCTTTATAAAATCTATCGAATATAAAATTTATATCTTCCTTATGTATACCAACACCTGTATTTTCTACATTTATATAAACTTTTCTTTTTTCTTTATAAAGATTAATATGAATAGTACCTTTTTCATCAGTATATTTTACAGCATTATCTATTAGTATTTTAAAAACTTGAATTAGTTTATCTACATCTGTATTTATAAATATTTCTTTTTCTATATTAGTAGTAAGCTTAATATTTTTTTCAAATATAATAGTTTCAAATATTAAAATGGTTTCATTTAAAGCATCACTGATATTTACATTTTTAAATACTATTTTTTCTTCTTCAGCTTTAGCAGAATTTAATAGTTCGTTTATAAGCTTATTCATTCCCTTAGTTTCATTTTTAATAAACTCTAACCATTTTCTTTGTTTCTTTATGGTATCTTTCTCATTTAATAAAACTAAATCAGTATTTGCACTTATTATAGTAAGTGGCGTTTTAAGTTCATGAGTTGCATCTGCTACAAACCTTTTTTGCTTAATCCACATATTTTCAATTGGCTTTATAGATTTATTAGCAAAATACATACTTATAAAATATATAATAATTAACATTGCTATACCAACTGAAATTAAAATTATAAGTAAATCATTAAGTGCATTTACATTATCCGTTATATCAACAAAAGCAATTCTATAAACACTATCTCCAATTATGTCATCAACATTATATTTATTATTTATTTCACTTATTTCATATAACCAAATTTTATCTTCAATATTTATTTGACCTATATTTTCATCTAAATTAAATACATCTAGTGTTATATCATAATATACTGAATCTTCATAACTAAGTGATGAAGCTATTTGTGTTATAGTTCCTTCATCATCTACTAATATATTAAATGAGGTATTAAATTCATTTTGATATTCTTTGGGAATTTTAAATTCTTGACTATCTGGTTCTCTTAAATAAATCAAGCTACCTAAAGACGCTCTTTCTAACTTTTTGATTGAATCATTATGAATACTACTATATGTTAGTGTATATATTATTGAAAACGAAATAAGCATAACAATTGATATAATAACAATATTTAATATAAGTAATTTATTTCTAAGTTTTTTAAACATCATCATCACCCACTAACTTATAACCAAGACCTCTCATTGTTTTTATTTTAACTGAAGAGTCTAAACTTAATAATTTTTTTCTTAAAAAAGAAATATATACTTCAACATTATTATCTATTACAATTTTATCATAAGACCATATTTTATTTATAATTGTATCTTTAGAAATTGGAATATTTGGTTTTTTTAAAAACATTTCTAAAAGTTGGGCTTCTTTAAGTGTTAATATATATTCTTTTTCTCTACATCTTATTTTAAGTTCATCCATATTTAAAAATATTTCTTTGTAATTTAGTTCATTACTTTTTTCAATAACCTTTCCTCTTCTTGTAATAGATTTTATTCTTGCTAAAAGTTCATCAGTATCAAATGGTTTTGGTAAATAATCATCTGCACCTAAATTAAGACCTTTAACTTTATCTTCAACATCACTTTTTGCAGTTAACATAATTATAGGCGTTGTAATATTATTTTCTCTTAATGTTTTTAAAACTTCAAATCCATCCTTATATGGAAGCATTATATCAAGTATTATTGCATCATAAATATTATTCATACCAAAATCTAAACCTTCTACTCCATCAAAAGCTAGGTCAATTATATATTTATTTTTTTTAAGTATACCTTCAATAGCATAAGCCATATGCTTTTGATCTTCAACTAATAATAATTTCATTTTGCCTCCTTATTTAATTATAAATATTATACCTTAATTATACCTTAAATTTAAAATATAATCTATTTATAAACTATTTAATCTAACATTATTTAACTTTTTTAATATACTATTATAAAGTGGTGATGTATGTGTCTGTTAATCAAAAGTTATTTTTAAAAAGCGTTAAAAGAAAAAAAATTTTTGTAACTTTAATACAAATATCAATAGTTATATTATTTTTTACAATATGGGAACTACTTGCTAAATTTAATATAATAAGTACATTTATTTACTCATCACCTTCAAACATAGTTGAAACTATTAAAAACTTATATCTAAGTAGTGATTTATTTATTCACATATTTGTAACTTTATTTGAAACTATAATTGCATTTATTTTAGGAATAGCACTAGGGTTTTTTATTGCTATATTGTTATACGAATTTAAATTATTAGCACAAGTCTTAGATCCATTTTTAATAATGCTCAATTCACTACCTAAGGTTGCACTAGGTCCACTTATTATAATAATAGCTGGCGCGAATACTAAAAGCATTATTGTTATGGCTCTACTTATAAATTTAATAATTAGTATCTTTACTATTTATAATGGTTTTTTAAATACAGATAAAGTAAAGATAAAATTACTAAAATCATTTAAAGCAAGTAAATTACAAATACTTAAAAAAGTTGTTATTCCTTCATCTTATTCAACAATTATATCTAGTTTAAAACTTAATATATCAATGTCCTTAATCGGAGTTATTATGGGAGAATTTTTAGTTTCTAAAGCTGGTATTGGTTATTTAATTATTTATGGAACACAGGTATTTAATTTAAATTTAGTATATACAGGTATTCTATTTTTAGTAATAATTTCATATTTATTATACCAAGTTGTTTATTTACTTGAAAAAAAATTAATGAAGTTTGTTCATTAATCTTTTTTTTTCATACGGACTTTTACACATTTCTTTTCCTTCAGGACATATTCCATCAACCATACAACTAGCACCTATTATAGATGTATAATTTTGAGCAAATATTTCAAGCTCATTTATCATATCAAGTGCTATATTTCTTATTTCCCATTGTGCTTTTTTACAAACTCTCATCTTAGTGAAATATCTTAAAACTTCTCCATCAAAGCCAGCTACAACATTTAGTTTATTACCACTTAATATCTGATACATTAAAATTTCATTAGAAACATTTACAGCTTTTAATTCATCAAAAGTTTTTTTATTTTGAATAACTGCTTCATTAGCTATTTTAAAAGCCTCTTTATTTTCACTAATCATTGATGGCATAACAATTTTAGTAATGTCAATATTAGAATCAAAGTCTGGAATAAATAAATCTATTCCTCTATGTCTAGTCAAGTGAGTAAGATTTGCAAATGAAATTGGAAATGCAAATCTAAATGATACACTTCTAAGATCATCTTTACAATTATCTTTACTTATTGAATACATTAATTTTTCTTTAAATGTATTATCCTTTTCTAAAGCTTTATAATATACATTTTCTGCATCTTCAAGTGATAAATTATAAATTCTCATTATTGCACTTAAACATATTGTATCATCAATAATTGTTTTATTTATTGGTATATCTAATAGTGTTGTTTTATCAATCAAATTACTTTCATCAACTACTATATTTTGATTTAAAAAATCTTTTATTGGACTATTATCTTTATAATTAGATTTATCAATTAGAGTTTTAATTATTGGAAGTTCTTTTTCCATTAATTCATATATTTTATTACCAAAAGTTTTAACTTCAGGAATTTTAGAATATTCTCCTTTAGTAAATAGATTAATTAATCTAATAAGTTCAGTTGCACTTGCACCAAAAATTATTTGACTATTAAATGTATATGGAAGTATATATCTTGCATCTTCAAGTTTTATTCCCAAATCAATTAATTGTTGATAAGAATTAAATAAATTATCCATATTATTAATAAATTTTTCTTTATTATCTTCATTATCAAATTCAGGAACATAATATTTACCATCACAAAAATTTACTTCTCTTCTTGATTTAATAGTTACAGAACATAATCTTGATTTAATTAATAATTGTTCAACTATTGGCGTAACATCTTCAAATAAAAAATTGAAATACACATGATCTATAATTGAAAAATGACCCATTGATGTAACTCTATTTATAAAGTTTAAATTTTCTTTATCACTTTTACTTTGACTAAGTTGAAAAATATTTGATACTGTTCCTTTAGCTCTTGATAATCTTCCCGCAGTAGACGCTATATCAACCCCATGTATAGTCTTTCCTATCATATCTATTTTCATATCTTACCTCTATTATAATTTTAACAAAAAAAGTTAGTATTATCTACTAACTTTACTTAAATTTTACTTTATATTTATACTTTACTAACTTGGAATACTTCTACATCAACAGTAGTTTCTTGACCAAATAAATCAATAACTATATTAAGTCTATTATTTTCAAGATCTATGTTTTCAACTTTACCTACCATTCCACTAAATGGACCGTTAATAATACTTACTGCATCACCTACAGAAAGTTCACTTTCAGCATCTATTGAATTCATACCTACACTTGATAATATATGATCTATTTCTTCTTGTTTAAGTGGTGTTGGTTTAGCACCTTTACCACTTGAACCAATAAACCCTGTTACACCTGGTGTATTACGTACTACAAGCCATGCTTCATCTGTCATAATCATTTCAACTAATATATAACCAGGAAACATTTTTTTTACTTTTTCTTTTTTTACACCATCTTTTATTTCAACTTCAACAGTTTCAGGAACTATTACTCTAAACATAAAGTCTTGCATACCCATTGATTCGATACGCATTTCAAGTTTTTCTTTTACTTTATTTTCATGCCCTGAATATGTATTAGCAACATACCATAATTTTTCGCCTTCCACTTAAATCAACCATCCTTTTACTACTGATAATAATAAATTTAATAGAATAAAAAATCCTGTTACAAATAAAATGAAAATAACTGTAGATATAGTGTACTTGCTTACATTTTTTTTACTTGGCCAAGCAACTAAAGATAACTCTTTTCTTACGCCTACAAAAAAACTTTCTTTTTTTACTTTAACTTTCTTTTTTTCTACTTTCTTAGATTTTTCTTTAATATTTTTTTTGTCCATAAAAACCTCCACTAAAAAAACACTCTCGTGCTGTACTTATAATTTATCATAAGTTCAGTTAAAAATCAAGTGCTTTCTATTATTTCTTTTACTTTTAATCTTATCCTTTGCATAGCGTTATCTATTTGTTTTGCATTTTTATCAAGCAAAATAGCTATTTCATTATAATTTAACCTATCTAACATATACTCAAAAACTTCATATTCAAATTCAGATAATTCTTCTTTTATTTTAGCGTTTAAATAACTTATCGTTTCACTTTCGATTGTAAGTAACAAAGGATCATTTTTATCATTACTAAGTACATCTAAAAGTGATAAACTAGCATCATCACTTTTATATAAATAATCTAGTGAGTATATTGAATTTATAAATTTATTTTTCTCCGATACATATTTTCTAATTAATTTTATATATTTTCGTTTAATACACACTGTTAGAAAAGTTGGAAATGATGCATCTTTTTTATCATTATATTGATTTATTGCATCACTAAAAGCATATAAAGCTTCTGCATATACTTCTTCTTTATCAATTTTATACTTGATAAAGAAATTTTTATATTTAATATACATAATATCTAAAATGTTTTTATATTTTTCAACTAACAAACTTTTATATTTTTCTTCATCATCACAAATATTCATTAAAATTTCTTCATCCGATATCTCTTTTAAATTCAAAAAACTATTCCCTCATTTCAAATAATAGAATACCTGCGGCTACCGATGCATTTAAACTATCTGTATTATTTTTCATTGTTATTGAAATAATTTCATCAGCATTTTCTTTAACTAATCTGCTTATTCCTTTTCCTTCATTACCTATAATTAATGCTTTTTTCTCATCATAACTTACCTGTTTATAATCAGTACCATTCATATCACTTGCATATATATAATAATCATTTTCTTTTAAATAATTAATTGCATTTACAATATTAGTAACAATTATAATTTTAACTTTAGATATAGTGCCAGCACTTACCTTTATAACTGTATCAGTTATTTTAGCTGCTCTATCTTTTGGAATAATTATTTGTGATACACCAGCACATACAGCACTTCTTATAATCGCACCTAAATTATGAGGATCTTCAATATGATCTAATATAAGAATAAAATTAGTATTTATCTCTTTAATATCGCCATATTTATAATCATCTACTTCAAGAACAATACCTTGATGATTTCCCTTTACCATACTATCTAACTGTTTATTATCAACATATTCATATTTTATATAATTGTTTTTTAAATAATCTAAAACATCCCTTCTAGCAATATAAGCTCTTCTGATAGATTTTGGATTTTGTTCTTTTAAAGTGTTTTTTCCATATATTAACATTTGTTTCACCTAACTTTCATATATAATAACATATTTTAATATAAATAAATATAAGTTTTATAAATCTTTACTATTTTTTATAAAGGTTAATGTATCATTTAGTGTTTCTAAAATATCTCTACTTTTAAAATCTATTTCTTCTTCAGCAGATTTTATACTTAATTTTTTTGTTTCTAAACTATTTAAAAGTTCAGTATCATATATTGGACTTTGTTTTTTTAATTTCCAAACTTTCTTCATAAGAGATTCATATTTGTATAATTTATCTATACTATAAAATTTATTTATTGGTTTAATTTTACTTATCTTACTAAAATACTGTAATAATATTTTAGTATTTATTCTTTTTTTTGTTAAAAAGTATACACCATTATCTTTACCATATAAAGCAGCTTCAACAGTATAGTACGCTACATCTCTTACGTCAATTAAATTAACATCCATATCAACAAATGATTTTAAATTACCAGTATGTATTTTATATAAAAGTTTATTAAAATAATTTATTCTATAATCATCTGGACCTATAATAAATGATGGAACAATTATAGATTTATTAAGTTTACTATATGATTTAACTAAATTAGTCCCTTTCGCTTTTATTTTACCATAACTATCACTTATACTTTCAGGATTAAACTCTCCATCTTTATCAACCGCTAAAGAAGTACTTACATAAATGAATTTTTCCATTCCTTTAGCAGTGCAAATATCTAAAATATTTTGAAGAGCAATTATATTAACCTGATTCATTTTCTTTTCATCAGATGATTGTAGTGATGCACACATAATTACATAATAAATAGTTTTTTTATCTTTTTTAAAAAATTCTTGTAATGTTTCTTTATTTGTAATATCTCCATATACTACTTCTATATTATCTGGTAATTTTTCATGATGTTTTTTACTTTTAATTAAAGTTTTAACATCTTTACCTCTTTTACTAAGTTCTTTTATAACATTAAAACCAATATGCCCCATACCACCTATAACTAAAAATTTTTCTTTCATTGTTTACTTCCTTTTCTATTTCTATTATATAAAATTTTTAAACTTATATCAACTTCCAATTTAATATAAATTATGTTAAAATATGACAAAGGAATTATTATGTTTAAATACACATTAGATAATAAAAGGTATCATACCTTAAATTATTTTTTTAAAAACAAATTTAAATCAAAAGTTATTAAAATACCAATCGACGCTGATTTTACATGTCCAAATAAAGTAACTGGTGGATGTATATATTGTAAAGATAATAGTAAAGCAAATATTATAAGTGCTGAAAAAAATATTATTAAACAGTTTAATCTAACTAAACAAATAATGGATAAGAAATGGCCTAATAGTAAATATATCGCTTACTTTCAATCAGGAACAAATACTTATGGAGATGTTTCTAAACTTAAGTTAATAATTGATGAGTTATTAACAATTAAAAATGTAATTGGAATTTCAATTGGTACAAGACCAGACTCTATAAACGATGAATGGTTTAATTATTTAAATCAATTAAATAAAGAAACATTTTTAACAGTAGAACTTGGCTTACAAAGTAGTAATAATAGTACTTTAAAATTAATTAATCGAGGTCATACAAAAGAAGATTTTACAAATTGTGTTAGAAAATTAAAAAAAATAAATGTTTTTACAGTTGCACATATTATTAATGGACTTCCTTTCGAAAATAATACTGATATGATTAATACTGCTAAGTATCTTAATAATTTAAAAATAGATGCAGTTAAAATACATATGCTTTATGTAATTAAAAATACAAATTTAGAAAAGCTATATAACGAAACAAATTTTAAAATATTACCTAAAGAAGAATATATAAATATTGTTTGTGATCAACTTGAAATTTTAAATGAAAATATAGTTATTGAAAGAATAACTGGAGACCCTATTAAAGAAGATTTAATTGAACCCATTTGGCTTTTAAAAAAGTTTTGTGTTTTAAATGATATAGATAAAGAATTAGTTAAGAGAAATACTTTTCAAGGAAATAAAAAAAAATGCTAGCGCAGCATCTTTTTTTGGGCATTTAAATCAACTTCATAGTGCTTTTTATTACCATCATTTAATATGACGCTAAATGTAACTATGTTATTAATTACATTTAAAGTTCTTATATTTTGACCACTTAAACATTCAAGTTTATTTTCTAAGTATCCATTTTCATAACTTAATAATTTAGTTTCATTTCCATCATGAACTCCATACAAAGTATTTTCATATTTTATAATTTGATATTCACAAGGAATAATCATTTCTCCTGTAGTAACATTTATTAAACCATTACAGTTTAAAGTATTAGAATAAGTTTTTATAATAGCTAATAAACATCCATCTATTACATGTAAATCATATATTTTTTTTATATTTTTAAATAATTTTATTTCACCATCTAATGATTTAATATATACATCGTTATTTATTTGACCTATTTCATAAACTAGTTTGCCATCTTCATCATAATAATTATCACCTATTTTTTTATAAATATAGTTTTCCATACTATCCTCCAAAAATATTATATCAAAAAAAATTAAGAATTTCTATTCTTAATCATTTCCTCTACCATATAATAAAACTAATCTTATAATTTGTAGAGCACTTGCAAGTACACCTGCAACATAAGTCATTGCAGCAGCTCCAAGCATTTTAGCAACACCATCATATTCATTTTTACCTATTAACTTTAATTTTAATAATTCTTTTTTAGCCTTAGAAGAAGCATCAAACTCAACTGGAAGTGTAATAAGCTGAAATACAAGACCAAGAGCAGTAAGTGCAATACCAAGCCATATTAAATTTATCGCTTGAGCAATTATACCAATAATTAAGATTATATAAGATAATGATGTCCCAATATTTACTACTGGAAAAATAGCTGATCTTATTTTCATAAAAACATATCCTTCTTTATCTTGAATAGCATGTCCTACTTCATGAGCCGCAATAGACGCAGCAGCTATAGTATCTTCATTATATATATCTTTAGATAATCTTACAACTTTTCTTTTTGGGTCGTAATGATCTGTTAAATTACCTTTTGTTTCAACTATATAAATATTTTCTAAATTATTTTCTTTTAAAATTATTTCAGCTACTTCTCTACCAGTTAAACCTTTTTTATTTTTTACTTTTTTATATTTTGCAAATCTAGATGAAACCATTCCTTGTGCAATTAATGGTACTATTAAAATAAGTCCTAAAAATAATAAATCTGTTGTAAATGTATATTCCATATTATATTACCTCGTATTTTGTCCCTTCTCTTGTATCATTTAACATGATACCCTTTTCTAACAATTCTTTTCTAATACTATCTGCTAAATCATAATTTTTATCTTTTTTAGCAGCATTTCTTTTTTCAATCATTTCCTCAATATATTTTGTATCAATATCTTTTATTTCTTCAATCAGTAAATCAAGATTTAATACTTTTTCAAATGATTCAATTAACTTATATTTAGTATAATCATTTATATCACTTTTTAGTATATCGTATATTAATGTAATAGTACTTGCTGTATTTAAATCATCAGATATAAATTCTTTGAATTTACTATTAAACTTTTCAAATGATATTTCATCTAAAGTACCTTCATTATTTAAAGCTAATACTTTTCTTTTTAATTTTTTATATGCATTTTCGGCTCCATCAAGTGAATTATAATTAAATACAAGTTGATTTCGATAATGACTCATTAAACATAAAAATTTATATCCAAGAGGATTATAACCATTCTCTTCTAAAACTGATATAGTTAAAGTTTTACCTTTACTTTTACTCATTTTACCAGTATCATCATTTAAGTGTTCACCATGTACCCAATATTTACACCATTTATGTCCTAAGTAACTTTCACTTTGAGCTATTTCATTAGTGTGATGTGGAATTATATTATCAACACCACCACAATGAACATCAATATATTCGCCCATAAATTTAAGTGATATACCAGAACACTCTATATGCCAACCAGGATACCCTTCACCAAATGGAGAATCCCACTTTAATTCTTGTTCATTAAATTTTGACTTTGTAAACCATAATACAAAATCAGTTTTATTTTTTTTATTATCATCTTCTTCTACAGTATCTCTAACACCACTTAAAAGATCATCATCACTTTGATTAGTTAACCTATAATAATTGTCTAGTTTTGATGTATCAAAATAAATATTCCCGCCTGCAGAATACGCATAATCATCATTTAATAACTTCTCTATTATTTTAATATAATCATCAATATGAGCAGTTGCCGGACTTACTATATCAGGCATTCTTAAATTAAGTTTATTCATATCTTCATAAAACGCATCTGTGTAATATTTAGCAATATCCATTACTGATTTTTTTTCTTCACTAGCTCTTTTTACCATCTTATCATCACCAGTATCAGCATCACTTGTTAAATGGCCTACATCCGTAATATTCATAACTCTTAAAACATCATATCCTAAATATCTAAATGTTTTATCAAGAATATCTTCAGTAATGTATGTTCTTAAATTACCTATGTGTGCATAATGATATACTGTTGGACCACAAGTATAAAGCTTAACCTTACCCTCTTCCCAAGGAATAAAATCTTCAATTTTTCTAGTTTCTGTATTATAAAGTTTCATAAATGCCTCCTTAATAGTTATAATTATATCATATTTTATGAAAAAATTGACTTTTTAAAGCCAATTTTCGTTTAATTTTCACATTTTAATTTATTATTTATTCTTACTTTTCCATAATATCTTTAATTTTTTCTTCGTCCCATATTTCTATACCTAACTTGGTTGCTTTTTCAAGTTTACTACCAGCTTTTTGTCCAACAATTAATACATCTGTATTTTTACTTACTGTATCAATTACTTTACCTGAAAATCCTTCTAAAAACAATTTTATTTCATCTCTAGGTAAATTTTCAAACGATCCAGTAATAACAAATTTTTTGTTACTTATATTTTCATTAAATTCTTTTTTCTTACCTAAATAATTAAAATTTAAACCAATACTTTCAAGATTTTTTATTAACTCTTTTTTATTTTCAAAATAATCTACTACATTTTGAGCAAGTATTTCTCCAAAATCATTTATGTTATTTATTTCATCAAATGATGCGTTACTAAGTGTATTTAAATTATTAAAAGTCTCAGCTAAAACTGTAGCTTTTTTCTTACCGATTCCTTTTATCCCTAAACCAAATATCAATCTTTCAACACTATTATTTTTTGAAGCATCTATATTTTCTAATATCTTAGATATACTTTTTTCTCCATAACCATCTTTTTGTTTTATCTCTTCTTTAAATTTATATAACTTATAAAAATCTTCTATAGATTTAACAAAACCTAAATTATAAAAGTCTTCAATTATTTCTTCACCTAATCCCTCAATATACATAGAGTCTTTTGAAACAAAGTGTATAAGCCAATTAATTTCTCTAGCTGGGCAATATTCATTTGCACAATAATGATCTATTTTATCTGTATACTTAACTAACTTTTGAGAACATATTGGACAATCTTCAATCATTTTAAAATCTTTTTCAGTGCCATTTCTTCTATCAATTTTCACATCCACAACTTCAGGTATTACATCACCAGCTTTACGAATAGATACTATATCACCTATTTTAATGCCTTTATTTAAAACATTTTCTTCATTATGAAGTGTTGCTCTAGATATAGTTGATCCCATTACTAGAACTGGCGATAATACAGCATTAGGAGTTACCTGACCTGTTCTACCCACGGTAAAAATAATATCTTCTAGAGTTGTTAAAGCTTCTTTAGCTGGAAACTTATAAGCTCTACACCACTTTGGAAACTTACTAGTTAGTCCGAGTTCACTTTGTTTGTTAACGTCATTAACTTTAATAACAATTCCATCTATTTCATATGGCAATTCATCTCTAATTTTCTCTATTTTTTCAATAAAGTTGATTGCTTCATCTATATTTTTGGCAATAATATTTTCTTTATTAACCTTAAAACCTAAGTCAGTTAAAAACTCTAATGAATCGCTATGCTTAGCAATGTTAAAATCTCCAGGATTTGGTAAATGATACATAAAATTATCTAAGTTTCTTTTAGCGCATACTTTAGGATCTAATTGCCTTATTGATCCAGCAGCTGCATTTCTTACATTTTGCAATAATGGTTCATTATTTTTTTTTCGTTCGACATTTAAAAGTTCTAATGTTTTTTTATTCATATATATTTCACCACGAACTTCGATATCTATTTCTTGGTTTAACTTTAAAGGTATATTTTTTATAGTCTTAACATTTTCAGTAATATTTTCTCCTTCAGTGCCAGATCCTCTTGTTGCACCTGTAACTAAGACTCCTTTTTCATAACGAATAGATAAACTTACACCATCTATTTTTAATTCACAAACATATTCTATATCCGGAAAAACCATTCTTATTTTATCATCAAAATCATATAACTCATCATAATTAAAAGCATCTTTAATACTCATCATTGGTATTTGATGTATTACTTTTCCAAATTTTTCTAACTTCTTTCCACCCACTCTTTTTGTTGGAGAATTAGGATCAGCTAACTCAGGATATTTCTCCTCTAATGAAATTAAATTACGCATTAAACTATCATATTCATTATCAGTAATAGTGGGGTTATCATCAACATAATATTCTTTATTAGCTAAATTTATTTGTTTAATTAATTCTTTTATTTTATTTTTTATGATTTCCATTTTACCTCCATAAATTATTCGGATACTTTCCACTATCTACTAGCATTTTAATTTCTCTTTTAACTATTTCTAAATCATCTCTAGAAGTAATACCAAGCCACTTTGAATTTGCTAGTTTCTCATATAAAGTAATCGATTTTTCATTTATAAATTTATCTAAACATGCTGATAATAGACACTCATTAGTATCATTAATATTTTCTAAAAACTTATTAAATTCTTTATCAAATAAATTTAGTATAGATGGTTTAAATACAAAAAAGTTCATTGCGGCATTTAAATCTTCACTTATTATTTCTTCAATTGAATCACCTAAATTATTAGCAAAAAATTCCCCATCTCTTTGAATAACTTCAGATTCAATTATCTTTATTACTTTACCAAAACTAGAATAACAAATACCTCTTTTTACTTTTGCCTTATTATTTGTTACCATTTTTAATGAATAAGAAATTGATGCATGAGAATTATCTTCATAATTATTTTCAATAAAGTCAATAGCTTTGACAAATGCATCTTTTCCATAATAATCATCAGCATTTATAAGTGCAAAAGAATCATTTATTAAATCTTTTGCACATAATAATGCATGAGCTGTACCAAGCATTTTCTCTCTTGTAAAAGGTATTAAATGTTTAATCGAATCATTATTTTGTAAAGCAAATTCCACTTTTATTTTATCACTAAATTTAGATATTATATCACTTTTAAATATATCAAGGTGCTCCTTTTTAATAATGAATATAACTTTTGTAAATCCCGCACTTAATGCATCATATATATTATAATCACTTATTATTTCTCCACTTGGTCCGACTGGCTCAATTTGCTTTATTCCACCAAATCTTGAACCCATACCAGCTGCTAAAATCACTAATGTTTTTTCCATATTAATACTCCTTATCTTTTTTGTAATCCTTTAAATGTTTTTAATACTTTTTTAGTACCATATCTTTGACTAAATGCTACAGTTACAAATCTATCATCTACTCCGGTTACTACACCCGAACCAAACATAGAATGTAAAACTGCCTCACCTACTGTATACTCAATATTTTCATCACTATATAAAACATCCGAAATAACTTTTTTTCTTACTTCAGTTTGCTTTTCAACTGTTTTTTCTATTAATGCTTCATTTATTTCATCAATAAACCTTGATGGCATATTAACACTAGTTTGTCCATATAACATTCTTCTTTCTGCACTACTTACATAAAATCTTTCTTTAGCTCTTGTAATAGCAACATAACATAATCTTCTTTCTTCTTCTATATCACTACTTGAACCTAAAGAATTTTGATGTGGCAATATATTTTCTTCAGCACCAATTAAAAATACTACTTTAAACTCTAAACCTTTTGATGCATGTATAGTCATAAGTGTTACAACATCATCATACTCTTTATGCTCAGTTATATCAGCAACTAGCGATATATCATCTAAAAAGTCTTCTAAGTTTACATTACCTGTTTCCCTTTGATAATTTTCTGTTATACTTTTAAACTCTAATAAGTTTTCTATTCTAAGATCTGCATCTAATGTTTTTTCATTTTTAAGTTCATTTAACATACCTGATTTATCTAGTACATAATCGATAAGTTCTGTAAGTGACATATTATCTTTAGCACTTATTATATCAAGTATTATATCTTTGAATTTAAGTTGCTTAGTTTCTTCGATAGCATCAAACATAGAAATGCCACTAAGAGTAGCATGATTTCTAAGGTTATTAACACTGGTTACACCAATTCCTCTTTTAGGTACATTTATAACTCTTTCAAGTGATATATTTTCATCGTTATTAGAAGTTTTAAATAAGATAATAAATCTTTAATTTCTTTTCTTTTATAAAAGAAAAAACTTCCAACAACTTTATATGGTATATTCGCTTTCATCATCGCTTCTTCAATACCACGAGACTGAGCATTTGTTCTATAAAAAATAGCTATATCTTTTTTACTAAATCCCTGGGTAAGTAAATCTTTGATTTCACTAACAACTCTTGTGTTTTCACTTATATCATTAAATGAGCGATTATATTTTATTTTAACGCCTTCGCCTAAATCAGAAAAAAGTTCTACATCTTTTTTCTCTTTATTATTTTTTATAACATCATTCGCAGCCATCAATATATTAGTAGTACTTCTATAATTTTGATTTAAAGTTATAACTTTAGAACCTTTAAAATCTTTTTCAAAATTTAAGATATTTTTATAATTAGAAAATCTAAATGCGTAAATACTTTGATTTACATCCCCTACTACAAATATATTATGTGACTTTGAAAGTAATTTTATTAATTTATATTGAACTTCATTAGTATCTTGATATTCATCTACTAAAATATATTTATATTTATTTTGATAATGTTCAAGTACTTCCGGATAATTTATAAAAAGTTCTACCGGTTTTTTTAATAAATCATCAAAATCTATTGTATTATTTCTTTTTAATATATCAACATATTTATAATATATTTCAACTATTTTTTTATCTGTATATGTATTAAAATAGGCTTCTATTCCTGCATCACTTAACATTTCATTTTTAATAAAACTAATTTTAT
>CAYJNS010000007.1:0-24698 GCA_964371745.1 uncultured Muribaculaceae bacterium
ATTTATTTTTTATGATATAATCTTTATAGGTGAGGTAATGAAAAAGTTAAAAATAGGTTTATTTATGGATGATTTCTATCCTTCAATGAATGGTGTAATTGAGGTTATGAATAATCATGCAACAAGATTAATTAATAAAGGTCATGAAGTTACAATTGTAGTTCCTAAAACTGATCGTAAATATAAAGATAATTTCCCTTATAAAGTAATAAGGGTTCCAAGTATTAAGCTTGGTTTTATTGGTTATAGTATGGCTATGCCTAAACTAGATATAACGATGGAAAAAAAGTTAAAAGAAGAAAATTTTGATATTATTCACGTACATACTCCATTTATAATGGGGAAGTTAGGTATGAAAATTGCTAGTAAATTAAATATACCAGTAGTAGCAACGTTACATACCCAGTTTGATAAAGATATAAAAAAATTTGTTAAATCAGGACTTATTACAAATATATTTGTAAAAGATTTAATTCACGTATTTAATAAATGTGATAAATGTTGGGCAACTAATGAAGAAGTAGCTAAAATGTATAAAAAAATGGGGATGGAAAAAATGCCTGGTGTACAGATTACTGGTTGTGATATGATCTTATCAGAAAATGTTCAAAAATCAAAAGATATAATTAATCGTAGACATTGGCTAAAAAAAGATGAGTTAGTATTCTTATTTGTAGGAAGGCTTACTGTAGTTAAAAATATATTATTTTTATTAGATGCACTTAAAATTTTAAAAGATAAAGGTGTAAAATATAAAATGTTATTTGTAGGTCCTTTTGAAGATAAAAAAGAAATAGAGAAGAAAGTAAAAGATTTAAAACTTAAAAAAGAAGTAGTTTTTCCTGGTAAAATAACTGATAGAAATATATTAAGAAATTATTATTGTAGAGCAAAATTATTTTTATTTCCATCAATGTATGATACAAATTCATTAGTTCAAAAAGAAGCTGCATCACAAAAAGTGCCAACTGTATTTATAAAAGGGTCTGCTACTGCTGATTTAGTAACAGATAATCAAAATGGTTTTTTATGTGAACATGATGCAGAAAAATACGCAAATAGAATTTTAGAAATATTAAATGATAAAGAATTATATAATAAAGTAAGTGAAGGGGCATATAAAGAAATATATGTTAGCTGGGATGATTTAATTGATGGTTTAATTAAAGATTATTTTAAAGTTATTAAAGATAAAGAGCAAAGTTAAGTTTGCTTTTTTTATATAATTTGATAAGATAGACACTATTAAGTGAGGTCATATATATGTCAAAAAAATTAGATTTAAATAAAGAAAAGGATAGAATACAAAAATATTTTATAGACTTTTTTGGAGAAAAGTATAGGGTATTAATTAAAGCATATTTTGATAAATGTTATTTTTTACCACTATATACAAAAAAACAAATTGATGAATATATAAGTTCCCACTATACTATAAATGAAATAAATACTTTGCATAATAGTGATGAATTATTAATTGATTATAAAAATATGTTTAATATTGAAGAAATGAATGATTTAAATATAGAAAGTAAAAAGAATTTACAAGAAAAATTAGAGTTTGCACTTTTATTATTAACTTTAGGTAAAAATTATTCTGATGAAACTGGTATAACTAATGATTTTTGTGGTGATTTAATAAATAATAATTATGATACTGATAAGATGAACTTAAAAAGTTTAAAAGGTTATGGTAAATATTTTGCGAGTGATATTTTAAGTTCATTAGAACTTATTAAAGATAAATTTCCAGATGTTTATACTTCTTTTAAAAAAAGTTATGAACTAGAATCAAATAGTGATATCGAATCTATATTTTATTTAAGTAATATTAATTTTGCATTAAATAATTTGAAAAAACTATTAGAAGTTGATTTAGTAAGTAAAAATGAAATAAAGAAAATAATAGATTATATATTAGAATTTGTTACAATTAATTATGATTTTGCAAATGAACCTTCAACTACATTGATTTTAGAAAATAAAAACATTTATTTATATAATCCAGCAAATAAAAACATGCCAAATCAGACTCATGTTATAGATGATTTAGTAAGAATGATTTTTTATAACGAAACTGATATTGTACCTACTGAAAAAGAATATGTTGTTGAGTATTTTGTGAATTTAATATCATCTGCATTTGCAGTAAATATTAATAATTTAATGCTTGGTGACAATTATATATTATTTGATGAAAATGAATTTAATAGTGAATTGGTTTTTTGTTCAATAAACCCTATACTTATTGATATAAATAAGATTATTAATGCAGCAGGAGAAGTATTGACTCAAAATTTATTCTTAATAGCGGAACATATAAATCAAGGAGAAATAGTATCGTTAGACACTTATGATAAATTATTTAATTATTTATTTGGCACTGATATAGTTGATTATATATATCAAAATCTATTAATTGATGTAAACTATGCAACTTCAATTTTAGATATTGATTATATATGTGAGAGTATAAGAAAAAAAGTGAGTAATGTAAGGTAGCTGCAATACTCTTTTTATTTATAATAAAATATGATATAATTTATATATGTTAAAAAAAAGTTTATTACTTAGTTTTATTATTATTTTTTTAGATCAATTAATTAAAATTTTAATTGATAATTTTTTGCACGCAGATATAATTGTTATAAAAGATTTTTTAAATATTATAAAAGTATATAATACTGGTGCTGCATTTAGTATATTTACTGATCAAAGAATATTTTTAATAGTAATAAGTTTAATAATGCTTTTTATTATAATTAAATTTATTAAAGATTATAAAGAAAACTTTAGAAATGTTTTAGCATTTTCACTAGTAATAGGTGGACTTGTTGGTAATTTAATAGATAGAATTATATATGGACATGTAATTGATTATATAGCATTTAGTTTTGGGAATTATAATTTCCCAGTATTTAATTTAGCAGATATAGCAATTGTAGTAGGTGTTGGTTTATTATTTATAGCAACACTAAAGAAGGAAGATAATAATGGAGATAATAGTACAAGAAAATAATATAAGATTAGATAAATACATAAGTGATTTTACTGAATATTCGCGTTCATTACTTGAAAAAATGATTGAAGGTAATGCAGTCACAGTAAATGGAGTTACAAAAAAAAGTTCTTATAAAGTTAAAGTAGATGATATAATTAATATTGATGAATCATTTAAAGAAGAAATTATTTTAGAAAAAAATAAAATTGATTTAGATATTATTTATGAAGATGATTATTTAATTGTTATAAATAAACCTAGTGGACTTGTTGTTCATCCTGGAAGTGGAAATTATAATAATACACTTGTTAATGGACTTCTAGCATATACTGATGAATTATCAGATGAAGGTGGAGAAGCTAGAGCGGGAATTGTTCATAGACTTGATAAAGCTCATGAAATATTATCTGATGGATTCAAAAATAAAACTATTAAAAGAGAATATATTGCACTTATATGCGGAGTGTTTCCATCTCAAAGTGCAAAAATAAATGCTCCGATTGGAAAAAGTAATAAAGATTTTAAAAAGCAAGAAGTATATGAAAATGGTAAAAGTGCAGTTACTAATTTATGGGTTTTAAAAAGATTTAAGAAACATACATTAATTAGACTTTCTTTAGAAACTGGAAGAACGCACCAAATAAGAGTGCATTTAAATTATATAAATTATCCTATATATAATGATCCAGTATATGGTAATACTAAGAAGGCAACTGAGTTTGGACAATTTTTACATTCAACGTATTTGAATTTTGAGCATCCAATAACAAAAAAAGTTTTAGAATTTGAAATTGAATTACCAAAAGAAATGAAAAAATTTATTAAAGATTTAGACTAAGGGCTAATAAATAGCAAAATGTATAATAATTAAAAAAATTAAATGGTAATAAAAGTATTGCATAATATTTTTTATGTTTATAAACGTAATAAGTTAATATAGATGTAAAATAAAAACATATTACACTAAATATAGTAGATAGAATAACACTTTCAAAGTTATAAAAATAAATTGGTATAGTTATAATAAAAATATAAATAGAAATATAGAAAAATAAATAATTGTTTTTTAGGTATTTATTTTCAGAAATTGAAAAAAATGTAAATATAGAAAATAGTAAAAAAGTTAATATATAAAAAATCATATAAAGCATAAGTAGTCATCCTCTCAATATTAAATATATGATTTTATATAAAAATATATGATGGAGGAAAATATATGCGAAATATATCTATAAGTAATAAAGATCAAATTGTTATGAGTCTAGTTCATTATTTTGTTACTAAAAAAGATTATGCTCCAATAGTAGTTCAAGGAGCAAAAGATGAAATATGGCTTGAAAATTTATCCGGGCCATATAAAGTTATAAGAATAAATACAAAATATATTCATAATGATGAGCAACATGAACTTGATTTAAAAAAAGTAAAACATGTTATAAAACAAATTAAAAGAAAAACATTATCTTTTAAAATAAATACACTTAATATATGTGTAGATATGGCCCAAAGAGTTCAATTAACTGAAAAAAGTATGATTGAAACAGTAAGTTTAAATTCATTAAATGAAATGGAAAAAAATAAAACTATTAAATATGCATTTCCAGATATAAAAAGTAATATAATAAATAAAGCTGATAATTTAGATCTCTTAGTAGATGTTACTAACGATATTAATAAAAAAACAGAGAAAAATAATAAACATTATGAAAATATATTTAAGCCTAAAAAACTTATTATAACGTATGCATTAATAGGTATATGTATTTTAATGTATTTAATTACAGCATTTTTAAGTAATAATTTAATCACAGCAAATAACTATGTATTAGTATTTTTAGGGGCTAACTTTGGTTTATTAGTTCAAGAAGGTGAAGTTTGGAGATTTATTTCTAGTATTTTTTTACATGGAAATATTATTCATATAATGGTAAATATGTATTCATTATTTATAATAGGATCACAACTTGAAACTTTTTTAGGTAAATTAAAGTTCACTGGTATATATTTAGTCAGTGGAATAACAGGTTCAATTTTATCTTCAATAATAAATGATCCAAGCATACCATCAGTAGGTGCAAGCGGTGCTATTTTTGGACTACTTGGAGCGCTTTTATATTTTGGATATCATTATAGAATGTATTTAAGTGATGTACTTAGAAAACAAATAGTTCCTTTAATAATATTAAATTTACTGATAGGTTTTTCTATATCAGGAATAGATAATTTTGCTCATATAGGTGGACTTATTGGTGGATATTTATCAGCTGCTGCTTTTGGATTAAAAGGTAAATCTACATTTTCAGAACAAAGAAATGCTATTATAGCTCTTATATTATTATTAGGGTTTATGATTTATATGATATTTAGGTAGGAGGATTTAGTTATGATAGTAGATATTTTATTATTAATAGTTGGTTTTGTTATATTAATTAAAGCATCAGATATTTTTGTTGATGGAGCATCTGCTTTAGCCACTAGGTTTAAAATACCTAAGCTAATAATTGGTTTAACAATAGTTGCGTTTGGAACAAGTGCTCCAGAGTTTGCTGTCAGTATGCAATCTTTTGCAAACGATTCTGCAGATATGCTTTTAGGAAATGTAATAGGTAGTAATATAATTAATATTTTACTTATAGTTGGAGTATGTAGTTTAATAGTCCCCATAAAAGTAAAAGATAATACTGTAAAAAAAGAAATACCTATATGTTTACTTTTAACAGCGCTTTTAAGTGTATTATTTTTTGATATAACACTAAGTGGTGCAAATGTTAATATGATATCAAGATCAGATGGTATAGCAATTATATTATTCTTTGCGGTATTCATTTATTATTTATTTTCAATGCTAAGAAAAAAACCAGAAGAAACTTCTGAAGAAGAAATTAAAATTTCTCTTTTAAAATCAATTATATATATTGTTTTAGGTATAGTCGCTATAGTTATATCTAGTGATTTAGTTGTTAATAGCGCTATTAATATATCAAGAAGTATAGGTATTAGTGAAAGAATAATATCTCTTACAGTTATAGCATTTGGTACATCTTTACCAGAACTTGTTACATCAGTTACTGCAGCAAGAAAAAAAGAATTAGATATACTTATTGGTAATGTAATAGGATCTAATATATTTAATATATGTATAGTATTAGGTATACCTGTTGCAATATTTGGTAATTTAGTTCCAGAAACATTCCAACTTTTAGACTTTGTTGTGGTAATTATAGCAACAATATTATTATATTTATTTTCAAGAAGGGGTTATTTAATTAACAGAATGGAAGGAATAATAATGCTTGCAACGTTTGCTTTATATTATGGATTATTATTGTTTAACTAAAAAACTAATCATTAAAGATTAGTTTTTATTTTTAAAATTTTCTAAATAAGCCAATAGCAGTTCCAAGTATAGTTGCATTTTTTAAAATAATAGGCTGCATATAATCATTTTCCGGTTGAAGTCTTATATGATCAATTTCTTTATAAAATGTTTTTAAAGTCACTTCATTTTCATCAGTCATAGCAACAACAATATCTCCATTTTTAGCAGTTTTTTGTCTTTTAATTATAACTATATCATTATCATGTATACCTTTATTAATCATAGATTCACCAGAGACATGTAAAGTAAATACTTCAGCATTTCTTGGAATTAAATTAATAGGTAAATCGAAAAATTCATTAGGAGTTTCAATTGCTGTTATAGGACTTCCTGCAGTAACTTTACCTAAAAGAGGAACTTTAACTAAGTTTTCATCCTTAACAATATATTCATTTTCAACTAATAATTCTAAAGTTCTAGATTTATGATTGCATGATTTTATAAATCCTAAAGCTTCTAATTTTTTTACATGTGCAAAAGCAGTAGCGGGACTATTTAATCCAAGTCCTTTACAAATATCTCTAATTGCAGGGGCATAACCATTTTCTGAAATATATTTCTTAATAAAGTCTAAAACTTCGTTTTGTCTTTTCGTTAACATCTTTATCACCTAAATCTATTTTACATCAAAATTACACAAAAGTCAAACAAATGTTCAAAAAACCATTTACACAAACTTTTGTTTGTGTTATTATTGATTTAGAAAGAAGGAGTGATTAATATGCAAAATGTTGTAAGAAAATATGGAGGGCTTGTTTTATTTTATTTATTCATTATATTATGTGTTGTAATAGTAAATGCAAGATTTGAGTATTTAAACTCCGAGGATATAAATGAAATATTAGTAATTAATGATTAATATGAATTATCTGATTATAATAAACTATTTGGTTATTAGAAAGGATAATTCTTTTATTTTGATTATCTATACTTTTTACATAATTAAATAATTTAGTTATTTTATTATTTTTTAAATATGTTATTGTAATATTTTCTTTTAAAGAAAAACTTTTTCTTATAAGACATTCAATTTCCATATATTGATCTTCACTTAATATAGGCATAGTTATCTTTTCTTTATCACTTATTATTTTTCTAACAACATTTTCGCTTGAAACAACAGAATCAAAAGGAAGCCATTTGATCATTTTACGGTCATTCATGCACTATGCCCTCCAATCTTTTTATTTCTACTTATTATAGTAGAGTCATCAAGTAAACTACTTGCACTTAATATGCTGTTTTTTCCATATTTATTTTTTATTTCATCTATTTTTTTATTAGTTAAATCATCCTTTATTACATCCATATAATCATCAAATAAATTTAGTTGCATAGCCTTTTTAGAGTGTAATCCACCAAGCGAAATTCCTACCTTTCTAATAGGTAGCCCCTCATAATATTTATCAAATAATAAATTAATATATCTAAATAATTCTTTTTTATTATCAGTAGATGCATCCATTTTTATAGTATGATAAAAACCTCCTCCACAATCTTTTGAATATCCAATACTTAAACCGATAAGTTTACAAACTTTATTAGTTTTTCTAAGTCTAGATGTTAAAACATCAAGAGTTTCACTAAATATTAAATGAATATTTTCTTTCGTATAATCTTTAAAAAGAATTTGACTAGAACTAAAACATACACTTCTTTTTAAATTGTATCCTTCACTAATAACTGCAGCATCATATCCATTAGCGTGATTCCAAAGTTCTTCTCCAATAACCCCAAATAAATCTTTTAATTTATTTTTATCATAGTGAGCTAAATCATAAACAGAATGTATTCCTAAATTATTTAAATTCTTTTCCATCCTATAACCAATTCCCCACATATTTGATAAAGGCTTTATTGGCCATAACTTATTTGGTACATCATCATAATTCCACATAGCAATTCCGTTTGATGCATATTTCGCATCATTATCAAGCGCAGCTTTAGCTAAAAACATATTAGGCCCAATTCCGCATGTAGCGGTAAGTCCAGTTTTTTTAGTAATAGTTTTAAGTATTTTTAAAGCTAACTTTTCTAAAGGCATATTATAATATTTTAAATAATTAGTTACATCTAAAAAAGCTTCATCTATAGAGTATACATGTAAATCTTCCTTAGCAACGAAATCTAAATATATTTTTACTATTTCTTCACTTTTTTTAACATATAAAGACATCCTAGGTGGGACAATAGTATAGTTTATATTCTTAGGTATTTCAAATAATCTACCACGAGACTTAACACCTAATTTTTTTAGAGCAGGGGTAATAGCAAGTGTAATCGCTCCATCACCTTGCAATTTATTAGCAACTACCAAAGGTACTTTAAAAGGGTCGAGTTTTCTTTCGATACATTCAACACTTGCATAAAAACTTTTTAAATCAATACATAAAATAGATCTTTCCATATTACCTCCTAGAAACGTATGTTTGCATTATACCATAAATATATATAAGATTACATTGGTAATTTATGTTATAAATATTGACAGATATGTTACAAATATAGTATTATATACCTAATTTTAGGAGGCAGTATGGATAAAAGTAATATTTTAGGAGATGTACTAAAAGACGAAGGTAAAGATATAAATTTTATATTTGCAGGAAATTCAATTGCTAGTGGATATTCTATTTCTCATGAACCAATTCCATTATTTGAAAGATTAAATATAAATAAATGTGGTATAAACATTGATATGATGCAAATAGCAAGGGCTATAAATAATTCGGATGGTAATACTTTTGATATGTTTATAAATGATATAACCAAAAGTGATATCTATAGATTACTAGAAAGTGATTATTTTGGTGTAAATTCATCGCTTCCAAAAACTTTAACAAAAGAGAATTTTGATAAGTATTATGCAAATTATGAAAATAACCAAACATCACTTCATGAAATGCTATACGATAAAAATAAAAACGTTATTATAATTTATTCAGGTATGACAGGATCTTTTTTAGATTTATTAACTAGAGAAAAAGATATAAATTTATTTAAAGGTAAAAAAAGAGCAAATATTGATATAGCGCATATCCATAGTATATTAACATATATTCAAAATAAAAATAGATTAGGAAGTAATATTCAAATTTATTTAATAGGTGCTCCAAATATTCCGGTTTTTTCTGAACTCTTAAATATCCCCTTAAAAAGAGCAACTAAGTCGTATGCTAATGTTAATTTTGTCCCTGAAACTACTAGTCAAATACTATATAGAGACCAAAATAAGAAACCTTGTATAGATATACATTATAATCAAAAAATATATGAAAGAGTTTGTGAAAAAATCATAAATTCAATCATTCAAAATTATACAATTACAAATATATTAATTAATATTGATAGATTATTGAAAGTAATCAATGAGGAAATTTATATGTCTAAAATTACTAGTAATAATTATACTAGTTTATTTGAAGAAACCTTATATAAAATAATTAATAAAACAAATTTAAATAGTGAAGAAAAATATATGTTATATCAAAAAATAATTGAATTAATAAATTATAGATATTCAACTGATTATTATTTATTTACTAAAAAAAGAGAATTGAAACAAATTACTAAAAATTTAATTAATGCTTAAAAAAATATTATGTTATAATAAACTTAAAGAGGTGGATAATAATGGATTATATATGTAAAATAGCAACGATTGAAGATATGGAAATAAAGTGGGATAAAGAAATAGAAAATCACCCCAATAATGATAATTGGAAAATATTGAAAACTGAAAATATTGATAAGCTTAAAAATAATCAAGCAATAGTTTATTATGGATTTTTAGATGGAAAAATAATATGCGAAACCACTGCTTTAATAAGTAAAGATGCATATATTAATAGTAATAAATTAATTGATGAAACCACGGCATATTTAACAGGTTTTAGAACAAATAAAGAGTATGATAATAAAGGATTTTTTTCAAAATTATATAAATTTATGGAAGATGATTTAATTAGTAGAGGTTATAAGTATTTAACTTTAGGAGTAGAGTCATCTGAAGTAAGAAATATGATTATTTATTTTAAATATGGCTTTATTGATTATCTAAAATCAGAAGAAGAAAAGTATCCTGATGGGAAAAGTATTTTAGTTAATTTTTATGGCAAAAAAATAGATGTTAAACAAGAAATTTCTTTTAATAAACTTATACCAGAGTTAGTTGTGCGTAATATAGACAAAAGTATTAAATATTATCAATCAATTGGATTTACAATTAAATACGAAAGAAAAGAAAATAAATTTGCATTTCTCGAACTTCAAGGTTCACAAATAATGTTAAGGGAAAATGAAGATAATGATAGCTGGTCAGTAGGGGTTCTAGAATATCCGTATGGCAGAGGAATAAATATTCAAATAGAAGTTAGAAATATAGATGATATGTTAAACAAGTTTAAAAAGTCAAATTTAAAATTATTTATAGATCTAAAAGATAATTTCTATAGACAGGATAATAATTTACTTGGTAATAGAGAATTTTTAGTACAAGATCCTGACGGTTATTTATTAAGGTTTTTTGAAAATTTAGGTGTAGTATGAATTTTATAGAATATAGTAGTAAATATGATGACGATATTAAAAATTTAATATTAGAATTACAAGAATATATTGTTAATTTAGATGAAGATGAATTAAATATAGTAACAAAAGAATATAAAGGTGAAGCTTTTTTAAAAACTATTAAAGAAGTTCACGATAATGAAGGTAAAATATTTTTAGCGATTAACAATAATAAATGCATTGGTTTTATAGCTGGAGTAATTGTTAAATATGAAGCATTTGATTATCTTGATTATAAATGTCCTATTAAAGGTGAAATTACTGAACTTATAGTAACAAAAGAAATAGAAACTAAGGGTGTGGGATCTCAATTAATGGAATTAATGGAAAATTATTTTAAAAGCAAAAATTGTGAATATATATCTTTAGATGTATTTGATTATAATAAAAATGCAAAGGATTTTTATAGAAAAAAAGGATATCACAGTAGACTTGTTAGCATGATAAAAAAAATATAGTATTTTTCTTGACAAATGATTTTAGTTTATGTATAATTTTAAGCATGTGAGGAGATATAAGTTTAAAACAAGCTATCTCGGGCTAAAATACCTACACGTAATAATAAATACGGAGTCACTATAGGGTGATTTTGTATTTTTTTTATATTTAAAACTGCCTTAGCAAAATCTAGGAAAGGAGGATATAAAATGAATCAAAATAATTATTTAATTAAAAACTTTAAATATTATATTTTTTGTAAAAGTTCACTTTGGGTAGCGCCTATTATTACACTTTTTTATTTACTAAACAAACTTTCATATACTGAAATATTTATAATAGCAAGCTTTTTTAAAGTAGCAACAGCACTTTTTGAAGTTCCAACTGGTGCCTTTGCAGATAAATTTGGACATAAAAAAAGCGTATTACTTGGACTTTTGGTAATATCTCTTAGTCTATTTTTATATCCACTTGGAGCATCTTTTTGGTATTTTATTATTATTGAAGGATTAATAGCTATAGGATTTACTCTTATAAGTGGAGCAGATGAATCACTTTTTTATGATACATTAAAAGAGTTAGGTAAAGAAATGGAATATGCTAAGTTAAGAGGAAGTGCTAAACAATACTCATTTTTATCAGGATTAATTGGATCAATAGTTGCATCTTTCTTATATGTTATAAATCCAGTATTTCCATTTTTCATTTCAGGTATTATTGTGTTACTCGGGTTATTTATTGTTTTAAAATTTAAGGATATAGAAAGTGATAAAAAAGAAACTAAGGTATCTTATTTTAAACAAATAAAAGAAAGTGGAATATATGTATTTAAACATAAGAAAATAAGAACAATAATTATATATGCAGCACTTATAAATATGACTTATGCTTCTTTAGTATTTACCTATACGCCTTATTTTTTATCAGTTGGAATTAAAGAATCATACTTTGGTATAATTTTTGCATTATTTAATGTAATCGCACTATTTTCTGCAAGATATAATGGTGTTTATATTGAAAAAACTAAACCATACTCATTAATAATTTTAGGTGTAATATTATTTATTTCCTATATTACTTTAGGGCTTGTAACAATACCAATAGGTATAATTGGTATATTATTTCAACAAGTTTATAGAGGTATATCAACTACAACATATACAAAATATATAAATAAATGTTCACCCTCTAATAAAAGAGCCACTATTTTATCATATTTTAGTTTAGTAATTACATTATGTGGTGGTGCATTTGGTATATTAATAGGAATCTTTCTAGATATTACCACAGTGCATATTACCTATTTAATACTTGCTGTAATAACTCTTATTTTAGTTATATCACTTCATTTTTATTTAAATAAAAATTTAAAATCTAATTAATTAATCACAAAATTTATTGACAAAAAGTGAAAAATAAGTATAATAATAAAAGTAATTTAATTAGTTAAATTAAATAGTTTAATTATTAGCATAACATAAAAAAATATATAGTAAATATTGATAAAAAGGGGAAAGTATGGGGAGTTTAATAAAATCGTTGAATCGAGTAATAGAAATTGATTCTAAATTAGCAGTGAATGTACGTGGGTTACCTAATTTAGGTCGTAGATTAGATAAGCAATCTTTTTCAAAAGAGGTATCTAAAATATATGATGTTTTTGAATTATATGGAAACAATTTATATGAATTAGAAAATGATAGAATAAGGGGTTTAAGTTCAAGATCCTTAGGTGGGGGGAGCCCAATGAAAACCAAAACTTTTCCATTGTGTAGAAAAGTTTTACAACAAGTTTTATTAGAAGATGATTTATCCGAATATCCTATGGCGGCGGGTGATGAAAAATCGAGAGAAGAAATTGTTGATTACTTAATAAGAGAAGGTTTTAATGAAAACTTAAATTTAACTAAGAACAATATTATATTTACAGTATCCACTACACAGGCTTTTAATATGATTATGCAAATAATCGCAAGACCTTATGATGTTGTGTTAATGACTGGTCCAAATTACGGATTATTTACTTTTATTCCAGAACGTGCAGCAGCTGCTACAGTGGAAATATTACCATTATCCAAAGAAAATGATTGGTATGTAGACCCTATGAAATTATCTATTAAAATAGATGAAATAAACAGTAAGCTACAATTAAAATATGGAAATAAGTTAGGATACACACCAAAAGTAGTAGCATTTTTAAATGAAAATCCACATAATCCTTTAGGTAAAGTAATGGATGAGAAAAACAAACATATTCTTGAAGGAATTGGCAATGTATGTTTAGATAAAGGTGTTTTCGTAATAGACGACATTATATATCGAGATTTAACCTATGATAGAGAAAATCTTGCTAAACCAATGGGAACATATAAAAAATATTTTGATAATACAATTACTATATCAGGTTTATCAAAAGCATATGGGATGGCAGCTATTAGATCTGGGATGATTGTAGCAAATGAAATTATAATAAGAGCTGTGAGAAATATGATATTTCAAACAATGGATTCAACACCAATTCTACAAGGAAAAGCTTTAGCGGGTGCATTTAATGCTACTGAAAATAGATATAATGAATATAATAAATATTTCAATCCGATTATTAAAGAATATAAATATAGATTAGAATTATTAAAAGGTTTAGTTGAAGGATTAGATTCAATAATAGATAGTAAAACAAGACAATTAATAGCAAATGATATAATAAAATATGCTTTTAATGATTTTGATGTTAATCAAGTAATGGATGGAATACCTGGTGTAAATTTAGTTGAAGGAACAGTTCCGGATGCAGGTTTCTTTGTTATGCTTGATTACACTAAATTAAAAAATATGGAAAGTGATTATGGTAGAATAATTTCAAGTGAAACAGAATTACTAAAATATATGTATGAACAAGAAAAAATTAAATTGATTTTAGGTCAATCAATTTCATGGCCGAATGGTGATGAATTAATAGGTAGAGTTACAACAGCACTTCCAAGAGAAGAGTTGGTAGAGTATTTTGGTGCTATGAACAGGGCGATAAGGAAATTGAAAAAATGAAAAAGACTGGTATTGTATCGTGTGACAAATGGAAGGGTATAATTGAAGAAGATATATTTTTAAGAGATTCTTTAAAAGAAGTAGGCTATAATTCAGAAATTATATCTTGGCAAGATAAAAATGTAGATTATCAAGATTATGAATGTTTAATTTTAAGGTCAGTATGGGGTTATCAAAATGATTATTCAAAATTTAAGGAATGGTTATTATTTTTAAGAGAAAATAATATTAAATTATTTAATGATATAGATATTATTTTAAATAATATTAAAAAAGATTTACAATTTGATATTTTAGATAGAAATTCTATCATACATATACCTACTAAATTTATTAAAACACATAAAGAAATTAATGAAATAAGTTCAATTGAAGTTGGATCAGTTATTAAACCTATTATATCTGGTAGCGGTAATAATACTTTTAGGTTAACGGGGGATAAAACAGAATTAAATAAAAAAATTATAAACATTGCTGATGTTTCTACTGTTTATGAAGAAATATTAAAAAATAGTGATAATGGTTTAATGATACAACCATATATTGAAGAAGTTAAAAAAGGAGAATATGCTTGTATATATATTAACGGAATTAATACTCATAATATGTTAAGGTTTCCTGGTATATTTACTGATAAAAGAAAACCAGTATTTATTGATAATCTTCCCGTTGATGTTCAAGCGTTAGCGAATAAAGTTTCTTTAATAGATGAATATAGTAATTATTTATATTTAAGAGTAGATGTTGCCTATAATCAAGGTGTTCCAGTAATAATGGAAGTAGAATTAGCTGAACCAGATTTATTAACTAGATATATTAAAAATCCTGAAATTAAAACTTTAGTTGGAATTCAATTTGTAAAAGGATTAGAAAGGAAAAGATAAATATGCAAACGTTATTATTTTTTGAAGAATGTGAAGGCAAACTTTCTCATCAGTTATTTAATAGAAAAGATATTGATTTTGTAATATTAAGAACAAATAAAAATGAAAAGTTTTTTAGTAAAGATTATTTGGAATATACAAGCAAATTTAAAGTTTTTGTAGCGGACTTTTATAGTAATATTGAAGATGAAATAAAACGTTTTAAGAAATGGTGTAAAGATAATAATATTGTAATTACTAATTTCTTAAATGATTCAGAATATTATTTAGAATATGCTAATAATTTTGCGAATTTATTAGGTTTAGAATCGTTAAATCAAACACAAATTAATTGGGTAAGAGATAAAGTAGATATGAAAAAAAGATTTAATGAAATAGATTTAAATACTGTAAAATATAGTCCGGTAGAAAGCAAAGAAGATATAAAAAGATTTTTTACTAGAAATGGATCAAAAAGAATAGTTTTTAAACCAAGAAGAAGTATGAATAGTATTGAAGTATTTATAATAGATAGTTTAGAAGATATTGAGAATTTATTAATTACATTTAAACCTAATAAATATATGGTAGAAACTTTTTGCTATGATAGAGAATGGTCTATTGAAAGTTTAGTACAAGACGGTATAGTTTTAGATTCATATTTAACTTTTATTCCTAATCCTACAATATGGGCTTCAATTGCTAATGATTTAAATTGCCACATGACAGTGCCTATACATCCAAGTTATTTTAAATTTAAAGCAAAAGACTTAATACAAAAAATAGTAACAGGAATGAATTTGAAAAATGGTGTTATGACTATCGAAGTGTTTATAGATGAATTTGGCAATGTTTTACCTAGTGAGTTAGGTTGGCGATTACCAGGATGTCAAGCGACTACTAATCATAGTTATTCTTATGGTATAAATATTTATGATATTTTAATAGATATTATGTTACATAAAAAAGTTGAATTAAAATATAGAGATAAAATTATGAGTGTTGGTGATTTATATTTACCAAATAAAGATGGTGTTGTTACTCATATAACATCATTAGAAGAACTATTAAGTATGAATGGTGTGATAGATGCAAAAATGAATGCTAAAATAGGTGAAAATATAGTTAAAAGACGCGTTGGTAATGATTCATCTGGTTGGGTTCAAGTTATGGGGACTTCTGAAGTGGATACACTTGAAAAAATGCTAAAAATATTTGATAATTATATTATTGAAACAAAAAAAGAAGGAGTGATCGAGTATGAAAAAAAGTATTAAATTAATATTAGCATTATGTTTGGTGTTGATTACTGGGTGTTCTACTGAATTAAAAACAATAAACAATTTAGAGGATTTAAATGATAGTAAAATTGGAGTATATACTGGTTCAGAATTTGATACTATAATTAATGACAATATTATAGGAGCTACAGTTACTTATTATAATAGCTATAGTGATGAAATATCAGCATTAAAATCAGGTAAAATAGATGCATTTTTAACTGATGAACCACTATCTAAAGAAATTTTAAAACAAAACGATGGATTGAAAGTATTAGATAAAAAATTAACTGAAGATAGTTATGCTTTTGCAATAGATCCTAAAAAAGAAGAATTAAAACAAGAAATTGATATAATTATCAATGAAATGAAAAAGGATGAAACATTGTTAAAATTTGAAGAAAAATGGTTTGGTGATATTGAAGAAAATAAAAAACTAGAAAAATATGATTACGAACCAAGCAAAGGAACAATCAAATTTGCAACTGTTTCAGGTTCAGCGCCGTTTGCTTATATGAAAAGCAATGAAATAGTTGGATATGATATAGATGTTATAAATTTTATTGGCTATAAATTAGGATATGAAATTGAAATAGTAGAAATGGCCTTTGAAGGAATGATTGCAGCAATTTCTACCGGAAAAGTTGACATGGCTGGATGTTCTATTATTGTAACAGAAGATAGAAAAAAATCTGTGTTGTTTTCCGAACCTAATTATACTGGTGGTATTGTATTAGTAGTTAGGGATTGATATTATGAAAAAACATAACAAAAAGATCATTATATTTACAATTATAATTACCTTATTAAGTGTTTTGTCAATATTGTTCAAAGATAATATTATTGAAATTTGTAAACCTATATATAATAGTTTTTATAGAACAATAATAGAAGAAGATAGATATATATTATTGTTACGTGGTTTAAATGCGACATTACAAATATCAATATTGTCATGTATATTTGGAACTATTTTAGCTTTAGGAAGTTGCTATATAAGAAGAGCTGATAATAAATTTGTATCAACTTTAGGAAAAATATACATAATTGTAATTCAAGGTGTTCCAATCACAGTTTTATTATTAGTTTTTTATTATGTCATTTTTGGAAGTATGGACATAAATCCTATAATTGTAGCTGTAATAACATTCTCATTATATTTTTCAGCATATACTGCAGAAATATTTAGAGGTGCATTAAATTCAATAAATATAAATCAAATACAAGCATCATACTCATTAGGATTTAGTAAAATTCAAACATTAAAATACATTATATTACCGCAAGCGTTAAGCTATACTATTCCTGTGTATAAAAATGAAACAGTAACATTAATAAAATTGACTTCAATAGCTGGATATATTTCAATTATGGATTTAACAAAAGCTAGTGATATTATTAGAAATAGAACTTATGAGGCATTTTTTCCTTTAATAGTAATTGCTATTGTATATTTCTTAATATGTTATGTTGTATCGAAATGTTTAAATTATTTTTATAAAAAAGTTAATCCAAGATGTAAGGAGGAACAAAAAAATGTTAAAAATTAATAATTTATATAAAAAATATAAAGACAATGAAGTTTTAAAAGATATTTCTTTAGAAATTAGACAAGGTGAAGTCGTTGCAATATTTGGAAAATCTGGTTGTGGTAAGAGCACATTATTAAAATGTATAAATAAATTGGAGGATATAGATTTAGGGCAAATATATTTTGAAGGTAAAGATATAAGAAAAATTGATAATGTTGAATTGAGAAAGAAAATTGGTATAGTGTTTCAAGAATACAATTTGTTTGAACACTTAACAGTTTTAGATAATTTAATATTAGGTCCAGTTAAAATAAATAAAATAGTTAAAAAGACTGCAATAGAAAATGCAAAAAAACTATTGAAAAAAATAGGTTTAGAAGATAAAATAAATAATTATCCAGATGAATTGTCAGGTGGACAAAAACAAAGAGTGGCTATTATAAGAACTTTGCTTATGAAACCAAAGTTAATTATGCTAGATGAACCTACTAGTGCTTTAGATAAAGAAATGAAATATGAAGTTTTAAAGTTAGTAAAACAATTGATAAAAGAAGGAATGACATTAATTATTGTTACACATGAAACTGAATTTGTTAAAAGAATATCAGATAGAACAATTACTTTAGAAAAAGGTAAAATAAAGAAACAAAAAATATAGGTGGATTATGAATATAAATAATTTTAAAAAATTTAAAAATTATACAATTGAAAAGATTCTTTTTACTGGTGATTCACCTGTAAAAAAATATTTATTGTTAAAAGATAGTAAAAAATATATATTACGTTTATATAATCAGAATTTTATTTCATCCAGATTAGTGGCTTTTAATAATATTAAAAAGCTTTATGTTAATGGCATACATGTTCCAAAACCAATTGAAATTGGAAGTTGTAACGATAGTCAATATGCTTATATGATATTAGAATGGGTAAATGGAAAGTCCATAGAGGATTTAATAAAAAGTAATAATGAGCAAACTGCAATTCAGTTTGGAATTAAAAGTGGTCAAGAACTAAGGAAACTCCATTCCGTTGAATCATACAATAATCCTAATATATTTTTAGAATACAAAGAAAAAATATCAAAGAAAAAAGCAAAATTTTTATCATTAGGTTTAAGATATGACGATATTTTATTTATTTTTGATTATTTAGAAAAAAGTCGAAGTTTACTTCATAATAATCAATCATCTATAATACATGGTGATATTCATGCAGGCAATATAATATTATCTGATGATAATAAACAGTTTTTTATAGATTTAGATGTTTGTAAAAAAAGTGCTTCTTGGTATGATTTAGCAAGCAATGCATGCTTGTTGAACAATAATATGTATTATGTTGGTTTATTTGATGGTTATTTTAATGAAAAAATTCCAGATACCTTTTGGGAAGTTTATACTTTTTATGGTTGCTTACATTGTTTAGATTATATATTGTATTCAATAAGATGCGAAAAGCTTGATTTAGATCATGGTTTGAAAATATTAAATAATTTTTTAAATTCTACTAGAGGTTTAGATAATTTTATTCCAGAGTGGTATATAGAAACTAAAAATAATTATATAAAAAGTTTAGGAGGCAAAGAATATGAAAGAATTAGTAAAATTTAAAGGAAATAGGGTTATATTAATGGCATGCTCAAAGTGTAATGTTGCATGTGCTCATTGTTATATTGGGTTCAAAGGGAATCGTGAACCCGAGCAATTAGCAGAATTAACTCAAAGTTTTATAGAGAGTGGAAAACATGTTAGAATTGATGGTGCAGAAGTTTTGACAGATTTAGGCTATTTGAAATCGTATAAAATCGCAGGACAAGACTGGATTATGTCAAATGGATTGAGAATTTTTAGAGAACCAGAACTTATTGATATAATGAAAGAGTATGGAATAGATACAGTTTATATGTCTTATCATTTTGGCATTCAAAATGAATTAAACGAAATAACAGTAAATATGCTAAACGAAGTCATAAAAAAACTCCGTGAAAAAGATATGAAAGTTGTATTAATGACTACCATAACTAATAAAAATGTAAGTGATATATCAAAAATTTGTGACATATCAAAAGAATTGGGGGCTACTGGTATTGAATTTAATAAATTATTTAATCAAGGTAAAGCTAAAAAATTAATGGATTTAGAGTTATCAAATAATGATTATGATACATTCTTTAGTCAATTGCATACATCAAGAGAAAAGTTTGGTATATCGGAATTAGAAATAGCCAGAAGTGGAACTTTTGGTGTTGATACTATTTTTAAACCGAACAATTTTAAATGTAGTGCTGGAATTCGTAAAGTTGTAATTACACCAGATAATAGAGTTTATGGTTGTACTAGCATTTGTAAACCAGGATATGAAATTGGACAATATATAGGTGGCCAAATTTATATATATAGTGATTTTTACAATGATAGATCATGGTGTCTTAGTGATAAATTAGGAGCATTAAATATTGAAGATATAACAGAATTATCATCACCGCAAGTGAAGAGACTTACTAGATATGATATAACGAAATAAAAAAATCATGAAAGAGAGTGATATTATGCTAGAGAATTTAGAAGAAATTGCTAAAACAATTTTTGAGATAAACAATCTTGGAGTAATAAATAGTATAGAAAAAATAAATATAGGTTTTAATAATAGTATTTATTGTGTAAATGATGAGTATATTATTAAAATATGTAAAAAAGAAGAAAAAGAAAAGGGTATAAAACAAGAAATAGATTTCTATCAGTACAGTGTTCATAATTTTCATCCTAAATTAATAGCTTCAGATTTAACAAAAAAAGAGGTACCTTTCATTTATCTAGTAGAAGAATCAATTGAAGGAATTAATCTCTATGATGTATGGACAAAATTATCAAATTCACAAAAAAAAGAGATTTTAATACAACTATTAGGTATTATGAAATTACTTCATAAAAGAAGGATCAATAATAAGGAAGGATTATTTAAAATAATGAAATCTTATAGTAATTACCTAGAAAAAGCGAAAACTTCTTCATTATTTTCACAATCACAAGTAGAATATTTACAGGAATTAGAACTTGTCATACCACAATATTTTTCAAAAGCTGATTTTAGTTATATTCACGGAGATATTCATTTTAATAATCTAATACTAGATAATGGTGGAAAATTAAAGATAATTGATTTTGAAAATTATGCAGGCTTTCCTAAAGATAAAGAATTTGATTCAATATCAAGGATGGCAAGACAGCCTAAATCTTACAGGCAAAATGGTAATAATAATTTACTAATTTCAGAGAACTGCTCAGAAATTCTTCCTTTTTTTAAAGAAAATTATAAAGAAGTTTGTAATGTACCTTCATTTAATGAAAGATTGCTTATATATGATTGTTTAAATTCTCTAAAGTGGATTTTTAAATATCCTGAGCATGAAGTCTATCATAATATTCTTTTCGATAAAAGTAAAAGATTAATAAAATAATATAAAACTAATTATTATATAATAATTAAGAAAGGAGTGGTGAATTGAAATATGTGATTATGTCTGGAGGACAAGGAACGAGATGGAATAATTATAATAATATAACTAAACAGGAAGCTGTAATAAATAATGAAACAATATTACAAAGAATTGTTAGGCAATTAAAAGCTCGAACATCCGATTCTATAATAATACTTTCAAGTAATATTAATCACCACATTGATGGTTGCTCTTTAGTAACATCAGATTATAAAGATTATTACAGAAGTAAATATGCTTATGAATTAATTGATGATGAAATAACATATTTATATGGTGATACTTATTATAGTGATGAAGTGGTTGAAAAAATAATAACAGAAGAAGTAGTTGATATTATGTTTTTCGGAAATACAGATTCAATTGTTGGAGTAAAGGTAAAAGATTATAAAAAATTTAAAGATGTTATTAGTAAATGTAATGGAACTAGTTCATTATATCAATCTTTTAAATATTTGAAAATTGATGGAATTATACCAAAAAGATTTTACAATATTGGAAATGAAGTGTATAATATAAATGTGCTAGAAGATTATGAAAGTTTATATACAGTAACAAATGAATTAAGTGAAAACGGCAATCTTATCAGTATAGGGATAATCTGGAATGTGGGAATAGCTTGGCAAGATGATATATTAAAGAAACTTGTTGCAATGTATGAAGTGGAATATATCCAAAATATATTACTTGAAGATTATTACCAATTTTTGAAAACAATATATAGAGGGAGTTTGTCAGAAACATCAATTAATAAAAAATATGATTTAATGGTTGGTAGTGGTAATACTGTTGCTGTATTCCAAATTAAAATTCCAAATCCTCATTTTAATATTCAACAACAAAAAAAAACTATTGCTTGTGAACAAATAAGCAAGCTTAAAAAACAAATACGTAGTGTATATAAACCAATAGTGAGTAATAATAGTTATGATAATATAATTCATATGACTGATACTCCGATTGAAACTGCAAAAACAATGAAAATCATAGGTGAGTATGGAATAGATTTATTTAGGTTAAAAGAAAAAAAAGAAAATAGGAGGAAAGTATATGAAAGAAGTAATATATAATAAACATAATTTAAAGGAAGTGGATATAAATAAAAGAGTGTATCGAGCAAGAGCATTAATAATAAATTCAGATGAAGAAATTCTTTTAGGATTTTGCAAAAATACTTATCAATTTCCAGGTGGATATGCTGATGAAAATGAAACACTTTCTGACTGTTTAAAAAGGGAAGTATTGGAAGAAACTGGAATTGTCATTGAGAATAAACAATATAATCCATTTTATATTATAAAACATTATAATCCTAATCATCCAGAAGAAGGTATAAATAGATATACAGAATTAAATTACTTTGTTATTCTTACTGATCAAAAATATAATATCGAAAATATGAATCTTGATGAAGGTGAAAAAAAAAATAATTTTGAATTAAGATATGTAAAGTTAAAAGATTTTGAGAAAACGTTAAATGATAGTATAAAAGACAATAGGAAAAATGAAATAGTATATCCAGAAATGTTATCTGTCCTAAAAACGTTTTTAAAATTAGAAAAAGATACATGTTTTTAAAATAATTAATTAAACGAGGTGATAATTTGAAATATTTAATAGCAATAGACAGTGATGGTACATTAAATAGAAGTGATGGAACTATATCGGATAGAACAAAAAAAATAATTGAAAAATTAGTAGGAGTTGGACATTATATAATTATTTGTACTGCTAGACCTAGATATCACACTAAAAAAGTTTGTGAAAGTGCCAAAGCAAGTAAGTATTTAATATCTTCAAATGGTACAGAAATTTATGATGATTTTTTAAAAAGTGTAATAAAAACTGTTTTTTTAAAAAAAGAAGATTGTCTTACAATATATGAATATGCAATTAAAGCAAATATTAGAATTATTTTTGTTGTAGATGATATAGAGTATGCTACACAATTTGTTAGAAATAATAATCAAAAAATATTGACGGGTGAAATAACAAATTTTATTAATGAAAATAATATTAAACAATGTATGATAATAGGTAATGATCATGAAAAAATATTGAAGTTTAAAAATTATATCACCAATAAACTAAATGTTAATATTATAGACTCATCAAATATAAAAAAAGAAGAAATTTGGTTTAGCATCATAGACAAAAATGCTTCAAAAGGTAATGCTTTAATAACATTGGCTGAATATTTAAATATTCCATTATCTAATACAATTGCGATAGGTAATGATTTTAACGATTTATCAATGTTGAAAGTTGCGGGACAGAGTGTTGTAGTAGCAAATGCAGACGAACATCTGAAAAAAATAGCGTCTATTATTATAGATGATAATGATTCTGATGGTGTTGCTAGTTTTTTAGAAAAATTATAAAATTATATAGAGGGTAGAAAAATGAAAAAGATTAAAGAAAAATTATACAACAAAAATAATCTAACAATAAAAGATATAACCGAAACAATTATAAGGGTTAAAGTGCTGTTAGTAAATTCTAAAAATGAAGTATTATTAGGATTTTGTCATAATACTTATCAATTTCCTGGGGGGCATTTAGAAAATAAAGAATCTATAATTGAATGTGCAATAAGAGAAGTAAAAGAAGAAACTGGAATAGTATTATCAATAGAAAAAATAGAACCATTTTTTATTTTAAGACATTATAGTAAAAATTATCATAATACTGGTGAGAATCGTTGTTCGGAAATTTATTATTTTAAAATTAAAACCGATAAACGATATAATTTAACAAAAGTTGATTACACAGAAAATGAAAAAAATGGTGAGTTTGAATTGAGGTATATACCATTAGAAAAAGTAGAAGAAGTATTAAAAGATAGTGTTTTTTTGAATAAAAAAAATGAAGTAATAGTTCCAGAAATGTTAGCGGTATTTAATGAATATAAGAACCTTGAAATGCCTGATAAATAAAATGGAATTATTTGAAACAAAAGATTTTATTGATGAAAGATTATTCGGCTTAGAAAAATTAAGTGAATATGCAGAGTCAAATTTAGGAGAATATATAGCAATGTGTTATAAAGGATATTTTTTTATAAATAGTAAAGATATAAGTGAATATACAGG
>CAYJNS010000007.1:24708-25033 GCA_964371745.1 uncultured Muribaculaceae bacterium
AAAGTGAACCATTCTTGTCTTACAGAAGATGAAATGATAGTTCCAGTAATAGTTATTGATACAAACAAAGAGTACTTTTAAATAATTACTCTTTTTAAAATTTGACAAATATGCTACAAAATGATATAATTAATATACATGAAAGAGGGGATTTTGATGTCAAAATTAGATAAAAAAACTGCAACTTGGGAAGAATTTAAAGAAAGAAATGGTATAGTAGATAAATTTTTAGGAAATAATCCTGAAAATTTTATAAGTAAGCAAGCTATAAAAAACAGAAAATTTATTTACCCAGTAATGCATTTTGCTTTAAAAAATTTTTTTA
>CAYJNS010000008.1:0-8308 GCA_964371745.1 uncultured Muribaculaceae bacterium
GTTATTTCGATAGAAGTAGATAAAAAAGATACTAAGAAAATGAGTAAAAAAGATATTAAAATTATGTTTGAAAAACTAGAAGATGAAATGAAGGAAGCTGCTAGAGTAATGGATTTTGAAAGAGCAATGGAACTTCGTGATATTTTACTAGAAATGAAAAGATAATTATGATAAAATAAATATGATAGGGTGATTAGTAATGCAAAAAACATATATATTTGGACATAGAAATCCTGATACGGATAGTGTGTGTTCTACAATTGCTCTTGCTCACTTGAAAAAAGAGCAAGGCTATGAAGTAATTCCTAAAATACTTAGTGATATAAATAAAGAAACTAAATATGTACTTGATTATTTTAATGTAGAAAAACCAGAATATTTAAATGATGTAAAAATAAGAATAAAAGATATAAAATATGAAAAAAAATTATTTATAAAAGAAGAGGCATCTATACTAGATGCTTATGATAAAATGTTTTTAAATCATACAACTGCAATACCTATTGTAAATGATAATAAATTATTAACTGGATATGTAACACTTAAAGAAATAGCTAAGTACTTAGTATCTGCAGATAAACAAATTATTAAAACAACTTCTAAAAATATAATAAGAACTTTAAAAGCAGAAATATTAACTGAAATAGAAGATTATATAGAAGGAAGAGTAATTGTAGCTGGTATTAATACAAGTGATTTTAATGATTTAATTGAACTTGATGAATCTAGTATAGTAGTTGTAGGAAATCGTCCTAAAATACTTAATTATGCAATAGATTCAAATGTAGCACTTATTATTTTAACTTATGGAAGTATTATAGATAAAAAATTAATTGCAAAAGCTAAAAAGAATAATATACCTATTATTATAACAGAGCTGGATAGTTTTAATATTGCTAATAAGATTGGTCTATCTAATTATATAAGTTATATTAATATAAATTACAACCCTGTTGTAGTTCATGATGAAGATTATTATTTTGAATTTAAAGAACAAATCCATAAAAAAAATCATACAAATTATCCTGTATTAAATAAAAAGGGTGAATGTTTAGGCCTCTTAAGAGTTACTGGTAGTAATTCATTTAATAAAAGAAAAGTTATTTTAGTGGACCATAATGCATTTGATCAAACAGTTGTAGGTATAGAAGAATCTGAAATACTTGAAATTATTGATCACCATAATTTAGGTGCAATGGGAACTAATTTACCAATTAGTTTTAGAAGTATGCCAGTAGGTTCTACAGCTACAATTATTTATAAATTATATTTAGAAAGTAAAGTAGTTATTCCAAAAGATATTGCTGGACTTTTACTATCAGCAATTATATCAGATACTTTATTATTTACAAGTCCAACAACTACTGAGGTAGATAAAGATTCTGCAGAAAAGTTATCTAAACTAGCAAAAGTAAATTTAGAAAAATATGGAATTGATATGCTAAAAGCAGGTAGTGCTATAGAAAACATGAGTATTAAAGACATTGTATATAATGACTATAAATCATATAATTTAGGGAAAAAACAACTTGGTATATCTGTTGTTAATACTATGGATTTTGATACCTTTGTTCCTAAAATAGATGAAATAGTTGATTATTTAAATCAAAAAAAAGAAATGGGTTATGATATATCAGTGATGTTTGTTACAGATATAATAAAAAATGGTTCTTATATTATATATGATGAATCATCTAGTCAAATTCTTAAGGAAAGTTTTGGGTTAAAGGAAATATATCAAGGAATATTTGTTGAAAATTTAGTATCTAGAAAAAAACAAATGCTACCAAATATTTTAGAAACTTATGGTATAACAAATTAAAATTAGAGGATGTAATGGAAGAATATATTAAAATAATAAATAGTTTTGGAAATGTTTATAATATAGATAAATTAACAGATGAAATAGATCGTTTAGGTTTAGATATAAATATTGAAGGAATATTGGAATTTAATGGAACAAGTAAAGAATTTATATCAATTTTAAGTTTATATCAAAAAGAATTAATAGAAATAATTACAAAAGATGTAGAAAGTAATGAACTAATTTTTAAAGATCATGAAAATTTTATTAGAAAAGATTTTGGCTTTGACTCAATAGATTTTGATAAAATAATTAAATCTATGATAGATAGTACAATTAAATTAAATTTATTTGAAAAAACGCCAAAATTATAATATTAACTAAAATAGCTAATTTAATAAAAACTTTTAGTTATAATAGATTAATAAATGATAAAATTTCTATTATTAATATAATAAAATTAGGTTACTTTGATGAAAATAATTGTTTATCAAAAGAACTAGATGAAAATGATAAAGAAATAATTAATAATTTTGGAATTGATTTTGCACTTTTATTTAAAAATTATTATTTTATGAAAGAAAGATTATTTTTATTATTAAAGATATTAGATGACAAAGAGTTAATTAGTGATGCGGAAAGTTTAATTAATGATTGTGCTATATTTGAAAAAATGTTGTTAGAGAAAAATGAAAATACAATAGAAATGTTAAATAATATATATTTGAAATATAAGCAATTAAATCGCATTAGTATAATTAAAGGAATTTCAGAAGACAAATTTAAACTTGTTCATTTTTTAGCAAATAATACAAATACTTTTGATAGTAAGAAGAATACTGAATTAAAATGGGCTGCTAAAGAAAAGGTAAAACAAATTTCAAATGAAAAAGAACGTAATATATTGTATAATCAAATAGAAGAATCTTTGCAACATCCAGAGGATTTGTTTATTAGAGTTCCTATGAAAAGCGTAGTAACTTCAAGTAGGTTAAGAAAAATTATTACACCAGAAAATTTAAATTTATCGTGTAGCATAATATCTCAAAGGAATATTAATACACATTTAAATAGGAATGTAGGAATAGGATTTATCAAATTACCAGTTGATAATATATCTATGATAACAAAAAATTATAATAATTTTATAATTGATTATAGCTTTGAAAATCACGAATATAATTTAGGTAATATTATGGAAAAAGATGGTTCAATCTCGATGAATGAAGTTATAATTAATACTCAAAATGTAAAAGCCGATTATGTAGTCTTATTATCTGAATATGGCTCTATAAAACCTGCAGATAGAATTCAAGCAGAAAAAATTAGTAATAGATTAAATATTCCGATAGTGATTTTAGAAAAAACTAAATCTTATGAAAATATAAAATAATAAAAAAATACAGGAATTTCCTGTATTTATTTTTTTAATATATCATTAGCAGCAACTAAACCTGTAGCAGCAGCAGCAACTATATTACCAGCTTTACCAGCGCCATCACCAATAAAGTAAATATTATGATTTTTAAGTTTAAAATTATTATCTGTTTCAATTTCATTAGAGAAAAATTTTATTTCTGGTCCATAAAGAAGTGTTTCACCATTATTAACTCCTGGTATAATTTTATCTAACGTTTCAAGACCTTCTAAAATATTTATTATTATTCTATGAGGAAGAACTAAAGCAAGATCTCCTGCAACAACATCTTTAAGAGTCGGTTCTATAAAACCTTTATCTATTCTGGAAAGAGTTGATCTTCTTCCTGATCTTAAATCTTTTAATGACTGAACAATAGGTTTTCCGTCTCCTAAAGTATTTGCAATCTTAGCAATCGATTCTCCATATTCACGAGTATTAGTAACTGGCTCTGTTAAACTTACCTTTGAAATAAAAGCAAAATTTGAATTATTTGACTTTATATCTTTAAGAGCATGTCCGTTAACGCATATATATCCATTATAATTTTCTTTTGCAACAAAACCTCCAGGATTAGTACAAAAAGTTCTAATTTCATCACTATAAGTATTAGTTTTAATAAAGATAGTAGGATCATATATAGTATCAGTAATTTCTTTTAAAATTTCTTTTCTTACCTCAACTCTAACTCCAATTTCAATACTTTGTGATATATAAGGTATGTTAAAGTCATTAGCAATTTTTTGTACCCATTTAGCACCAGTTCTACCAGCACCAATAATTACTTTTTTAGCTTTATATTTTTCTTTCTTAGAAATAAGTTCATAACCATTTTTTTCTTCTATAATATCAGTTATATCCACATTTTCTAAAAGAGTTACATTTTTCTTTTTTAAATAATCACAAAAACCTTTAATATATCCAGGTAATTTATCACTTCCTAAGTGTTTTTGTTTAATTATTAATAAATTAGCCCCATGTTTAGCAACCGCATTACCAATTTGTTTTGCTTTATCCATATTAGTAGGATAAACATCAGCATCCATATTAAATTCATTAAATATCTTTTCAGATTCATCAATTAATTTATTTGCATCACTTATACTCATATATTTATAAAGATCAGTTTTTCCTAGTTTAGGTATAAAATTAAGTTTCCCATCAGAGAATGTACCAGCACCTCCATAACCTGATAAAATACCACAAGGATTACAGTTTACACACTTATTTCCATTAGTTTTCATAGGGCAAATTCGATTTTCTGGTAGCTTTCCTTTATCAAGTAATAAAATTTTTATATTTTTATTTTCATTAACTAATTTATAGGCAGCAAATAATCCTGCAGGACCAGCTCCTATAATTACAACATCATACATATTAACCTCCATAACTAATTATAACACGGATTTAAAAAAATCAAGTATTTTTATTGACATATTATTTAAACGTAGTATAATAGCAGTTCAAGGGAGAGGAAAAAATATGGGATATAATAATAGTGTTTTACATGATAGTGAATGTAAAGTAAATTCATCAGTTAATATGAATAATTATTTATTTGTTAAAGATATAGTAAAATTTATCTTAGCTAAGAAAGGTATTTGTTATGAATGTTTTATGAAGCATTTTAATTTCAGTGAGCTAGATTTAGCTAATATGTTTGTTTATAGCTGTGATGAAGATGAATTTTTCTTTGAATTAACAATTAATTTATTATTAACTAATAATTATGACTTAGAGGATATAAATCAAAACAAATGCTTTAAAAGAAAATATTTTCAAAATTTACCATTATTAGCTGAATACAATAATGAAATTTTAGAAAATACAGAGATGCTTGATTCAATGACTTTAATTGATTTTGATACATATGCTAGTATGCAAGCAAAATTATTTGCAATGGAAATGGCATATCAAGATATTACAAGAGGAACGAGTTCAGCGTATATTAATGAAAGAAAATAAAAAAAACAGGAATTTAAAACTCCTGTTATTTTTTATGGTAGCGACGGAGGGATTCGAACCCACGACCTACCGGGTATGAACCGGTTGCTCTAGCCAACTGAGCTACATCGCCATAATTTGTTGCGTGAATAAATTATAACAAAATTTTTTTTAAATTGCAAGTTTTTATAACTTGTGATATAATTTTTTTAGGATGTGATATAAATGGAAAAGAAAAATAAGGTATTTTTAATTGTAACAATTATATGTACAGCTCTAGTTTTAGCAGTATGTATATTTTCAATAATTAATAATGATAATAAAAAGGTAGAAGAAGAAACTAAAGAAAATAATAGTGATATAGCAAAATTTCAAGACGAATATGAAAGTTTAAATGGCTTACCTAGAGAAGGATCGGATAATATCATGATTGATTTAGATATTAATGATAATTTAGAAGTTTATTATAAAACTGATGAAGAAATTGTTGATGTTTTAAATGATGAAAAAGCAATAATATATTTTGGCTTTGAAGATTGTCCTTGGTGTAGAGCAATGTTAGAAGAGTTTTCTAATGCCTTAACTGATAATAATCAAGAGTTATATTATTTAAGTATTAAAGATATAAGAAATAGATTTGAAGTAGAAGATGATGAAGCGGTAGAAACTACTAAGGGGACAGATGCCTATTATGACATGTTAGATATTTTAGGTGATGATTTACCTGATTATATTGTAACAGATGAAGATGATGAAGAGTATGATACAGATATGCAAAGAATATATGCGCCTACTATAGTTGCTATAGATAAAGGTGAAGTTATTGAAGTATTTTCTCCGGGATCAGATTACATAGGTGATGATCCATATGAAGAACTTTCAAAAAATCAAAGATTAAATTTATATGAAAAGTTTGATCAGTTAATTATGGATTTTAAAAGTAATCCTTGTGAAACAGACGAAGCTTGTTAAAAAATAAAAAGGTGATGCGATAATGGCAAAAAAGAATAAAGGAAAAGTTGAAATAAAAGATTTAGAATTAACCCCAACTGTAATAGGTGAGATATCATCTAAAAAAAGTGGAGTTATTTTAACTATAGTTATGTTTATGATATTTTTAGCAGTTGTTATATTTTTGCCACAAATTACTGAATTTGTAGAAAATGGAATGTCATTTACACCACCAGTTGAAGAAACTCCTACTGTGCCTAATGTAAGTGATGATTTAAATAATGAAGAAGAAACATCAACTGCCGAAGATATGAAGTTCAATTTTACAAATGATTTAAAAATAACTAATGATTTATTTGTTTTAGATGAATTTGTAATTGATGATAATGTATTGTCATTTAAAATATCAAATACAACTGCAGATACTCTTGATATTTCACAGTATAATTATTTTCTTTATTTATATAATAGTGAAGATGTACTTATAAATATTATTACTTTAAATGACTATAAATTAACTGTTTCAACAGCTGAATATGTAAATTATTATTTAAGTGATGAAAATATAAGTTATATTACTTTAAATGAAGTTAAAGAAGAAAATTACCCAGATGTTTCATTATTAAATAATACACTTACATGTATCTTAAATGAAAATAAATATACTTATATATTTGAAAACAATTTATTAATAAAAGAAAGATTAGATGTAACAATAAATTCTAGTGTATTAGATTATAATATAAAATTGAGTGATTATACTAAAAGACAAACTGATTTAAGTTTAGTAACAGGTGTAAATTCACTTTTAACAACAAAAGAAGATGGTTTAAATTTTTATGAAGAATATGATTTAAATTTATATACTGGTACATTTTTAGATGAAAATTTAAATTATACTTTAAAGTCAACTGGAAAGGTAATTAATTTTGAAATAGAAGCTAGGGGTTATGATTGCAACTAAGAGGTGAATAATGAATTTAACAATAAATGATTTTGAAGGTCCACTAGATTTACTTTTACATTTTGTAAAAACTGCTAAGATGGATATTTATGAAATAGATACTAGAGTAATAATTGATGAATATATTACCTTTATTAATCAAATAGATAAAAAAGATTTAGAAAAAGCAAGTGAGTATTTAGTCATGGCTGCTGAGTTAATACATTTGAAAAGTAGAGTATTAGTTAAAAGTGGTGATGAAGAAGAAGTTAGTGAATTTGAAATAAATAGTGAAGAAGATTTAAAAAATAAATTAATTGAATATGAAAAGTATAAATCTATTTGCGATGAATTTAGAGTTTTTGAAGAAAATAGACAAGATTTTTATACTAAAATACCTGAAAATTTAAGTGATTATGAACAGATAAAAGAACAGACTTTAGATGTTAATTTAGATGATTTAGTAGAGGCTTTTATAAATCTTAAAAAAAGAGAAGATTTTGTAAAACCAATTAATACAAGAATTACTAAAAAAGAATTAAGTGTAGAAGATAAAGTTAATTATATAAATAGTGTAATTACTACTAGGAAAAATATTAAATTTGAGGATTTATTTTTAAATAATACTAAAGAAGAGTTAATTGTAACATTTTTAGCTATTTTAACTATGTGTAAAGAAAAAGTTATAAAAATTAAACAAACCAATAATTTTGATGGTATATATATAGAAGGGAAACATAATGAATAAATTAGCAGTTCTTGAAGGTCTTTTATTCGCAGTAGGAGATGAGGGTTTAACTATTGATAAAATATGTGAAATTCTAGAAATTAATCATGAAGAATGTAAAAGTTATTTAAAATCTTTAAGAGAAGAATATGAAAATGAAAATAGAGGTATTAGAATTTCTTTTTTAGGAGAAACTTTTAAACTTACAACTAAAAAAGAACATAAAGATTATTATCAAAAATTAATTTCTAACAGTAAATCTACAACGCTAAGTAATTCAAGTTTAGAAACACTTGCTATAATAGCATATAATCAACCGATTACTAGAATAGAAGTTAATGATTTAAGAGGAATAGATAGTGCATATATTATAAGAAAGTTACTGGCTAGAGATTTAATTAAAGTAAGTGGTAAGAGTAATTTACCAGGAAATCCTAATCTTTATAGAACTACAAGTGATTTTTTAGATTATTTTGGGTTATCATCAATAAGTGATTTACCTGAACTTAATATTATTCAAAA
>CAYJNS010000008.1:8318-23686 GCA_964371745.1 uncultured Muribaculaceae bacterium
AAAAGTGGAAAATGAAAAAGAATTATTTACATCTATTTATAAAGAAAACTAAAATACTGGTGGATTATCTGTATTAAAACTATTTTTAAGGAAAAAGTCAAATATTATAATAAATCCAATAAGAATTAATACACTACCGAATAAGCGTTGCTGTTCTGGTGTTGCATCTAATCCGGATGCTTTTTTTTGTTTAAAATCATTATAATTTCTTGCAACAATTACTATATATATAATAAATGATAGAATCAGTCCCCATAAAAAAACAGTTGATGCTTTATCTTTTAAACTTTGATCATTATTTTTGGTTCCTTCAATAAGTAAATTATCACCAATAATATTAGCTACACCAATTATAATGAAAATAAAAGAAATACCTTTTTCTATATTAATATTATTAATTGCAGTATTTGTTTCTTCACTATTACTCATATAATAAACTTATGAATAATAGTATATATTTATAATAAATGTTTATTATTTTACAAAATAATTGAAAAAATAAAATAATTAACTAAAAATTACTTTACAAATTATTTTAGTTAAGGTATGATAAAATAAATGAAAGGAGTAAAATTAAATGACAAAATTTTGTACAAAATGTGGAAAAAAATTAGAAGAGGGGAAAACTTGTGAATGCAAAAAAACGGTAGATAAAGCTAAAGAAGTAAAAACTGTACCAGCAGAAAAAAAAGAAGTAGAAAAAGTAGTTAAAACTACTGCTGAAGTAAAAAGTGTAGCAAATGATTTAGGTAAAAAATTACTTGAGATTGTATCTAAAATAATTAATAAACCAGTTACAACTACTAAAAAGTTTGCTAAAGGAACAAATGTAGGGCTTGGATTTATATTAATGGGTTCAGCTGTATTATTCATGGCAGTTTTATTTGCATTTGTTGCAGGAGAATTTTTAAGTCTATTTGGTTTATTTGGTGGCATGGGATCATATTCTAGTATGGGCTTTGGAATAGATACATTTAAAATATTTATTTATGGTGTATTAATTGGCGGTTTATACTTTACAGCTATAGTGTTTAGTTTATATTTAGTTCTTGCTAAAATGCTTAAAATAAATATTAATTTGAAGAAAACATTTATGTTAGTTGCAATTCCATCAACAATACTTGCTTATACTTTTGCAGTTGCAATAATTGGTGTACTAGTAGCATTTGAAATAGCATTCTTAGCTCTATCTCTTGGAACACTTTACTTTACTATTACTTTATATAGTAGTATTAATGAACTTGAAGAAGTTTCATCTGATAAAATAGCAATGTTTTTTGTAATAATGTTTGGTATGGTTTATACTGGGCTTTATATAATAAGTAGAGTAGTATTATAAAATTAGATTGATTTCTAATTTTTTTTTATAAAAATATGATATAATACTTATAGATGCCTGTGTGGCGGAATTGGTAGACGCACTGGACTCAAAATCCAGCGACCATAAATCGTGCCGGTTCGAGCCCGGCCATAGGCACCATTTTGTTTAATAATATCGTAAAGATATTTTTTTTTTCTAATAAATTTGTTATAATGAAATAAAGAAATGAGGTAAAACTTTGAAATATAAAAAGTTAGGTAATGAAAAAAAAGTTTCAATGCTAGGTTATGGCTGTATGCGTTTTACTTCAAAAGCTTTAGTTGTAGATGAAAAAAAGGCTATTAATGAACTTTACCATGCATATCAAAACAATATAAATTATTTTGATACAGCATATATTTATCATGGTGGTAAAAGTGAAGTTATACTTGGTAAATTTATTAAAAAATATAATATTAGAGATAACGTTTTTATCGCAGATAAAATGCCTGTATATTTGGTTAGTAGTGAAGAAAAGTTAGATATATTTTTAAATAAGCAATTAAGTAGATTAGATACAAATTACATAGATTTTTATTTACTTCATTCATTAACTAGTTATAATGATCTTCTTAGATTAAAGAAAATGAATATATATAAGTTTTTAGAAGATAAGAAAAAAGAAGGTATTATAAAAAATATAGGTTTTTCATTTCATGGTAGCTATGAAGATTATCTAAAAATATTAAATGATTATAGATGGGACTTTTGTCAAATTCAATATAATTATTTAGATACTAATTTTCAAGCAGGAACAAAGGGCTTAAAAGCGGCTTCTAAATTAGGGATAGATGTTATAGTTATGGAACCTCTTAGAGGAGGCTCTTTAGTAAATAATGTGCCACCTAATTTAATAGAAATATTTAAAAGTCATAATAAAGACAAAAGTTTAGTAGATTATGCACTTTCTTTTATACTTAATCATGATGAAGTAAATGTAATATTAAGTGGTATGAATGATGTAAAACAGATTAATGAAAATATTGGTATTGTAGATAATTTTATTAAATTAAATAATAATGATTTATTAGTATATGAAAAGTTTTCAAAAGAATATCAAAAATTATTAAAAGTATCATGCACTAAATGTAAATACTGTATGCCGTGTCCTTTTGGGGTGAATATACCAGAAATATTTAGTTATTATAATAATTTAAATTTCTTTAAAAATAAACAATCAAAATTTCAAACTCATATGCAGTATATTAATAAATTATTTGATGGAAGTGGCGCAAGTATGTGTACTCATTGTGGTAAATGTAAAAAGAATTGTCCTCAAAATATTGATATACCAGTAAAACTAAAAGAAGCTCATAAAAGTTTAAATAACAAATTTGTATATATATTATTAAAAATATCTAATAAATTTATAAAAAAAGAAGGGAAGAAAAAATGAATAATATAATTTTAATAGTAAAAGGATTTTTTATAGGAATAGCAAATATTATACCAGGGGTAAGTGGTGGAACTCTTATGATATCTTTAGGTATATTTGAGCAGCTAATTGATGCGATAAGTCATTTCTTTAAAAATTTCAAAAAAAATATAAAATTCCTATTTTGGATTGGAATAGGAGCGGTATTATCAATTATACTTGTTAGTAGAGTAGTAACATTTACTTTAGAAAATTATCGATTTCCAACTATACTATTTTTTATAGGGTTGATTATAGGTGGAATACCAATGCTATTTAAAACAGTTAAAAAGGATACTAAAAAGCCTCAAAATATTTTAATCTTTGCACTTATGTTTGGACTAATTATGTTAATGACCTTTTTTGAAGGAGGATTATCTACAGTTAGTTTTACTAATATGAGTATAACATCTTATATAATATTATTTTTGATAGGTGTAATTGCAGCAGCTACAATGGTAGTTCCAGGGTTAAGCGGCTCTTTTATGTTAATACTTCTAGGATACTATGAGCCTATACTTAATACAATTAAAGAGTTTACTTCATTTAATGACCCAATCTCAAATGGGATTATATTAGGTATATTTGCTTTAGGTGTTTTAATAGGTATAGTTCTTGTTGCAAAATTAATTGAATACTTACTTGATAATCATAAAATAATAACATATTTTGGAATACTAGGTTTTGTATTTGCATCTATTATTTCAATAATAGTTACTGGTATAAATGATGGGATGATGTTTACTCCATATCAAATAATTGCAGCAATACCGTTATTTTTAACAGGACTAACTATTTCTTATAAACTAGGAGAAAAAGAATAAATAAATTAAAGGAGCTTGTTTTATGTACGATATGCATTTTGATTTATTAACTTTATTATATTATTTTTATAAAAATGAAATTTCAATAGACGATATTAGAAAAATATATAATAAAGATAATATTTTAGGGGGAATAATAAATTTATATTTTATGCCAAATGATTACATGCACGAAAGATTAAATTTTGAAAAAAAAGATTATGAAGATGTAGTGAAAATGTTCACAAAAAGTATAAAGTTGTTAACTGATTTTGAAAATAATTTACAAATTAAACCAACATTTTTATATAGCATAGAAGGATGTGATTATATAAATGATATTATTGAATTGGGGAAATTAAAAAAATTGGGCTTAAATATAATTCTACCAGTATGGAATTATAAAAATAAATATGGGTCAGGCGTGTATTCTAGTGGTGGTTTGACTAAAGAAGGAATTAAATTAATAAAATATTCTATTAGAAATAATATTGTTATTGATTTAAGTCATTCTAACAAAGAAACGTTTTATGATATTTTAAAGATAATCTCTAAAAACAGTATAGTTATTGCATCACATTCTAATTGTCATAAAATATGTGGACATGTAAGAAATTTAGATGATGATCAATTGAAAAAATTAAATGATAATAATGGATATATTTCTTTAGTATTATATAAAACATTTATATCATTAGATAACGATTATGAAAAAAAATTTATAGAACACTTAAATCATATAATCTATACAATTAATTTTAATACAGATCATATATTCATTAGTACAGATTATATGGCATTTATAAATGAAAATGAAAATAATGATCTATATAATATATTAGATGTCAAAAATAAAGTGGAAAAACTTTTGCTAAATTATTTTGATGAAGAAATTATTAATAAAATATTATATTTAAATCCAAAAGAATTTTTTAATAAAGTGAAAAATAATGATTTAATGAAAATTAATTGATATTCTAAGCTTATAAAATAATATATAATATTAGAAATAGCCGGTGTCTATTCAATGGTTTAATTCTATTTATAAAGTAAAAATGCTTTAAAAGGCTTGACAAATACAAATAATTTTAGTATTATTTATATATTGTTAAAAAGGAAAGCGATTTAGATCCACCTGATTGCGTATAAGCGATGGGTAAAAAACCTAGATAAATTTTATTTATGTTTTTTAAGGTGGACTATAGGTTCATCTTTTTAATTTAGTGGAGGTGCTTGAAAATAGCTAATAAGTATAATAATAATCAAAACAGAGATAATACTCAAGTTAACGAAAGAATAAGAGTAGAAGAAATGATGGTTATTGGCCCTAATGGGGAAAAAATGGGTATTAAAAAATTAAATGATGCATTAACTTTAGCGTCTTTTGCTGGTCTAGATTTAGTTTTAATTAATCCAACTACAACTCCTGCAGTAGCAAAGTTAATGGATTATAATAAATTTAAATATGAAAAGCAAAAGAAACAAAAAGAAGCTCTTAAAAAACAAAGAGAAACTAATAAAGAGTTAAAAGAATATCGTTTATCAGTAAAAATTGATATTGGAGATTTTAATACACGTAAGAAAAATGCTGGTAGTTATTTAGAAAAAGGTCATAAAATTAAAGCCTTTATAAGATTTAGAGGTCGTGAGCTTGCTCATCCAGAACTAGGTGAAAATGTACTACTTAGATTTGCTGATGAATTAAGTGAAGTTTCAACAATAGAAAGTAAACCAAAACTAGAAGGAAGGCAAATGCATATGCTTCTTGCCCCTAAAAAAGATAAGTAGAAAGGAAAATGCAGTATGGCAAAATGTAAACAAAAAACACATAAGGGCTCAGCTAAAGTAATGAAAAAGAAAAAAAATGGAACTATTGTAGCTAAAAAAACAAATGGTAATCATTTAACAGGTAAAGATAGTGCAAAACAAGTACGTCAAAGAAGAGGTACTCAAGTATTAAGTAAAGGAGAAAGTAGCAGATACAAATCTGTTATCTAAGGTGGTGTAGAATATGACAAGAGTTAAAGGTGGAACTGTTTCTAAAACTAGAAGACGTAAAGTTCTAAAAGAAGCTAAAGGGTACTTTGGTAGTAAACATAGATTATACAAAACAGCTCAAGAGCAAGTTTTCCACAGTGGACAATATGCTTATAGAGATAGAAAACAAAATAAAAGAAACTTTAGAAAATTATGGATTACAAGAATCAATGCAGCATGTAGAATTAATGAAATAAGTTATTCTAAATTTATTAATGGATTATCTAAAGCGGGCATTGAAATTAACAGAAAAATGTTATCTGAAATGGCTATAGATGATGCTAAAAGTTTTGCAGCATTAGTAGATCTTGCAAAAAAAGCATTAGATGGTAAAGTAACTGCTCCTAAAGCTGAAGTTAAAAAAGAAACTACTGTTAAGGAAGAAAAGAAAGTTGTTGAAAAAAAAGAAACTAAAAAAGAAGATTTATCTTCTAAAACATTAACTGAACTTAAAGCACTAGCTAAAGAAGCTGGAGTTAAAGGATATTCAACAATGAAAAAAGATGAATTAGTTAAAGCGTTATAATACGCTTTTTTTGTTGTAATAAATATATTAATTTGATAAAATAAGTTTAGGTGGTAAAATTGAAATTTATAGAAGATTTAAAAAAATATTTAAAATATTTAGATGAAGTAAGTATGCTTAGTTATGATAATAAAATATTAATATTACAATCTATTGAAAAAAAAGCGAATGATAAGTTACTTCAAGAAAATAAGGAACTCGAGAAAGAAGAATTTAAAAAAATATTATTTAATATAAGTAAATTATTAGAAAAATACTATTTATTATATGAAAAAAGATCAGTTAATTATAGTGATATATCTTTTTTAGGTAAGTTAGATAACTTAGGATATAAAGAAGCGTTGAAAAATAAATTTTCAATTTATGTAAATTTAGATTCAGAAAGAAAAAAGGATGAAGATTTATTACCTAGCTTAGAAATGTATCTTCAATATTTAGAATTTATATTTAATTATATGGTAGATGATGTGAAAAAAAAATTATATTATGAAGAAAAATTTAGTTTAGGGACACAAATTATAGTTTTTGAAAAAGAAGTAATCAAATATCAAGAAGATGTAGTAGAAAATTATATTAAAAATAATTCGAATGAATTAAATTCAGAACAAAATATATTATATAAATATAATAATCATTTAAATAAATTGAAAGAATTACAAAAAGTATTAGATGATTTTTTTAAGAATAAATATTTGAAAGATCATTTAGTTCAAGAAAGTAAAAATGAAAGATAATTATCTTATCTACTTAGATAAAGAATTAGGTTATTCTAAAGAAACTATTAAAAATTATAATATGGATATAACTAGCTTTTTAGATTTTTTAATTACAATAAAAATTAATTATAAGTGTATTTCAAAGGAAAATATACGAAGTTATTTAAAATATTTAGATGAAAAAAAATTAAGTAATAAAACTATTTCTAGAAAATTAAGTTCTTTAAGAATGTATTATGAATATTTAATGTTAAATAATGATATTAAAATAAATATATTTTCTAGTATTAGAAATCCTAAAGTAGAAAGAAAACTTCCTAATTATTTAAATTATGAAGAAATAGAAACTATTTTAGAAAAAATAGATACAAGTAGTATATATGGTATAAGAAATAAGCTTATACTTGAATTAATATACGCTACAGGAGTAAGACTAGATGAATTGCATAATATAAAAGTTGATAATATTGATATAAATAATAAAACTATAAAAGTATTAGGTAAAGGTTTTAAAGAAAGATATGTATATTTTGGAGAGTATGCACTAAATTGTTTAAATAATTATTTAAGTAATTCAAGAAATAATTTACTTCTTGATAAAAGTAATAATTATTTATTTCTTAATAAATTTGGAAATAAATTATCAAAAAGTACGATAGGTAAAATTGTGAAAACAAGTACAAAAGAGTTGACGGTTAAACATAATATTTCGCCGCATACATTAAGGCATACTTTTGCAACGCACTTACTTAATAATGGTGCAGATATTAAAACAGTTCAAGAACTTTTAGGTCATGAAAGTTTAGGAACAACAGAAATATATACACATGTTTCTAATGAAAGAATAAAAGAGGTTTATTTAAAGACTCATCCAAGAGATTAATTGTGATTTTTATGATACAATAACTTGACATGGAGTATAATTAATAGTAAAATATTATTTATCAAAAAGCGGGGTGGTATAATGTATAATGTATCTAATAATATAGTAAAATATAATTTAATAAAACAGTTACAAAAACAGTTTTTATCTTATAATGAAATAAAGGTTTGGTATAAGATAGAAAAGGCTTTTAATTTAGCTTGCGAACTACATAAAAATCAATATAGAAAAAGCGGAGAACCATACATAATGCACCCTATTCAAGTAGCTAGAATAGTTATGGGATGGAATGCAGATGTTGATACAGTATGTGCTGCGCTTTTACATGATGTTGTTGAAGATACCCCATTTACAATATCTCAAATAAAAGAACAGTTTAATGAAACGGTAGGCATCTTAGATGATGGTGTTACTAAACTATCACATAAAGAATTCTATAATAAAAGCAAAAAAGAAGTAAATGATATAAATTTAAAAAAATTATTTGACGGATTGATGCTTGATCTAAGAATAATTATTATAAAACTTGCTGATAGACTACATAATATGAGAACTATAAAATATATGTCAAGAGAAAAGCAACTTGAAATAGCAGATGAAACACTTATGATATTTGTACCACTTGCTAAACAACTCGGAATGTACTCTGTTAAAAGAGAATTAGAAGATTTATGTTTATATACTTTTAATCATAATTTATGTAAAGTACTTTCTTTATATATTTATAATGCAATTAAAAATAATTATGACAATCTAGAAACTATTAAAGAAATTTTACAAATGCATTTAAATATACCTTGTAAAATAATGCAGAGAGATAAAAATATTTATCAAGTGTGTCGTAATTATGAAAAAGTAAGTGGTCAAAAAATAGATGATTTAAAAATAAATGAAGATGATGTTTATAAAACAGTATTAGGTGATTTTAATAAAATACAACATATTAGAAGTTTAAAATTACTTACAAAAAATGAAGAAGATTGTGAAAATTTATTTGATAGAACTATAAAAATATTAAAACCACAATTATATACAATAAAAGATTATATAAATACACCAATGTTAAATGGTTATAGTGCTAAAATGTTTTATAGTGAAGAAATTGATTTACTTATCAAGTTTGCAACAGAACAAATGCATTTAAGGGGTGAACTTGGATGTGCAAGTTTTTGGAAAGAAAATAAAGAGAATGCTTTATCATATATGATAGATGAGTTTGCAGGTACAAGTTGTTATGAAGAAATAAATAATTTAATAAATAGTGGTAATACAGAAGAGTATGTTACCTCTGTTACTCATATTATATTACAAGAGAGAGTTAAAAAATATAGTAATAACTAATAAGTTATGTTATAATTTATTAGAAGAAAAGGTGAAATAATGAAAGAATATACAGAACAAGAATTAGTAAGACGTGAAAAATTAAATGGACTTTTAGAAAAAGGGATTGACCCATTTGGTGAGTCTTTTAAAACTACAAGCAGTTCAAAAGAAATAAAAGATAAATATGAGGCTAAAACTAAAGAAGAACTTCATGATGAAGAAGAAATAATTGTTACAGTTGCTGGAAGAATTATGACTAAAAGAGGAAAAGGAAAAGCTGGTTTTTTTCACATCCAAGATAAGTTTGGTCAAATTCAAATATATATAAGACAAGATTCAGTAGGTGATGATGCTTATGAAATATTTGATGATTCTGATTTAGGTGATATAGTAGGAATTACTGGAAGTGTAATGAAAACAAATATGGGTGAATTATCTATTAAAGCAAGTAAGTTTACTCATTTAGTTAAAGCATTAAAACCTCTTCCTGATAAATATCATGGTATAGCTGATCCAGAAATAAAATTACGTAAAAGATATTTAGATATGATTACTGATCCTGAAGTATTTGATTTATTTAAGAAAAAACAAATATTTTGGTCAACGGTAAGAAACTATTTAATAGAAAATGACTTTTTAGAAGTTGAAACCCCAATACTAGAAAACTGTGCTGGAGGAGCTGCGGCAACTCCGTTTGCTACGCATCATAACGCACTAGATCTAAATGTATTTTTAAGAATTTCTATGGGTGAGTTATGGCAAAAAAAATTATTAGTTGCTGGTTATGAAAAAACATTTGAAATTGGAAGACAATTTAGAAATGAAGGGATGAGTCCTGAGCACTTACAAGACTATACACAAATGGAATTTTACTGGGCCTATGCTGATTATAAAATGGGAATGGATTTTGTAAAAGAAATGTATCAAAAAGTAATTAAAGCAACTCTTGGAAAATCTAAGTTTACCTCAAAAGGTTTTGAAATAGATATAGATGATGAGTGGGAAATATATGATTTTGAAACAGTAGTAAAAAGTGGCACTGGAATAGATATTTATAACTCTACTAAAGAAGATATTACATCTTATTTAGATAAAGAAAATATAGAGTATGATCCAAATATGCCTTACTGGAGACTTGTAGATGTTTTATGGAAAATAGTTCGTAAAACATTAGGTGGTCCAGGATTCTTAGTTAATCAACCAGTAGAGCTTAATCCACTTCCAAAAAGAAGCAAGGAAGACCCTCGTAAAGTATCTCAGTTTCAAGTTATCTTAGCAGGTTCTGAAATGGGTAATGGTTATAATGAATTAAATGACCCAAATGACTTAGAAAGTAGATTTTTAGAACAAAGACAAATGGCTGAAGATGGTGACGAAGAAGCTCATAATCATGATGCTGAATTTATTGAAGCTTTAGAATATGGTATGCCACCAGCATTTGGTTTTGGAGTATCAGAGCGTTTATTTTCAATTATAATGGATAGACCTATAAGAGAATGTGTAATGTTTCCTTTAATGAAACCAAGTATAAATAAAGATGAAGAGTAATCTTCATTTTTTCTTTATTTGACACACCGTTTTATATATGCTAAACTTTTTATAGGTGATTTAATAATGAAAAAAATAATAACAGGTATACAACCTTCAGGGACTATTACTTTAGGTAACTATATAGGAGCAATAAAGCAAATGACTAAACTTCAAAATGAATATAATTCTTTTATATTTATTGCTGATTTACATGCTATAACAGTTCAACAGGATTCTAAAGAACTTAAAAAAAATATTAAAGATTTAATTGCTCTTTATTTAGCGTGTGGATTAGATAAAGATAAAAATACTATTTTTCTTCAATCTGAAAATGAATTTCATCCAGCAGTGTCTTGGATTTTAGAATGTAATACTATGCATGGAGAATTATCTAGAATGACACAGTTTAAAGATAAGTCTTCAAAAAATGAAAGTTTTTCAGCAGCACTATTTACATACCCAGTGCTAATGGCAGCGGACATATTAATTTATGATGTTGATTTTGTTCCTGTTGGAATAGACCAAAAACAACACGTTGAGCTTGCTCGTGATATAGCTATTCGCTTTAATAAAAAATATGAGGGAGCATTTAAAGTGCCTGATGTAAAACTTAGTAAATCAGGAACAAAGATAATGGATTTAATAAACCCAGATAAAAAAATGAGTAAATCTAGTGATAATCCTAAATCATATATAAGTATGTTAGATGATGAAACCTCTATAAGAAAAAAAATAATGAGTGCGACAACTGATAGTGAGTGTCTTGTTAAGTATGATGTAGAAAATAAACCAGGTATATCTAATTTAATGAATATAGTAGTATCTTTAAAAGATATTACGCATGAGGAAATAGAAGAAATGTTTATCGGTAAAAACTATGGCGAATTTAAAACTTATGTTGCAGATACGGTAGTTGAAGAATTAACAAAAATACAAACTAAATATAATGAAATTATAAATAGTAATATTATAAATGAAGTACTTGATAATGGAAAAAATATAACTAAAAAAGTAGCCAAAGAAAAATACGATAAATTAAAAACTTTAGTAGGAATGAGTAGATAATACTCATTTTCTTTGACTGAAAAGTTATTCTACTTAAATAAAATAACTTTAAAAAAGAAGTTATTTATGATAAGATAGTATTATACAAAGGAGTAAAAACTATGAAATTATTTGTACCGGATATGTACCAACAAAGTGTATATAAAATAAATTATAAAAAATTAAAAAGAATGGGAATTAAATGTTTATGTTTTGATCTTGATAATACACTTGCCTCTTATCAAGTATCTAAACCTGATAAAAAGTTAAAAGAATTATTTGCTATGCTTGAAGAAGATTTTAAAGTTATAATACTTTCTAATGGAAAAAAAGATAGAGTAAGACCTTTTAAAGAGGGTCTTAATATAGATTCTTCACATTCATCAAAAAAACCTTTAAAAGGTAAATATAAAAAGATTTTATCTATGTATAAATTTAAACCAGGACAGGTAGCTTGCATAGGGGATCAAATAATGACAGATGTACTAGGTGCTAATAGAATGGATATGGTATCAGTACTTGTGAACTCTATGGCTAAAGAAGAGCCTGTTTATACAAAATTTAATCGTATATGGGAAAAAATGATTTTAAAAAAACTTAGAAAAAAAGGAATACTTGAAAAAGGGCAGTACTATGACTAAAATAAAAGTTATGGATACAGCTTTAGCTAATAAAATAGCTGCTGGTGAAGTAATTGAAAAAACTTCATCAGTTGTTAAAGAACTTGTTGAAAACTCTATAGATGCTAAAGCAAAGATTATTAAAATAAATTTAGTAGATGGTGGTTTAAAAGAAATAACTGTAATTGATGATGGACTAGGGATGGATGAAGAAGATGCTTCGCTATGTTTTATGCCACATGCTACAAGTAAAATAAAGACTACTGAAGACTTATTTTTTATAGGTACATTAGGTTTTAGAGGTGAAGCTCTTCCGTCAATTGCAAGCGTCTCAGAAGTTCTTTTAATTACTTCTACTGGTAATATAGGAACTAAAATACATATAAAAGGTGGAGAAGTATTATTAAAAGAAAAAAGTGATGCTAGATGCGGAACGCTTATTACTGTAACTAATCTTTTTTATAATACTCCTGCAAGATTAAAATTTTTAAAAAATGAATCTAGTGAACTTATTAATACAACAAAACTTATTTCAAAACTATCTTTAGCAAATCCTAGTATTTCATTTACACTTACAAATAATGATAAAACTATTATTAAAACAAGTGGATCAGATAATTTATTAAAAACTATTCATGAAATATATGGACTTAATATATCCAGCAATATGCTTTATTTAAATATTCAAAATGATGACTTTATAGTTACTGGTTTTATTTCAAAACCCACTATACTAAAAACTAATAGAAACGATTTAATAACTTTTGTAAATGATAGAGTAGTAAGAAATATTGATATAAATAAAGCTATAAATGATGCTTATTATACATATAAACCAAGTGATAGATATCCAGTAGTAATACTTAATATAGAAACAGATCCAACACTTATGGATGTTAATATCCATCCAACAAAACAAGATATTAAATTATCAAAAATGGAAGATCTTTATGAACTTATTTATAAAGGTATAAAAGATTTATTATATTCAAATATATTAATACCAGAAGTCAAAAGGGAAATAACACAAGAAGAAAATATATTTCCAAATTATAATAAAGAAGAAATAGTTAATAATCAAGAAAAAAAAGCTGATATTGAAGAAGAAATAATCCAAACTACTTTAGATTTTAATGTTGATAACTTTAAAAAACAAAATGAAGAAGTTAAAAGTTTAGAAAATGTAATATATGAAAATAAAGAAATAAAAAAATTAGTTTTATATCCAATTGGTCTTGTTCATGGAACTTATATAGTTGCTGAAAATGAAGATGGAATGTATTTAATTGATCAACATGCTGCAGCTGAGAGAATAAACTATGAAAAAATACTTATAGGTTTAAAAGAAAAAAAAGTTAATATAAAAACAATGTTAATACCTGTGACCATAGAATTATCTAAAAGTGATTACTTATCATTTTCAGATAAAAAAGAACAGTTTTTAGATTTAGGATTTACTTATGAAGATTTTGGAATTGATACAATTAGTGTTAAATCTCACCCTGATTTTTTATTACACGGCTATGAAGAAGAATCAATAAGAAAAATAATAGAGCTTATAATAAATTTAGATAAAAACTTTGATAGGGTAAAGTTTGAAGAAAAAATTGCTATAACACTATCTTGTAAAATGAGTATAAAAGGTAATACTAAATCAAGTATAACAGAAATGGAATATTTTTTAGAAGAACTTGTTAAATGTGATAATCCATATAACTGTCCTCATGGTAGACCTACAATTATTACATATACTACTTATGAACTTGAAAAGTTATTTAAAAGGGCTATTTAAGCTCTTTTTTACTTTCTATAACTTTATTCACTTTATCTTATAAATCTTCTATTTTAGGTATATAAATTTTATAAATAGATGCAAATATATTTTTATCCATTTCGCTAAAGTATATTTAGCAGTCTTATAACTTTTACCACCTAAAAAAAATGTTAATAACTTTAACTTTCTAGTTTTAAAAAGTTCATAACTAAATCTACCAAAATATCTTTTTCTTTAGGGTTTGAGCCGGCTATTAAAATTGTAATTGCTACAAGTGTACTATTATCTATAATTTCATTATTATTTATATAAAGAATATTATAAAAATCTAAAAAGTAAATAAATAGTGTAGCGGCAATTCTTTTGTTACCATCAATAAAAACATGATTTTTAGTAATAAGGTATAAAAAGTTTGATGCTTTTTCTTCAATAGTTGGGTAGATATCTTTTTTATCATAAGTTTGATATATTACTCCAATAATAGAATCAAGACCTTTATCTCTCTCTAACGCAAATATATCACTATCACTTTTAAATTTTAATTTATTTATAACATTAATACACTCTTCATAAGTGATTTTATTACTACTAATAGTGCCTTTAGGTTTAGTAACAGTTTTATGATCATATGCATCTAATAAATTTAAAGCATCTTTATATTGTTTATAACTTTAATTATTTCTTTAGCTTCATCACCACCAAGTTTATTATCTAATCTTCCAGCAATATCTATCAGTTTAATTGTTTTTTCAAGATATTGTAGTCTCTTTTCATTAACAGCATAACCTTTTATCATATAATCTTTTAATATAGAATTAGCCCATTTTCTAAATATAATTCCATTTTTAGATTTAACTCTATATCCTATTGAAATTATCATATCTAAATTATAATAATTTACCATATTTCTTTGTATTTTTCCTTCTATTGCACCATGTTTAGAGGTAGTCGCAAATTTTGCGACTACCACTTCATCTGCTAATTCTTCCTTTAATGCATTATTTATATGTTTACCGATAGTTTTTATATCGCTATCAAATAATAATGCAAGTTGTGATCTATTAAGCCAAACATTATCATCTTTCATGTTCACTTCTAATTTTACATTTTGATTTTTAAATAATATTATTTCGTTCATAATTTTCTTCCTTTCAATTAATTATTTTTTTTCTAACATTTCATTTTCATCTACATATTGATAATTTAAAGCATTGCTTTTACTAATTACAGTAGTATTAAGTTTTTTTTCTAAATCATCGCGAGCTACCTTAGCAGTATTTCCTCCCATTTTAGCAATTTTTTTATTTTGTTCTAAACCTTGTGGGTTATGCTTTTTAG
>CAYJNS010000009.1:0-23647 GCA_964371745.1 uncultured Muribaculaceae bacterium
GACATTTCAATATACACGTATTTAATTTTTTTACTCTTAAGTTTTTCTTCAATGTCTTCTCTTATTTTATTAGCCTCTTTTATTCTTAAATTTTCATGAAGTGTAATTTCTGCTAAAAGTTGATAGTATGGACCAATCTTAAATAAATATAGTTTTATAATAGATTCAACTTTTTTATTACTTAATATAATTTCTTTAACTTCTTTATTAATTAAACCTCTAAAGCTTTTTTCGGATAATTCATTTAAATTAAGTACAAGTATACTAATACCTGTTTTAAGTATTAAAACACCTATTATTAAAGAAGTTATTATATCAGCATATTTAAAAGCAGGAACAAACTGAGAAAACAATGTCAATATAGTTGAAATAAACACTAAGAAAGTTCCACATAAATCAATAAAACTTTCATCAGCTGATGCTTTAAGAAGTTCATTGTTATAAAATTTAGCTTTAATAAATAATTTATTTACTAAAAACATCTTTATCATAATAGCTATTAATATAAATATTAAAATATAAGGATTAGGTGTTCTAATATCATCTAAATTTATAGTTACAAATACAATTACACCTAAAGTAATAATTATTAAAGATATTATAATACTAGCTATATTTTCAAATTTACCATATCCAAATGGATGTGAACTATCAGCTCTTTTTTTAGAAATATTTCCACCTATTATAGCAAATATATCAGTTATCATATCGCTAAAAGATGATATACCATCAGCAATTAAAGCACTACTTCCACCAAAAAAACCAACTACAACTTTAGTAATTGATAAAAATAAATTAATCCAAAAACTTATAAACATTGTTTTAATCATTTTATCACTCTCATAAATATAATAACACTAATTATATAAAATAAAAATACTTTATAAAAAAAAAATCTCAGGTTAACTGAAATTTTACTTTTTATTTTCTTCTAAAAATACTCTAGATATAGTTAGTTTATAAAGTGTATTATTATCAATAATTATAAAATAACTCTTTTCATTAGGGACTACTTCATAATAAATAATTGGAGCACCTGTTGAATCATGAGCATCAATTAATTCTTCAATTGACATAACTCTAATTTTATTTATAAATGATGATTCATCTAAATCAGGTTGTTTACTAGTTACTATTAATCTATCATATTCTCTTAAATATTTTTTTATTGTTGATTCATATATATCTTTATTAAAATATTTTTTATATATAAATACAACTAAATATATAACACTAATCAGTGCTAAAAGTGCACTTGCCATACCTAAGTAAAAGTATGTATTAAATTTATTTTCTTCATAATCTGTTAAATATAATGAATTATCTATTTTATCAGCTTCAAGTGAAATATCAACAACTTGCTCAACAAGTGGAAACTTTAAACCAAGTGAATTATTTATATTATTCGTTTTAGTTACACTTCCATGCTTTACTGTTGTATATACATTCATTGATACTTCTAATTCTGCTGTTATTTGAAGACCGTGTTCATTTTTTAATACATTTACTTCTTCATTAAATAAATCATAATCTATTTGTATAGAATCTATTATATCAAAACCTTTATCACTTACAAATATTACATCTGATTTTTTTAAAACTTTTGATTCTGCTTTTATTACACCTTTAGAACCATTTGCATTATTAATATACGTATCCGCAACTATTTCATAATAATATTCTGTTTCTAAGTTTTCTTCTGAATTTATTGAATAATTAAAATCAATTTTTATATGATCTATTAAGTTAGCAACATATGTTAAGTCATTATCCTGATATCCTTCATTAAAACCAGGAGATTGTTCATAATATACTTTGAAAAGTAAGTCTCCACGTTCTTGAAAATTTATTAATTCATAATCATTATTTCTATTTTGTGATAAATTAATATATAAAACACTTAATCCTGTAAATATAACTATTAGTAACGACAAAAAGACAAGAACTACACTTTTTTTAAGTTTTAGTCTTGTTTTAGAAACTTTAAATTCTTTTTGATTGCCTGTATATTTAACAGTATTACCCATCTAGTCTCCTTCGTAAGTTAAATCATTAAGCCAAATAGTTGGATAACCTACTAATGGTATTGTAAATACTACTTTACCTACCACTAAGTTAGGTGTTACTACCCATTCATCTACACTTTTATTGTTATCACCTTTGGTAATAAAACTATAAACATCATTGTTCTCGTTTATTTCTTCAATTCTATGAACGATTATTACATCTTCCATATTATATACAAGTATATCTCCTACTACAAGTTTACTTACTTCATTTTCTTCTATTTTTTCTACTACTACTACGTCCCCAATATTAATATTAGGTTCCATAGATCCAGATCCAATACTTAAACTAAAGTAAGAAAATATACCACTAGTTAAACCGATAGTAAATAAAGTAACCAGTATTAAAACTGTTGAAACTATTTTACTAACCCAATGTTTACTTAATGAACTTTCTTCACCTTTTTTTTCTTTTAATCTCTTTTTTACAATGTCTTTATACATAAACCACAATATAACAAGTGGTAATACAAATGCAAATATTGCATTCATATATTCATTAAAATTAGGAAATATCGGTAATAAGAAAATTGGTAATTCCATTAAAAATCTATATAGAATATTTGGATAAATCCCAAAGTTTATTACAGTGTATCCTAATAATATATTTTTAGTTATTGAAGGTATAATAGCAAGAGCTGTAACTGTAAGCCACGCATCGACACCATTATATCTAAATAACATTACTTGAAAACATATATCTATAGTAACAAATGTTATAGTTGAAAGTAATAAAAGCCATTTATTTTTATCTATTTTTTTATTAATTGCGTACCTTAATATTTCCATAGTTATAATCATTATTATAACTGGTACTATATTACGAACTATATTTAAAAATGACAAATCATAAACCGTTCTTGTAAAACCTATAAATATACCAGCAACAAATGTAAAAATATGATAAACCATTACAAATATAAATATATTCATTAAGGCATCTTTTTTAAATCTGTTACGGTCTTTTTCATAACCAACTGTAAATTTTATTACTATTAAAAATAATACTAAAGATAGGGATAAAATATATATATTATCAAATCTAAATATAAGCATATTTAAAGTTGATAATGTTAATAATGTTACTAATACGATTAATATTTTTATGTAACTAACTTTTATATTAATCACCTACCCTTTTATATTTTAATATTATCTATCTTGTGTATAATTAAGTGCAATATCTAAATTACCAATTGAAACTGCTTCTTTTGGTAATAAAGAACTATCTGCTGGATTATATACAAGTTTTAATTCAACAGTTTTAGCTTCTCCAACAGCTAAAGTATCATTAACTCCAACTGCAAGTCCATCCCAAGCTTCTCCTGGATCAGCATATACAAGTGTATATTCAAGCGAATCACATACATTAGTTTGATCTGTTGCAGCATCTGCCCCTGAACCTACACATGAAAGTTCTAAACTATCTATTCCAGCTTTAGTTATAGATGATAATTTCGCTGGCATTGTTCCAGTATTACTAATATCAAATGTATATGAAAATGAATCAAGCGGGTTTAGTAAAGTTACATCTATACCATCAATAACTGTTGATTCTGGTGATAATGTACCTTCAGAAACTACTACTGCTTGTCCTGTTGTAACTGCTGGTTGTAAGTTAGTAAATATAACACTGAAATTTGCCGGCGAAACAGTAGCTGCAGTATTTTCAATACTAAGTACTTGTGCAAATGATGCAAACCCTATCGATAAACCTCCTACTGCAAGCACTATCGCTACTATTGCTAAAATTTTTAAATTTCTTTCTGATTTCATAATTCCTCCTTATTTTTATTTATATATAAAACCTATTTTTAGGTTATATACCACTATTTATTTTGAACATATTTAATATTATAATTAAGTCCAGTAATTTCTATTTCATTTATTGGAAGTGTATCATCAATAAATGAAAAAACAAGTTCAAGTCTTGCCGACTCTTTAGATGGAAGTATATCTCCAACCGCTACTTCTACATCATTGCTTGCATAAACGAGTTTATATGTTAAACCACCACATACACTAGCTATATCAGCTGCGGATTCTGCAGAATATTCATCAGATGATATACATGTTGGAGTAGGATAATCTATCTCTTGAATTATCGCATCTAAATCTCCATCATTAACTATGTCCATAAAATATGTTACTGATCCTGTAATATTATTGAATCTAACATCTAAACCACTAAAAGCAGTAAGGTCTGTTATTAAATTAGGCTCTGAGATAATAACTACATCACCTTCAATAGTTGCATCGGATAAGTTTTTAAAGTGCACATCCCAATTTGCTTGCCTAACGCTTCCTGCTGATGTTACTTCAATAAGTTGTGACAAACTAGCATAAGAAATACTTATCCCTATTACAGTAACAAAAATAGTAACAATTAATAACTTCCTGATATCCATATACACCTCTACTATAAGTAAAATTATAACCTATAGAACTTTTAGTGTCAAGAATATATTAATATTATTGTCATTTTTTTACATTTAATACAAAATTATTGCAATAAAAAAATCCATAAAGGATTTTTTATTCACAAGTCATATCTTGATCTTCAAACTCTTTTTTTAAATCAGTATAATTAGTACCTTCAAAATTTAAATCTTCGTAATCTTCTTTAGATAATTTTGATTTATCAAGAGTTAATTCAATAGACATTTTAGTTCCATCAACTTTATATTCACAAGTTAATCCTTCAATTCCTGAAAACTCTTCACATGAATCCTCATCTTCTGGAATTTCCATTCCGTAATCTATTTCTGAAAATAAATTTGCTTTAGTCATTTCTTCTTTACTATCAAAATTAATTACATATTTTGCATACATTCCAAACTCTTCACTTTCTACAGTACAAGTTAGAGTTTTACCTCCACAACCCGTAATAAATATTACTGTCATTAATCCCAAAACTAAAAATTTAATATTTTTCATTTTTCCACCTCCTTAATAAGTACACTCCTACTTATAATAAGTATATCATTTTTATTTTTAAAAGTATATTATATATAATCAACATTAACACTTTTATTTTATTTTAATATACTACTATTGAGGAGGAAATAATTTGAAAAAAAGAATTATATTTTGTTTAATTACATTACTACTAATAGTAGGTGTTATATTTGGGGTTAATTACTATCAAAATAAAAATAATGATACAAATTTAACTATTATAAAATTAGCTGAAGTAACTCATAGTGTTTTTTACACTCCACTATATGTAGCAATTGAAAATGGTTACTTTGATGATGAAGGTATTAAAATTGATTTAATACTAACACCTGGAGCTGATAAAGTAAGTGCTGCTGTTTTATCCGGAGATGCTAATATTGGTTTTGCCGGAGCAGAATCTGCTATATATGTTTATGAAGCAGGTGAAAAAGATTTTTTACAAATTTTTGGAGGCCTGACTAAAAGAGATGGACAATTTATTGTTGCAAGAGAAGATATAAATGATTTTTCATTAAATGATTTAATAGGTAAAGAAATTTTAGTAGGTAGATCAACAGGTATGCCTGCGCTTAACTTTATAAACTCTGTTGATAATGCAGGTATTAATATTGATGAAATAAATATTAATGATTCTGTAGATTTTGCATCCCTTACTGGTTCTTTTATAGGTGGTACTGGTGACTTTGTTAATTTATTTGAACCTAGTGCTACGCTTCTTGAAAAAGAAGGTTATGGTTATGTTGTAGCAAGCGTTGGAGAGCTTTCTGGTGAAGTTCCGTATACTACATTTTATGCTAAAGAAAGTTATATAGATAATAATGAAGAGTTGTTAATTAAATTTAATAAAGCAATTCAAAAAGGATTGGACTATACATATAAAACTGATTCAAATATAATTGCTGAAGATATAATTAGTCAATTTCCAGATAGCAATATAAATGATTTAACAATTATGATTGATAGATATAAAGAAAGTGATTCTTGGTTAAAAGATACAACTGTTAGTGAAAAATTTTTTGATAATTTAGAAAATTTCTTAATTAAATTTAAACTTTTAGATACTGAAACATCTTATGAAAATATTGTTAGAAATTTAGATGAATAAATTATTAAGTGTAACTAACATAGAAAAAAATTTTTATACATTAAATGGTGAAATAAAAGCAATAAAAGATGTAAGTTTTGATGTTTATGAAAATGAAATATTAAGCATTGTTGGTTCTAGCGGATGTGGTAAATCAACTCTTTTAAATATAATTGCATCATTAGATTTGCCAACTAAAGGTAATGTAACTTATTCTAAAGACTCCCCTATAATAGGTTATATGTTTCAAACTGATGCACTTCTTCCATGGCTTACTATATTAGATAATGCTTGTTTAGGTTTAGAAATAACTAATACTAAAAATAAAGAAAATATCAAGTATACAAAAGATTTACTTATTAAGTATGGCTTAGAAGAATTTTTAAATAAATATCCAGAAGAATTATCTGGAGGAATGAAACAAAGAGTTGCTTTAATTAGAACACTAGCTATAAAGCCTGATATACTTTTATTAGACGAGCCTTTTTCAGCACTCGATTATCAAACTAGACTTTCAGTATCTGATGATGTATTTGAAATTATCAAAAAAGAAAATAAAACTGTTATTATGATAACACATGATATAGCTGAGGCTGTAAGTGTTTCAAATAGAGTTATAATATTAAGTAGTAGACCATCGACTGTTAAAAGAATAATAGATATTAAGCTTAAAAAGAGTGATACACCTACAAATAATCGAAGTGATGAATATTTTAAAAAATATTATCAAATGATTTGGTCAAATATAGACAAATAAAAAGTTGAGAAATCAACTTTTTTTTAATATATAGTAATAGTAAATCTCGATGAGTGATGTCCGTCAGCTTGTCCATTAAATAACGTGTATGAAAATATCCCATTTGCATCTGTATTTGAAAAGAATAAACTTCCACCTCTATAAATCCAGTGGTATAAATAATAATTTGTTGAAGAAAATCTTGGATCACCTAAATATCTATCACTATAGTAATTAATTGTTTCAGTAAGTGCATCACCTTTAATAGGACTTATATCCCCTATTGTATATGTTCCATACGGATAAATATTAATATATTTACCATCTGGTAATTCGGTAAATTCTGAATAATCTGCAATAAAATTACCATTAGAATCGAGTATTATTCCCATAACTCTATCAAAGGTTCCACCTACCATGTCATATATTCCATATATATTCCCTGTAGTTGATGCACCCATACCATTATAAGTATCATATGTGTTTGTATAACATGTAGCAGTAGTACTTCCTTCCGTTGGAGTAGATCCCCCGATACCAGTTATATAAGTGCTACAATTATTTATATAAATTTCTTTATTTGCACCAAGATAATCAGTATTACCATACTTACCATATTTAGACTGAGATAAATAAGCAACTGCTCCCCACTCGGTATTTTTAATTAAATGAGCATCTACATAACCTATATATCCATAATTATAATATCCGTTATCTCCATTCATTAAATCTTGAACATAATAAAAAGTATCTGCTATAGAATAATTTATCATTGGTGTTAAGTTAGGTTTAGAATATAAAATATCATTAATTTTAGTTGCTTCAAATTTCGCTATCCAAAAACCAGGTATTTCTATATTACCAACATCACCTCTAGTTTCAGGGTTATCACACGTGTTTCCCCAACAAAATGCTGATGATGTATTATAATTATCTGGATAATCACCAGTATAAGTACCAGATCCAACATCAAGTTCTTCTTCACTTATAAATTTAATATCAAATGCACCTGGAGAAGTAATATTAACAGGATTAGCTCCATAACCACCATAACCATGTTCATCTTTTCTAGTATAAGAGTGCCTTGGAATCCATACCATAAATGATATTACATCCTCCATTTTAATAACTACCCCAGGCTCAGCATGATAATATTCGCTTCTCTTACTAGAAATTACAGTAGCTGCATTTGCCCATTTTAAATTTCCATAATCATACCACTGCTCATTTAAAACATCTGCTTTTTCCCAATTACTAGTTTCTTCATTGTATACAACTGGTATAAGTCCATCTATAATTTCAGGGTCAGCGCCCATTAACTGAGGGTCTTTATAAATTTCACCATAGCCAAAAATAAGGTCTAAGTTTAACACTAATTCATTATCTAAAGGTTCTTTATCAAGTGCATATGCTATTTGAAAAACAACTTCAGAATTTGGTGGTATTTCATCATATACATATAAATTTACAATATAATACGTACCTCCTGTTGTATTTATTTTCTCAACAACTTTATTTAAGTGATATGTTGAATCAGTATTATTTTTAATAGTCACTTCATAAGTGAATCTTGCTTCATTTCCAGGGATATCCATTCCTAAATTAATATTCATTCCATTATATGTTGGTATAAAACTTTCTGTACAATTTATGTTTTCAATCAATGTGATATTAGTTATATAAAAACTTCCAGGTGGTAAAATACTAGTTTCCCCGGTTATGGTTAAACTTGTATTAATTGCAGAATAACCAATTGTTATAAATGATATAGCTATACATATTAAAATTACTATTTTGGCATTTAAACGCATTAACTTTCTTCTCATAATATATCCTTTTTCATATTATAAGTATGCTCTAAATTCTAATAATTATTAAAAAAAATCTCTTTAATGAGATTTTTAATATATTGTTACAGCATATCTAGATGCATGATTAATATCTGCTTGGCCAGTATATGCGGTATATGAAAATATTCCATTTATTGAAGTTGCATCGCCATACAAACTTCCACCTCTATAAAACCAATTATAGTTTATAAACGTAGTTGTCACCCCTCTATCACCATAGTATCCTAATGTATCAGTTAAAGCATCTCCTTTAATAGAGGCAGTAGCACGTTCCCCATAATTAGCATATGGATAGACATTAACATATCTACCTTCTGGCAAAGTTGTGAAACCACTATGTTCAGGTTCAAATAATCCAGAAACATTTAAAATTGTACCCATAACTCTATCAAACGCCCCACCAACCGTATCATAAACACCATATATATTTCCAGTTGTTGATGCACCCATACCTTCATAAGTATCATAAGTATTTACTGAGCAAGTATCAGTAGTACTATTTACTGATGGTGCATCTCCACCTATTCCAGTAATATAGTTAATACAGTTATTTGGATATATTTCTTTATATATGCCAGTATAAGCTTTATTTCCATATTTTCCATATTTTGATTGAGATAAATAAGCCATTGCTCCCCACTCAGTATTTTTTAATAAATGAGCATCAACAAATCCAACATATCCATAATTTTCATATCCATTTATACCATTCATTAAACTTTGTACTTCAAAAAACGATTGAGCAATAGTTTGATAATTAAGTGGCGTAACGCTTGGTTTTGAATGAAGTAGTGTACCAACTTTAGACGCTTCAAACTTAGCTACCCAAAATCCTGGTATTTCAACATTTTCTGAGTCCCCTCTTGTACTAGGATCATCACATGTATTACCCCAACAAAATGCTGGTGATGTATAATAATTTTCTGGATAGTCCCCTGTATAATTAGCGCTTCCTGTATCAAGCATAGTTGTATCACCAAACTTAATATTAAATGCACCTGGTGTAGATATACTTAAAGCCCCACCTTCATAACCTTGATATCCATAATTATCTTTTTTAGTATATGAATATCTTGGAATCCAAACCATCATTGAAGTCATGTGTTCCATTTCAATAGTAGTTCCAGGAGGTGAAGTTACATAATGATCTTTCATACTACTTATAACAGATGTTGCATTTGCCCATTTTCCTATATCATAGTTATACCACTGTTTATTTATTACATCCGCTTTTTCCCATTTTTTATCAGTTTCATCATAAACAATCGGAATAAGACCATCTATTAGTACTGGATCTGAACCATCTAGAAGTTCATCTTTATAAATTTCTCCATATAAAAATTGATATTCAAGAGTTAATACTATATCAGGGTTACTTGGAACTTCTGAATGATGATATACGATAGTAAATTTATAATCGGAGTTAGGGGGGATTTCTGTATATTTATATAAATCATATATAAAATAATTTATTCCAGATGGATTTGATACTTCAGTTAATTCATTTAAATAATAAAAATCACTTGAATTATTTGTAATGGTCACTTCATAAGTAAATGCAGAGTTTACACTTGTAACATTTACCCCAATATGAGTTGTACTATTAGTTATTGTAGGTGTGAAATTTTCAGTTACATCATTACTACTTATTAACTCTATATTTGAAATATGTACATTTTCAAGAGGAGTAATTGATGCTTTTCCACTAATTTTTAATTCAATATTTAATGCAGAATATCCAATCGTAATAAAAGAAATTGATATAAATATCAAAAAAATAATAGTAAGATTTACTAATTGGAACTTCTTTTTTTTCACTACAATTTCCTTTCATTATTATTTATATGTATGTTAATTAATCATTAAATAAATCATTTGTTAAATAAACTGGTTCACAAGTAAGCTTTACTTTTAAATTTTTAAATGTTGATAAGTCTCCATTATTTAAAATATAAGTGCAGTGTGCTTCAATTCCTTCTAGTTTTTCTAAATTATCTAAAACTTTTTGACTTGTTGGGTTAGTAACAGATGAAACTGCTAAAGCAATTAAAACTTCTTGAGACTGTAACTTATATATATTATCATTAATAGATTTTAATTTATTTTTTAAAATTGGTTCAATAACAAGTGGTGATAATAAATCTATTTCATCTGGTATTTTAGCTATTATTTTAAATGCATTTAAAAGAGCTGCTGCTGGTGCACTTAAAAGTTCTGTTTGCTTACCAGTAATTATTTTACCATTCGGTAATTTTAATGATACTGCATGAGTATTTTCTTTTAAAGATTTTTCAAGCGCAACATTTCTTACATCTAAAAAATGTTCATCTATATTTAGTTCATTCATAATCATTTTTATTCTTTGCGATGTTTGATTATCTTTTTGAAATATTTTTTCTTCACATAAAGTTTGATAATAGCGTCTAACTATTTCTTTTTTACATTCTTCTTGAACAATTTTATCACTTTCAATAGATAGACCTACCATATTAACTCCCATATCTGTTGGTGAGTTATATATATCTGCTTGACTTATCTTTTTTAAAATATTTTTAAGTATAGGAAACGTTTCTAAATCTCTATTATAATTTACTGCACTCTTCCCATATTTTTCTAAATGAAATGAATCAATCATATTAACATCTTTTAAATCAGCAGTTGCTGCTTCGTAAGCAACATTAAGTGGATGCTTTAAAGGTAAATTCCATACTGGGAATGTTTCATATTTAGCGTAACCTGCTTCAACTTTATTTTTATGTTCATGATAAAGCTGTGATAAAGCTGTCGCTAACTTTCCACTCCCAGGACCTGGTGCAGTTACTACAACTAATGGTTTTGTTGTTTTAATATATGGATTTTTACCATATCCTTCTTCACTAACTATTGTATCTATATCTGTTGGGTAACCTTTTGTATAAGTATGAAAATAAGTTTTAATTTTATGAGCATTTAATTTTTCTTTAAACTTAATAGCTTTTTCTTCACCTTCAAATAATGTTATTACTACACTATTAATTGCTAAACCCATTTCTTTAAATCTATCAATTAATCTTAGAACTTCACTATCATAAGTTATTCCATATTCCGCTCTTACTTTATTTTTTTCTATATCTTTTGCACTAATACAAAAAATAATTTCTAAATCTTTTTTAAACTCTTTTAGTACATTTAATTTAGAGTCTATTTTAAAACCTGGTAAACATCTAGCAGCGTGGTAATCATCAAATAATTTACCACCACATTCTAAATATAATTTATCATATTTCTTAATTCTTTTCTTTATTTCTTTACTTTGTATTTCAATATATTTTTCATTATTAAACCCTAATTTCATAACCCTAACCTCTACTATAATAATAATATCATATAATCAAAAGTAAATAAATGTTTTTACATTAAAAAATTATATTTTTTTTATTTGCGTTTTTCCTTGCTATTATAGAGTTAATGTAGTATAATCAGTTACTGAAAGAGAGAAATAATGAAAAAAGAATTTAAAGATTTGGGGTTATCTAAAAACGTCCTTAGCTCTATTGAATGTTTAGGATACTCAAATCCTAGCGAGATACAAAGCGCTATCATTCCATTAATAATGGAAGGTAAAGATTGTTTGGGTCAAGCTCAAACAGGAACTGGTAAAACACTTGCTTTTGCATCTGCTATACTTTCTAAAATTGATATAAACAAAACTTATATCCAATCTATTATTTTAACACCGACAAGAGAACTTGCATTACAAGTTTGTGAAGAATTTAAAAAATTAAATAATTCTAAAGAATTTCAAATCACAGCTGTTTATGGAGGAGACTCTATTCAAAGACAAATTAAAGAACTTAAAAATGGAGCTGATATAGTAGTTGGTACTCCAGGAAGAGTAATTGATCTTATTGATAGAAAGAAATTAAAACTACATAAATTATCTATGTTTGTACTAGACGAAGCTGATGAAATGCTTAATATGGGATTCTTAGAAGATATTGAAAATGTTTTAAAATCTGTTAGAGGAGAAAAACAAACGTTATTATTTTCTGCTACTATGCCTAAAAATGTTAAAAAGTTAGCAGAAAATTATTTAAATAATGATTATGAACACATTGAAATTAAAAGTGAAACTAAAACAAGTGCAAATATTAATCAATATTACACACTTGTTAGTGAAAAATTAAGATTTGATATTTTATGCAGAATACTGGAATTTAAAAACGATGCTAAAACACTTATATTTTGTCATACAAAAAAAGAATGTGATACACTTTTTGATCAGTTAGAAGCAAGTAAATATAAAACACTTTTATTACATGGTGATATTAGTCAAAAAAATAGAATATTTACTTTAGAAAAATTCAAAAAAAACAATTTCAAAATAATGATTTCAACTGATATAGGTGCAAGAGGATTACATGTTGATGATATTGATTTGGTAGTAAATTATAAAATACCTAAAGATCCAGAAATATATATTCATAGAATAGGAAGAACTGGTAGAGCTGGTAACGCTGGAGACTCTATCACCTTTGTTACTAATAAAGATATCAGAAAGTTATCATCACTTGAGAAACATACAAAAGCAAAGGTTAAGGAATTTAAAATTCCAGAAAGTAAGGATATTATGAATAATAAATTTGATAAAGTAATTAGTGATGTTAAAGAAATAACTCCTAGTGAAGAAGCTTTTAACTATGTTAGAGATTTAAATAAAGGTGACTTAATAAATCTTGCTGCGGCTTTATTAATGTATAATGTTAAATCAAGTATTAAAGCTGATATGGATAAAAATTTAACTATTGATAGAAATAAAAATAGTGTTAAAAGTATTAATAAAAATAAAACAAGATTATTTTTAACTATTGGAAAAAAAGATAGATTAAAAACTGGATCACTACTTGATTTTATTAAATTAGAAACTAAAATGGATAAAGCATATTTTCATAATATTGAAGTTTTAGAAAAATTTACATTTGTAGATGTTGATTCTAAATATGTTGATGAATTTATGAAAAAAATTAGAGGTAAAGCTTTTAATGGTAGACCAATAAGAGTTGAAATATCTAATAATAACAAAAGACGTTAATTAAACGTCTTTTTCTATATACTCTTTTAAATTATATCCATCTTTGAATTCAATAAATTTACTAATTCTAGGATGAATAGCTTTTACTGGACAATTATAAATACATTTCATACAAAGCATACAATTTAAGCCAAACTTTGGCTTTTTTTTCATTTTAATATTTTTCTTAGGACAATTTTTAATACATAAACTACACTTAATACATTTTTTATTAGCATAAAGTTCTAATCCAAAAAGTTTTACAAATAAGCTTTCTATATAATGAACATTAGATATTACTTTAGAACTAAATGGTATTTTTATAATATCTTTTTTTTGATTTAAAATATTATTTCCAATATCACTAATACTGTTTAAAGATTCTTGAATAATTTTCTTCCCATATTCTAAATCAAACTTTTTAACAATTGTTAGTGGCATTGCTAAAACTTTATAATTACATATTTCTATATCTTTTTTCTTAGCATATTTAATTAAAGTGTTTCCAGCAGCACTATTTATTTTACTTGTATTACACCCAACAGCAATTATACTTAAATATTTTATATCTTTAATTTTCTTTTTTAAAAATGAAGGAACTCTAAAAGCATGAATAGAACTCATTATTATTAAATGGTTACAATTAATTTCATCATTAAAATTTATTATTTCACATTCTAATATTTTACTTAATTTAGTTGCTAAAAAATATGTATTACCTGTAGCACTAAAATATAAAATTTGATAAGCTTTTTTCATCAACTACTCCTTTACTAAAGTTACATTACTTTCAAGTATACCACCTAAATCATATATGACAATATATCCTAATTTAACAAGTTCTATAGCAGCTTCACTACTTCTTACTCCACTTCTACAATATACAAATATTTGAGTATCTTTATCATTTATATGATTTATTACATCACTTATATTATCAAGCGGTATATTAACTGAATTTTCTATATGACCATCACTGTATTCTTCTTCTGTTCTAACATCAATAATTATTCCATTATTAAAAATATTATCCATCTCATTAAATGTTATTTTTTCATTAATAACTTTTTTATCTATCTTCTCAATCTTTTTATCATTTTTATTGGTTAATAAAATAATACTTATCAACAATATTATAACCACAGTTATAATAATTAATATTTTACTTTTCATTTTCAAACTCCATCTTAAACCAAATATATAAGTTAAAGGTAGGTAAACTAAAATTAAAAATAAATTTATTAGTATCAATTTTTAAAATATTAACATTATCATTAAAAGATTTTATATTATCTTCTTTATATATTGAGCATGGTCCACTATATGACTTGTTAGGTTCATCAAAATATATTTCACCTATTAAATCATTAATATTAGTGATTTTATTATCAAGAGAATTTAAATAATTTAAATCACTATTTAATTCAAAATCGAAGCTATGTATATTATCTTTGTTATGAAGTTCAGTTCCCATTATATTTATATTAATATGTTTTTTCTTTTCTTTAGTTTTAATTCCATTATTATAATAAGCTGATTCATAATCATCAAATTCATAACTTAATTTAGCATAATAAATTTCTTTATTTAAATATTTAAATACATAATCATTTATATCTAATTTAACTTCATTCATAAAAACCTACTTTAAAAATCCATTAATAATAATTTCTGCTGCTTCTTTTTCAGTTTTACCTAAAGTCATAAGCTTTTGTAATTGTTTACCTGCAATTTTACCAATAGTTGCCTCATGAATAAGTCTTGCATCTGGATTATTCGCTATAACTATTGGTTTTGCTGTTGCCTTAGCATTTCCATCTAATATTGCATCACACTCACTATGTGCATAACATTTATCATTTCCAGTTAATGTAGAATAGAATTCTTGCACAGAATCATCAGTAGCTACTGCTCTAGATATTAAATGGCATGAAGAATTTTCTTCACTTAGATCAACATTAAATATAGTTTTTGCATATTGATTATGATGTGTTTTTATATTTTCTCTAACAGTTAAAGTAGAATCTTTTTTTAATACTCCATTAGTAGTTCTAATAGTAGAATTTACTCCTTCAATTTGTGTAGTTTTCATTTCAAGTGAAGATCCTTCTTCTAAATATATTTCAGTAACAGGATTTAGAACTTTACTACCACTTCCATGTCCATAATGATTTTCAGTATATTTCACCTTTGAATTTTTACCTAAATAGAATCTATGTATTCCTGAGTGTTCCGCTTCGTTATTTGTGCAGTTAAATATCCCGCATCCAGCATAAATAGTAACTTCTGCGTTTTCACCTATATAAAAATCATTATATACTTTATCACTAATTCCGCCCTCACTTACTATTACTGGTATAAAAACTATTTCCTTTTTACTATTTTCTTTAACAAAAATATTAATGCCTTCAGCATCATCTTTAGATTCTATATTAACATTATCATTTATTTTTTTTGAAAATAGTTTACCATTTAATCTAATATTATGAGTACTTTCAGATAAAATTTCAGGATCACTTACTTTTTCTAAAATAATTTTTTCTTCATCTTTTAATTTTTCAATTACATTATACATTATTAATCACCTCATTATAAGTACCAATACTATCAACTTTACCATCTTTTATAACAATAATATTATCTGCTATTTTTAAAATTTTATCTTGATGAGTTACAATAACAGAACTTGTAAGTGGTTTTTTCATACTTTTAAATACATCAATCAATTTATTAAAGCTCCATAGATCAATACCAGCTTCTGGTTCATCAAAAAGATTAAGCATAGTACATTTTGCTAGTACCAATGCAATTTCTATTCTTTTAAGCTCACCACCAGATAATGTATTATCTATATTTCTATCTAAATATTTAGATGCATCTAAATCAACTTTTTTCAAAAAAATTGAAGCTTCTTTTCTACTTAAAGAAGTAGTAAGACTTAATTTTAAAAGATCATAAACCGTTATTCCTTTAAACTTAACTGGTTCTTGAAAGGCATAACTCATAAATAATTTACATCGCTCATCAATACTTTTTTCAGTAAAATCTTCATTATGAAAAATAACTTTACCACTTGTTGGTTTTAAAAGACCTACTATTATTTTTAAAAGAGTTGACTTCCCACTTCCGTTTGGTCCTGTTATAGCAACAATTTTTTCAAAATCTATTTCTAAATTTATATTATCTAATATTTTCTTCCCGTCTTTTTCAAAAGAAATATTTTCTAGTTTTAATAGCATTATTCTTCCTCCTTTAAAATATCTAACCATTTTTCATTAGTTATAATTCTATCTTTCATTTGTTTCGTTTCACATTTTTTACATTCTGGTTTATCTACATTACATTTACAAAAGCTATCATTTAAATGTAGTGTGTCTTTAATATATTTTTTTAATGCAATATTAGTTTCCTCAGAAACATATTCACTTATTACATTAATATCTTTTTCAACTATCTCTTTATTAACATTTAACATTCCGACAAAGAAAAGTTCTAACAAATCTTCTTTAATTAATAGTGACTCTGCAATAGTTTTAGCTTCACTACTTAATATAATATCTCCATATGTTTCATAATTTATATATCCATTTCTATTTAATCTAATTAACGCCTTAGAAACACTAGACTTGGTAAAGCCTAGCCTATCCGCTATATCAGTTACTCTAATTTTAGAATACTGCTTTTCTAATAAATACATTGTTTTTAGATATAAATTAACAGTTGATTTCATACCTAACACTCCTTTGTTGGTTGTAGTCAACATTTTACTTCTTATTATGTTATTTGTCAATAATTATCCACAATAAAAAGATAGTTTCCTATCTTTTTGTATTAGTAGATGCTAAAACTTCGTATAAATGTTTAAAATCTTTATAATAAACTTTTATTACATCAAGCGGTTTTAAATTTTCGTAGGATTTAAATTGTCTAGTACCTACTGGATCATTTATAAATTGATCACTTTTTTCAAAAACATAAATATAGCCTTCTATTTCATCATTTACAACAACATTTTCCATTTGCATAATTGGATAATCGCCTGTCGAACTAACAAAAAAATTATATTTACAACCTTCACTTATTTTCTTTATAGAATCTTTAAAAGCATAAGCTGATGCTATGTCTATTGAATCAGTTAAAAATACAGCATAATCAATATTTACTAAACTTCTCGATGAATCATGTGCTTGATTTAATATTATTTCATTAACTAATTTAGAACTACCGTGATACATATAATTATTTTCATAGTTTTTTAATTTATTTATCATAAAATTCCATTCTTTAATATTTATTTACTAATCCATTTTTCCCATCTGGCATCAGGTATGTTACCAAAATATTGGTCTATTATTTCATCTAAATATTTAGCTTTTTCATTTATACCATAACCTGATTCCATATAATAATATTTTCTACTACGAAACATTAAATCCGCAAAAATTTCTGCTCTATCTTCTTCTTCATCAGTTTTAGCATATTTTGAAATAAAAGATTTATTTTCGTTTGCTACTGTTTTATCATAATAAGTATATTTATCACTATTTGTCCCTATTGTATTTTTATTAGATGGATCATACTTTGAATATTCAAAACCAGTTGGATTATAACTTCTCCAATTTACAAAAGCATCAGTACCACCATTTTTCCCTTTCATATATCTATCCATAATATGAAAAGTTTCATGATAAAACATTTTATCTTGATATCTATTATCAACATCTAAAATAATTTTTTGTTTACTTGAAGTATAGACTGCTAAACCGCTTTCACCCTCTGGTAATTCTTTAACAATAAGAATATGATAACCCTTTTGTATACGAAGCGTATCTAAAATTGACTGAGGTATATTACCTATTGCACTTTTTAAAGTTTTTAAAGTTTCATTTAATTTTTCTGCATCATCTTCACCTGTTGAAATTGATTTTTTATCATTATAAAAATACTCTGCTTCATCATCGTATAAAACAGATATTTGATATAATCTGGCTATTTCTTGAGTCAATTTAACATTTTCATTTGCATAACTAAATTCATTTGATTCATTGTTTTCAGTACTTGTATTATTACTATCATTATCTTCATTTGATTCTTCTTTATCATTTGATTCACTATCATCAGTTTTTATTTCTTCATTGTTTATTTCTTTATTATCGCTTTCTATCTGAGTTTTATTATCATCTTCATTGTTACTTTCTTCTTTTGGTTCTTCTTTAGTTTGTTCATCGTTAATATTTTCTTTATTATTATCAATTTTTACTTCATTGTTTGTTGAGTCATCTTCTTGATTTTCATTTTTTAAATTATTATCTTCTTTCTGATTTTTAGATTCATTTATATTCGAATTATAAAGAAAACCATCCTTATTTAAATTATAACATACTAAAATAAATAGTAATATAACAACACTACTTAAAATAATTGTCAACATTAATTTTTTATTTTTTAAAAAAGACATTATTACTCCTTCATTTCTTAAATATTATATCAAAATCAACTTACAAATACTAGTAAGTTTTAAAATTCATGATATAATATTTTTATAAAAGAGGGATAAAATGAAATTAACTAAAAGAAAAATAATTATACTAGGAATTATTGCTTTAATTATTTTATTATTAGCGATTATACTTCCATGGAATAAAAAAAGTATTCCAATAAAAAATCAAAATGATACAAGAATTATTTCATATAATTTAAAATACGTGGATGAAAGCTTAGATAACTTTAATGATAGAAAAGATTTAATGATTGAAACTCTAATCAGTTATGATGCTGATATTTTGGCACTTCAAGAAGCAAATTATGGATGGATGAATGAATATAATGGTTTGCCTACATATCTTGATGAATATAGTTATGTTGGTGTCGGTAGAGAAGATGGAGATTCGCAAGGTGAATATGCATCAATATTTTATAAAACTGATAAGTATGAAGTTTTAGAAAGTAATACAATCTGGTTATCGGATACGCCTAATGAAGTATCTATTGGCTGGGATGCATCTACTTATCGAATTATGACAAGTGCAACATTTAAAGATTTAGAAACTGGTGATATATTTACTGTTTATAATACACATTTAGATCATATAGGAAAAGAAGCTAAAAAAAATTCTATTGAGTTAATACTAGAAACTATTAAAGAAAATAAAAATCCCCACATTTTAGCAGGAGATTTTAATATACCTAGTATATTTGGTGATTATAAAAAATTTACTAATATACTTGATGATAGTAAAAATATAGCGAATAGTTCAATGAAACATGGAACTATCAATTATAATTCAAATCTATTATTTATGCATGTTATTAGAATTGATTATATAATGATGAGTAAAAATGATTTTGAAGTATCTAATTATAGAGTTGATCCTAGTGTTAAATTTGAAGATAAACCAATAAGTGATCACTTTCCAATAATAGTCGATTTTAAACTTAAAAATTAAAAAAGTATAAAATTACATTTTTATACTTTTTGTTTAATTATTTATTAGATTGAACTGAAGTTATAGCTACAGTACCAACTATATCTTCAACAGAGCACCCTCTTGATAAATCATTTATAGGTTTATTCATACCTTGACATACAGGTCCATAAGCTTCTGCTTTACCAAGTCTTTGAACTATTTTATATGCAATATTAGCTGAGTCTAGATCTGGAAAAACTAAAACATTTGCCTCACCTTTAAGTGGTGAATCAGGACATTTACTTTTCGCAACACTTGGTACTATTGCTGAATCTAGTTGTAACTCTCCATCCATTAAATATTCTGGATACTTTTCTTTTGCTATTTTAACTGCTTCAACTACTTTAGTTACATCATCATGTTTAGCTGAGCCATAACTAGAATGCGATAAAAATGCAACTTTTGCTTTTTTACCTACTAAGGATTCAAAATTCTTTGCACTATCATAACCTATTGCTGCAAGTCTTTCAGGAGTTGGATTTTGTTCTAAGGCGCAATCTGCAAATACAAACGTACCATTATCTCCAAATTCACAATTTGGTACAATCATTAAGAAAAATGATGATACTAAAACTGAATCAGGTGATGTTTTAACTATTTGAAGTGCAGGTCTAAGTGTATTACTTGTAGAGTGACATGCACCAGATACTACTCCATCTGCCATATCATTTTTAACAAGCATACATGCAAAGTGCATATAATCAGTTAATAACAATTCTCTAGCTTCATCTTCAGTTAAACCTTTATGTTTTCTAAGTTCATAAAATTCCTTAACAAATCTTTCTGTTAAATCACTATCTTTTGGATCTATAATTTCTAAATCTTTTAAACTTGATTTTTTAGAAATTATTTCTTCTTTATTACCAATTAAAATTATTTTAGCTAACCCTTCTTTAGTAATAATTTCTGCTGCGTCTAAAACTCTTTCATCCATTGATTCAGGTAAAATAATTGTTTTTACATTTTCTTTTGCCTGCTTTTTAATACTATCCATGATATTCATTTACATCTCACCTTTACATATAATATCCTAATTTAAGTATACTTAACCTTAAATTAGTTGTCAATTATTTACAATGATAGTTTACATGTATTATGTAAATAGTTGTAAAACATTATATTGTTTATTTCAGCATTTTCTTTATTACCTTTTTCCACATATATATAGCAATTATAAAGGTAACCGTTGTACTTATAGTAAATGATAAAGCGATTCCATAAACTCCTAAAATAATAGTTAGTACAACAAATAAAATTGATGGTAGCACTAACGAATCCATAACCATTAATATAATTGAATGCTTCGGTTTTTCAAGTGCTGTTAAAAATGTTCCAGTAATACTATTAAACCATGAAAATAAATAAGATGGAGCATATATCATTAAACTTAATGTAGCTATTTGCATCAATTCTTTATTGCTGTCTTCAGCAAAAATATCAACTAAAAATTCAGGAAAAAATAATAAGATAAATACTGATATAAATGAAACTATTGATGTTACTATTGCTATATATTTAAATATTTTTTTAATTCTATCTTTTTCTCCAGCGCCATAATTATAACTTATTACAGGTTGAATTGATATTATAATACCTACTATAATTGGTGTTAATAACATTTCTACATATTGCAAAATAGAAAGCGCCGCTACTCCATTAGATCCCGCTACATGAAGCATTATTCCATTCATTAAAAGTACTACAACAGACCCTGATATTGTTTCAAAAAAATTACTGCTTCCATTATATATAATCATTTTAAATTCTTTTAATTTTATTGATGGTTTTACAAATTTTAAAACTAATTTACGAGTTAAAAACGGTATAATAGATAATAGCGATCCTATAAACATACTTATAATAGTTGATAAAGCTGCATAGGAAATTCCTAAACCTAAATGTGCTATAAAGTACCAATTTAAAATAATGTTTATAACTGCTACTGATATGTTAATTACCATACTTGTTTTAGCTTTCCCTTGAATTAATAAAAAATTATCAAAGACAAACATTGGTACAATAAGAGGTAAAAAATAAACAAATATTTTAATATAATCATAAGATAAGGTTGCTAAAGCGTTATCTTTTATTAAACTAAAAACTATATTATCTAAAAATAAGAATAAAATAGCAGATACTATAATACTAAGCAAGAAAATTATTAGCATACTTGAAGAAAATATTTTAGATGCATTTTCTTCTTTTTTCTCACCTAAAAGAATGGATGTTCTAATACCGGCACCGCTAGCTATTACATCAAAAAGTGATATAACTATCATAAATACTGGCATAACAAGATTAACCCCAGCAAGTGCTTCACTGCCTAAATAATTACCAGTAAAATATCCATCTATTACCATATTAACAGTTGAAATAATCATAGTGATTATACTAGGTATAGCAAGTGCTAAAATTAATTTTTTTATTGGTGTCTTTCCATAATCTAATTTTTTATCTTTCATTAAATATTCCTTCCATCATCTTATCTACTAAGCTATCATAGTCTACTGGAATATCGAGTAAAATTATACTATCAATTCCAATTAATGTAGTAAGTAAATAATCTGAGTTTACCTTTACATCAAATTTTTTAGATAATGCCTTTATTTTAACTCCATGTTCAAACATATTAACAAAAAATTTCTTTACACTAACATGTGTGTTTATAATAATTTGTTTCACAAAAGGAATTTTATCTATAAGTAAATCTACTTCAGCATTAAACCTTCTTTCTTTATTATTATTTTTATAATCAAGTAATATTAGTGTCAGTTGGTCTTTTAAATATTTTTTGTATTCCGATGGATTAGTTAGTTTTTTTATGACATCTATTTCTTTTTCATAATCTAAAAAATATATTTCTTTCATTATCAATTCTAAAACTTCCTCTTTTGTTTTAAAGTAATGATAAAATGATGATTTAACTACTCCAGCATCACTACATATTTTATTTATTGATGCTTTTTCATAACCTTCACTCGCTATTAAATTATACATAGATTCTATAATTTTTTCAGATGTTTTCATAGATTAATTCTCCTTCTTTATAATTGTACCACTCGGTCAGTATAATTATGATATCATATGAAATTTAAAATAGCAACACTATATAAAGACAAAATAAAAAAAGACTGTTGAGTTACAATAGATGTACAACGATTTTATATAAAAAAAGTGATTCATGTCGTATAATATGTTTTAACGAAACAATTATATTATAATTTTTTTGATAAAGCATTGCTTATATAGTATTTATATTGTATAATCGAATAAATGAATTTTGAAAAAATTTTGAAAAAATAATAATAATAAGGAGAAAATATGAAAAAATTATTTAAAAAAAGTCTATTAATGACTATAACTACATTTGCATTTATACTATTAGGAATTACAAATGCAAATGCTGCAATAGGAGGATTACAATTTGATATAATCG
>CAYJNS010000010.1:0-1301 GCA_964371745.1 uncultured Muribaculaceae bacterium
ATAGAATTAAATTAATAAATGAATCAAAGGCCGACATTTATTTATCCATTCATTTAAATTCACTTCCAGATACAAGATATAGCGGCGCACAAGTTTTTTTTGATAAAGATAATGAAGCTTTAGCCTCTACTATTCAAACATTTATTAATGAAAACTTGAATATGGACAGAAGTATTAGAGAAATACCAAAAGATAATTATATGTATCCTAAACTTATAATTCCTGGTGTCTTGATAGAATGTGGATTTTTATCTAATTATGAAGAAAGAATGTTGTTAATAACAAATGAGTATCAAAAAAAATTAGCAAATATAATTGCTAACTCTTTGGTAAGTTATTTTTAGAATTCAAAATATTTTAATTTTTTATTTTCATTTAAATCTAATCCTGTAGAATAAGAATTATTACCTATAATTTTTAAAAGTTTATCTAAAGTTATTTCATCACTCCAATAAAGTTCAATTGATAAAATTATTTTTACTGCTTTTTCAGTTGCTATTTTTAATAAATCATAAATTGAATAATTATATAATAAACTTTTATCACAAGGATGATTCCAAGATTTATTTTCTAAGTTTAATATACTTTCGTCAATATTTTCTATATGATGGGAATAATATATATAATTAACTGAAGATTTAGGAGTTATTAAATTATGAAATTTATATAATTTTTGTTTTAATCCAAATTTATCATAAAATACGTTCTTATAAACAAATCTTTGTTGAAGATAACTTTTATTATATATATATCCTATACGAGGAACGCTAAATGTTTTTAAAAAGATATGATCTATCATGTTTATTAACTCATTTGAAAATGTAAGTTTGGGAATTAAATCTAAATATAGTTTATAATTTTTAAATTCTTTTTTAGTATCTAAATTATAAAAGTAAGCATCAAGCATAAACTCAAACTTTGTATGTAAACCATTATATTTATATGTACTAGGTAAATCATTATAAAATGTACCTGTTTTATAAAAAACATAAGGATGTAGTGTAGAATCAAGTATATAGTGATTTATAGAACCATATAAATACGCTAGGGCTAAAGAGTTATTTTTCAATTTATTATCTTTTATATACTCTATAATATTTTCAAAATAATGGTTCACATTATTTTTATGTGCATAGTGGCCTAAGTCTCTTATTTTTTTTCCAGCATTAAAAGATAAAAAATTATAATAAAATAAATTATCAAAGCTTTGATTAAATAAATTATAATATTCTAAACTATTATTAATTTTTTTTTGAATATTTATATTTAAATTTTTATAGATTATTTTTCCAAACTTATTA
>CAYJNS010000010.1:1311-23523 GCA_964371745.1 uncultured Muribaculaceae bacterium
TCACCATAATAAGTATAACATTTTCACATAATAAACACAAAGTAAATACATAAAAATCAAATAAAAGATGTATATTATTTATGAGGTTTGTGATATAATGATTATGATAAAAAGGTGAGAAGTGTGAAAAATAAAACGTTTAAATCATTAGATGAACAAATTGAAATGTTAGTAGAAAAAGGTCTAATAGTAACTGATTATGATTTTACTAGACAAATTCTTCTAAGAGAAAATTATTTTTTTGTGAGCGGCTATAGACATTTGTTTATGAAGTCTTCAACTGACAGAACATACAAAGATGGAGCTACATTTGATGAACTTTATTCTATGTTTTATTTTGATAGACAAATAAGAAATATTATTTTTAAAAATATACTAGTATTTGAAAATAATATAAAGAGTATTTTATCATATGTTATGAGTAAAAATCATGGATTTAAAGAACAAAGTTATTTGAATCCTAAGAATTTTAATAGAACTCCAGCTAGGAGTAAACAAATAAATGATTTACTTCGTAAAATGAAAAGACAAATTAATGTTAATGGCAATCAGCATACAGCTACAAGTCATTTTATGCATAATTATGGTTTCATACCAATGTGGGTAGTAGTTAAAGTTTTATCGTTTGGTATTGTTGGTGAATTATATCAAGTATTACAATCCCAAGATCAATATGAAATAGCTGATATTTTTGAAATTGAAGTGGATAAATTAGTGTTATATTTACCAATGCTTGCAAATTATAGAAATTTATGTGCTCATGAAGATATATGTTATGAGAACAAAACTCAAAAAAATATTGATGATACTAAATATCATTATAATTTATATATCCCTAAAAAAGAAGGGGAATATATTTGTGGCAAGAATGATTTATTTGCTCTTGTAATTATGTTAAAACAAGTTTTAAATAAAAAAGATTTTACTCTTTTTATGAATGAATTAAATTATGAAATAGATTTTTTAGCGGGAAAACTTAATACTATAAATATTAGTGAAGTTATGGATATAATGGGATTTCCAGCAAATTATAAAGAAATAGTAAGGATGGATTAAATGAAAATATTTTTAAAAATAATAACTTTTGTCGGTGCAATATTATTAGGTGCTGTAGCTATGTATGCACTAATATATTTTTTTCCACAAGAATTTAGCACAACAGTAACTAAAACTGAAAAAGATGTAACAGTAACCGATGAAGGAATTTCAGATGCTGTAGAAAAAGTATATGACTCAGTAGTAGTAGTTTCCAATTATAATAATAATGCATTAGTATCAACTGGAACTGGATTTGTATATCAGGTTGAAGGTGATAAGGCGTATATATTAACAAATGCGCATGTAATTGAAGGCGGTAATAAAGTTACGGTTACTTTAACAAATGGGAAAGTTATAGAAACAGAAGTTATCGGTGCAAACTCTTTAGATGATATAGCAGTTTTAACAATAGATGCAGATGAAGCAATACAAATTGCTCAATTAGGTTCATCAGAAGAAATGAAAGTGGGAGATACTACGTTTGCCGTTGGAGCGCCTCTTGACGATGCATTTTCATGGACAGTTACTAGAGGTATAGTTTCAGGAAAAGATAGATTAGTTGAAGTTGAAGCTAGTAATCCAAGTGATCCATCTTATATAATGAATGTTATGCAAACTGATGCAGCTATTAATAGTGGTAATAGTGGTGGACCTTTGTGTAATTCTAATGGTGAAATAATAGGTATAACTACTTTGAAATTATCTAGTACTGGAGTAGAGGGTATGGGTTTTGCAATTCCTATTGAAAAAGCAATAGAAATAAGCGAAGAAATTATTAGCGGTGAAATAAAAACGCAACCTTATATAGGCGTTTCTATGATAGATTTTGGAGCAGCTTATGTAAATAGTACTTATTATACTTTTCAAGATGTTATTGAAAAAAGTAATCTTGATTCAGGTGTAGTAATAATTGAAGTAGAAGAAAATTCTGCTGCATCTAGCGCAGGAATACAAAAAGGTGATATAATAGAATCTATAAACGGAAAGAGTATTGATTCTATAACTCATTTTAAGTATGAACTTTATACTTATGAAGTTGGTGATACAGTAACATTTAGTATTATTAGAGATGGTAAAAAAGTAAATGTTGAAATTACTTTAAGATCAAATAATTCTAGTTTATAATATCAGGAGGTTAAAGTGAAAAGTTTAAAGTTTAAAAGATTTAGTGCATATATATTAGATTTAATGTTTGTTATTTTAATTGCATCTATGCTTATGCAAGTTTCATTTATAAATCCATCGTTTGAAGAATATTATGCAACACAAACAGAAATATTAGATCTAATAAATGAAAGTTATAATACTGGAAATGATATTGATATTGAACAATATAGGGATTTATCTTATCAATTAATAAAATATGGTTATATTTATAATATATTAAATGTATTAGTATATTTTGGATATTTTGTAATATTTCAATATTATGCTAAAGGGCAAACCTTAGGTAAAAAAATCTTTAAAATAAAAGTGATTAATAATAATAAAAAAGATGTTAAATTTACACAATTATTAGTTAGGAATTTATTTATAACTACAATACTTGCTCAAAGCTTATCGTTGGTGTTAATATTATTTTTATCATCAGAAGTGTTTTTTGCATATGATAGTTTTATAACTAGCTTTTCATTTATTCTATTATTTATAACTGGTTTAATGGTGTTATTTAAAAAAGATGGTATTGGTTTACATGATAAAATAGCTAAAACTAATGTTATTCAGATCTAACTTGCTTATGCAAGTTTTTATTATAAATAAATTATGTTATTATATAAAAGGAGTAGGTGAAGTAAATGAAAAGAAAAAGGAAATTAAAAAAGAGATTTATTATCATATTATTAATAATAAGTTTAATAATTGTTGGTATATATATAAGTGGGGATAATAATGAAATAGCAAAAGTTATTAAAATTGATTATATTGAAAAATTATCAACATATGAAATGGAAGGAGTAAATCAAGATTTTTTAGCTTATATCGAAGAGAATTATCCAACTAAGTTACAAAAGTTATATGAGATAGTTAAAAATAATAATTATAATTTAGATATTTGGTATGATTTGACAGGTAATTCTTATAATGTATTACTAGATAAAGTTAATAATATAAATTATTTAGAAGCTAGTAGTAATACAATTACATTTGTAGGAGATACATCTCTTGCAGATAACTATTTTGTTATGGAAGCGTATAAAGAAAGAAATATCGGACTAGAGGGAATAATGTCCAAAGAAATAATTGATTATTTAAATAATAGCGGTCTTGCAATTGCTAATAGTGAATTTGCATTTGGAACAAGTACTACACCTATGCCAGGAAAGTCATATACATTTATTAGTGATCCATCAAATGTATCTTTATATCATGAGATGGGAATTGATTTAGTAACTCTTGCTAATAATCATGTTTATGATTATGAAAGTGTTGCATTTAATACCACTTTAGAAACATTTGATAACGCTAATATACCAAGAATAGGTGCGGGTAAAAATATTGATGAAGCTAGTCAAGCTGCATATTTTATAGTTAATGGTTATAAGGTGGCTTTTGTTAATGCCAATAGGTCTGAAAAATATATATTAACGCCAGAGGCAACAGAAACATCAGAAGGTGTAGTTAGGTGTTATGATCCAACATATTTTATATCTATGATTGAAAAGGAAAAATTAACAAGCGATATAGTTATAGCAATAATTCATTGGGGTGCGGAGTATTCTCATGAAATAGAACCTGTTTTACTTGAAACTGGAAAAATGTATATAGATGCTGGAGCAGATGCTATTGTTGGTCACCATGCACATGTATTACAAGGAATAGAAATGTATAATGATAAACCGATAGTATATAATTTAGGTAATTTTATTTTTAATAATAAAAACTTAGAAACAGCAATTTTAACATTAGAAGTGAATGATGATATGTCATTTACAAATCAAATTATACCTGCCTTGCAATCTAATACTTATACTAAGTTTTTAAGTAGTACAGATAAGCAGATTGTTATAGATAAATTAAATAGTTGGTCTATTAATACAATAATAGATGAAAATGGCTATTTTAATTAAAAAAATAATCACTTCAAGTGATTATTTTAAATTGTATGGATTATTAACATAAACTCTATTGCCATCAATATTTAAATAGTAATTTACTATGATATTACCAGTTGAATCAGTAACTTCCATAAATACAGTATATCCTACAAGTCCATTTCCAGTAGTATTTAATATTGGATTAATAGTTCTATTAACAGTTAATTCAGCAGTTAAGTCATCTATTTCATTTATGTCATTTTTAAGTTTATTTGTTTCAGCATCAGCAAGTTCTATTACTGGGGTTCTAATGCTATCAGTTTGATATAAATTAAGATCTAGAGCACAATTGTTAGATCCTGCAATATAAGCAAGTATGTTATTTGAATCATATTCTAAGCTTCCATATTCACAAGATATTGTTTCTTTACTCTCTCCAATTATTAATTTTGCAGATTTAATAGTTTGATTGTTTGATGAATCCTTGGCAACGATTTTTATTTCGTAAGTACCATTTTTTGTGAACTTAGTATAATCTATTTCTTTTCCTTCTTGGTCTACACTGTTAGTTAAATATTCAAGTTTGCAAGTTTCTTTAGAATTATCAGAACAATTTTCTAAAAAGTCAGTAACTTCATATTTATCTCCTGATTCAATTCTAACATCTTTAAGTATTAACTCTGGGGCAGTAATATCAATAACGTTTACTTTAGATTCAAAATCTTTTCCATGAATTTCAATAGTCACCTCATAACTTCCTAGTTTAGTAATGTCTACTTTATTAAAATCAATTTCAATATCTTTTTCATCTACTCCAGTAAGTTCTTTAAAAAACTTGTCAGAGTCTGGTAATTTTGAATGCACTTCAACATTGACTGATTCACTTACTACTATACTAGCATTTTTAAGTGGATCATTTGATAATGAACTTGTTATGAAAAAACATATTGCAACACCTATAATACATATCGATATAATTACAATATTAATAATATTTCTTTTTTTATTATATACTTTTTTCTTAAAGAATTTTTTTGCCATAAAATCACTCCTTATTAATAGTATAACATGTTTTTTATAAAAGTAAAAAAAAAATTCATAATATAGTTAAATTTTTGTAAAGTTTTTAAAACAATATTTTTTAACTTAATACTTGATTAAGATTTTTAAATTTTTCTTATGTTAGGTATTTAAAAAAATAAAATATAAATGTCATTATATAAGTTGATATATTTATTGAATATTAAATATAAGGTGTTTTTTCACGGCAAATTAATATTAAATGCTAAAAACACTTAATATTAAAGAAATCATGTATCAAAAATTTCAAAAATTTAAACTGGTTTTTTAATAAAAATAGTGTTATAATTAATAAGAGTGATGTGTATGAGAAAAATTAATTATATCCTATTTTCTATAATTGTGTTTTTTGTGATTACAACAGTTAATGCTGCTAGTTTTGATTTGTGTAATACAGAAGCGTTAGTGACAATAAGATTTATTGGTTATGGGATTTATATAATTAAAATTATAGTTCCGCTTTTAATTATAGTTTTGGGAACAATAGATTTATTTAGAGCAGTTATTGCTAGTAATGATAGTGCAATTAAAGAATCATCTTCAAAATTATTAAAACGATTTATAGCTGGTATATTAATATTTTTTGTCACGGATATATTATTTTTTATATTTGGTTTATTTGAATTATCAGATTCGGGAGTAGATGGTAATGGGGATTTAAATAATAATTCTAATTTTTATAATTGTTCAACGTGTTTATTAAAACCGACTAGTTCAGAATGTGAAAATTTTGGACCAATAAAAAATAGAACAGGTACTTAAATAAATGAGTTAGAAAGGAAGATTGTATGAATTTATTGGGCGGAATTGAAACATTTGTATATCAAATATTATTAACAATAGATGCAGCTATATATAAAGTTGGTAATTTTTTGTATGAAGTATTTATTCAAATAGCTAGTGCACAATTATTTACAGATGCAGCTTTTGCTGATTTTACAAATAGAATATACATGGTAATTGGGATTATTGCGCTTTTTATATTAACTTATTCGCTAATAATAGGTATAGTTAATCCTGATAAAAAAGAAAAAAGTGGTTCAGCAGTAGCCAAGAAACTTATAATTGCATTAGTAGTAGTACCTTTGGTTCCTGTTGTATTTCAATTTTTATACTTATTTCAAGAATCTATTTTAGGCAACAATGTTATATTTAGTTTTTTTCTGGGAAATCCCGAGTATACAACGCAAACATCTTCGGATATGTATATAACGGTAGCTTCTGATATAGAGGGTTCTGATGCAAAATATATTTGTGAGCTTGGTTGTACATCCGAACAATTAAATAGTGAGTGTTTCACTGAAGGCGGGGACTGTCCTTGCATAGTTGATTATGGCGTGATTTCTGCTGCTGCAAATCAAGATGAAGCGGTAGAGTTAGCAAGTGCTGATTGTATCTCTCGTTATGGAGTTCCTGAAGAATATATAGGAAATAAATATTATACTGGTTTATACAAAAATGTTGAGAAATATGATCCGGAAGTAGATAGACATAAAATAGTAGGTAATTTCATGACTTATAGTATTATGAGTGCATTTTTACATCCTTTTGATGGAAATGAAGATGTACTTGTAACAGTTCCGCCGGATTTTGTGAATAATCCTATAACATGGGCACTAATCGGGTGTGTATTTCTAGCAGCTGCAGCCTCTGTAGTAGCTATAATTGCAACACCTGTAACTGGTGGAGCTAGTATTTTGGTTACTATCGGTTCTGCAGTAAAAGTTGCAGCCTCAGTAGCACCTGCGGCTTGTGGAGTTGGATTTGCTGGAGGACTTTTAGCAAACAGCATAATAGGATCTATTGCGACTTTGGTAGCAGGCGAAACTTTTAACTGGACCAATGCTACAAGTATAATGCTTTTAACGGGTGAATTTAATAATATAATTCCTTTTTCACAGGCAATTGTAGATGGGCAAATGAATTACATGCCAATTGTAAGTACAATCGCAGCTTTGTTTTATGCATATTTAATGGCTACATTTTGTATAGATATAGCAGTGAGAGCTGTAAAGTTAGCGTTTTTACAATTAATAGCGCCAGTACCTATTTTTATGAGTGTATTACCATCTAATGATAATTTGATTATGTCATGGGTGAAAAAGACTTTAGCGACTTATTTTGAAGTTTTTGTAAGAATAGCTATTTTTGCAGGCGCAGTATATTTAATATTGATTTTAGACACTGAACTTATTAGTACAATGAACCCAGTGGCACAGGCATTAATATATATTGGTATTTTATTATTTGTAAAGCAATTGCCTGCTCTTTTAAGCGAAATTACAGGTATTAAATCTGGAAATATGAAATTAGGAATAAAATCTAAATTACAAGATTCTGGTATATTAACTGCTGGAAAATATGGCGCGAAAATTGGTAGAGCTGGTGGTGCAGCTGTAGGAGCTGGAATTACAGCTGGTGTTAAAAATTGGAGGAAAAGTAAAAATTTAAAAAATTCTAAATTTGGCAAATCTAAAAGAACATTAAGAATGTTATCTGGTATCGGAGGCGGTTTTGGAAGAGGTGCTAAAGCTGGATGGTCAGAAAAAGGAATTAAAGGAGTAGCTACTGGCGCTTCTAAGGGAGTTAAAAACTATGAAGCGTCTCAAAGGCGTAATGCAGCTCGGAACGCTAGATATAATAGTGCAGGAAATAGCGGATTCTTTGGTAATTTTAAAGGAAGAATTTTAGATGCAAAAGATGATATTAATGCATGGTCTGGTGTAGGTGCTGATTATGAAACATTAAAACATACAAAAGAAGTATTCGATACATTCCTGGCAAATGAAAAAGCTATTGGAGATAATATCACCGATATTATAAACGAAGCGCCTATAAGAAATAGTGAGTTATTATCTAGGGGATCTGAATGGAGTGGTGGAAAAACATTGAGTTTCATTGATAATTTGAAAAAAATTATAGACAGTGAAAACTTTAATAGTGAAACTTTATCTGATGGGGAATTAGAATATTTGTTGAGATCAACAGGTTTGGGTTTAAGTGAAGATAAAATGAAAGAATTTAAAACTAAATCATCTTTTAATGAACGCTCTGAATATATAGATCAACTTGTTAGAAATAAAGAATTATCTTTAAATGACATGAAATATTTGGCACAGGAATTTAATACTGCTACTGGTAAAATTGATATTAGACAAAAGATGAGTGATTTTCAATTTCAATTTGAACGTGAAATGAAAAATGTAATTAAAGATGGTGTTCTAAATGATAATATGGAATTAGTTAATGATAGTATTGAAAGAAAATCGTATACTTTTGATGCATTTAAAAGAGAAGCTAATGTCGATAGTGCTAAAATTTCAGCAAAAGTTTCAGATAGTAATGTTATCGCAGATAAAATCAAAACTCAAATTAATAATGATAGTGCATTATTTTCGGGAATTGATAAGATATTTGAAGATCCACACAATATTAGTGGGAATTTAAGTGCAGCTAAAAAAGAAATTGAAAAACGTCATTTTGAAAATGATATACAATATAATAGAGCTCAAGAAGCTCAAAATTTAAAGAATAAAGAGAAAAAAGATTAAGGAGTTGATATGGTGAATAGTTATTTAATACCCGCTAATAGTAAAAAATCACAGTTGATATTAGGTTTTTTTACAATGACAGATTTAATAATATTTATAAGCGGAGCTGCTGTTACATTAATATCATTTATGATTGTTAATGTACCTTCGCTTGGAAGTGCCATTTTGATGCTTTTGCCAGTGTTAATTACAGGAATATTAGTTTTACCAGTACCATATTATCATAATTTATTGCAATTAATTACTAATTTACTGAATTATCTTGGCAAACGTAGGCGTTATTATTGGAGAGGATGGTGTGTTACTGATGGCAATGAAATTTTTTAATAATAAATCAGTATCTAAATTTACTGAAGATTGGATAACTGTTAAACAAATAATGAATGGTATGATTCAAATTGATACAGGAGAATACGTCACTGGTGTAAAAGTTCAACCTAAAAATATCTTTATAATGGATGCTATTAATCAAAAAAACATTATTGATAAATTACAAAATTTTTATAATACAATTGATTTTGAATTTTGGTTATTGGTTGCTGATAGACCTGTTGATATAAGTGTATATTTATCTAAATTACAATTAATGTATAAAAATGAAAGTGATCCAATAAGAAGGAATTTAATATTACAAGACATAAATAAAGGTAATTTATTTATGAGCAGTGAATATAATGTGGTTGATATTGAGTATTATATTTTATTCAAAGAAAAAAAGATGGAGAAAATACAAAAAAGATTACATAATATGATAAGTGGTTTAGCAAATAGCGGATTACAATCAACTCAAACTAGTAATGAAGACTTAAGAATTATTTTGGATAATTTTTTCAACGATGGGGAAAAAGCTACTTTATGGGGGGTGATGTAAAATGGTTAAATTACGAAGTGAAGTTGCTCCAAAAGGAATTGAATTCAAATCAACAGAATTTATGATTTCCGGAAAATATTCCACAATATTTACAATCATATCATTTCCTAAAAATATATATCCAGGATATTTATCTGATTTAATAAATTTGCCCGGGGTTAAAATAGCAGTAAAACATATACCGATACATTTTGAGGTTTTGAGAAAAATGTTAAACAAAGAAATTGCCGATTTAAAACAAAGATTTCAAGAAAAAAGAAATGATAAAACATTGCAGGAAAGAATTAGGCAAGATTATGAATCTTTAGAGAATTTTATATCTATGATTGCTGCAACTCAAGCTAAAATATTCGATTTTCAATTACATATAATGATTACTGGCGATAATAAAGAGGAATTAGAGTATAGAAAAATGGAAATAAGAAGTTATTTAGAAGGTTTAGGCATGAGGGGAATAGTTTTAATGTTTGAACAAGAGAAGGTTTTAAAATCTATTTTACCAATTTTTCCCGCCCAGGATATAGAAAAAAGAATAGGAACACCAATCCCTTCATCTACATGTGCGGCTATGTATCCTTTTGTATTTGATAGCATTAAAGATCAAGGTAATTCTACATTATTGGGTGTAGATTATTCGGGTGGTGTAGTATTATTTAATCAATTTTTATATCAAGAAAGAAAAGAAAATAATCGTAATAATGCCAATATAATTTTACTTGGAACTTCTGGTTCAGGAAAATCAACTGCAGCTAAAATGTTATTAAGAACTCATATAAGAAATGGCTTTAAAATAATTGTAATTGACCCAGAAGGGGAACTTGAAGATATGACTTATTCTATGGGTGGAGATTTTGTCAGCATTGGTAAAGGTGGAGATTTTGGTCTTATAAATCCTTTAGAAATAGTTGTTGATACTGATGAAGAAGAGATCGCACAAGGTTTAGGATATACTGTGTTAACGAGAACTATTCAACAAGTTAAAGCATTTTTAAAGTATTATAATCCGTCAACTGAGGAAGATGTACTTACCCTTTTTAGTGATATTGTTCAAGATACTTATAAAAGATTTAAGATAGATTATAATACAAATTTTTTACAATTAACAAGTCAAGATTTTCCTACTTTTGATGATGTATATGCAACAATTAAAGGAAAATTATTATCTATGACAGAAGTAACTCATGAGCGAGATATTATGGAAAGATTAGAGTTAAAAATCAGACCATTAATAAAAGAATTGAGATATTATTTTACAGGTCATACTACACTTAAAATAAATAGTGATTTTATTGTATTTAATATCAAAGAATTAATGAATAGTGAAGAAAATATTAAAAATGCTTTGTTCTTTAATGTGTTAAAATACGCTTGGAGTTTATGTTTGGAAAAAGACATTAATACTGTAATGATGGTAGACGAAGCACATATTTTACTTGCTGGAAAAAACGAATTGGGTGCTGAATTTTTAGCACAAATACAAAGGCGTAGTAGAAAATATAATACCGGAACTATTGTTATTACTCAACAACCTACCGATTTTGCAGATCCATCTGTTATAACACATGGTAAAGCTATATTTGATAATGCTGCTTATTATTTAGTTATGAATTTAAAAAAACAAGCAGTAGATGATTTATCAAAATTAATTGATATAAATGAGGCTGAAAAGGAAAGTGTTAAATATTATAATCAAGGACAAGCATTATTTATTTGTGGATCAAGAAGAATGCAAATAAATGTTGTTGCAACACCTGAGGAATTAGACTCATTTGGTTCTGGCGGTGGAATTTAGGTCTTTATATAGACCTTTTTTTATGATATAATAGTCTAGAAATAAGGTGATGTATTATTAAAAAAGATAGATTTAGAAAAAAAACTGCATTAAAACCTGCAAAAAATAATATATTTAAAAAATGGAATAATAGAAATCCTTTTACTAAAAATATTAATAATGGAAAAGAAGAAAATAATCAAGAAACTGATGAAAATAAAAAATTAAATAGAGAAAGTGAAAATGTTGATAATAATTCAGAAAATAATGATATAGAAAATAATGATATAAATGAGGAATCTGCAGGAATTCAATTTATGGATGCACTTATAATAATGACTCAAAAACTTCTGAAATTAATTTTAAATCCGCTATCCTTTTTAATATTTATATTTATTTTAATATTTTTTATAATAATAATATTTACTCAAAGCGATACAAACAATTCTGGAAGTAAAAATGCACATAGTAAAGGACCGATAGGTATAGGAGGATATGAATATTATGCTATGGCAGAAGAAGAAGTTTGTGATACTTATAAGGTTATTCAAGGCGGAGTAACTGAAGCTTCTGGTTTAACTTTAGAAGAAGCAACTGCAATAGTTTTGTGGTCTGAAATAAGAAATTTTTCTGATAGTAAAACAGCTTCAGATGGAACAGCTATTAGCACAGAGGAAAGTTTATTAAATTTTTATATGGCTAATGCAATTGCGGTAAGATCATTTATATTAAAAGATGCTACAAAAGCAAAAGGATGTACTATTGGCGGTAGGGTAGCATTCCATCCCGGTATTAAAGAAGATGCATTAGATCCTGATAGTTTCGCAATGAAAGCTGTAAATAAGACTAGCGGCCTTGTTTTAGGTTTTGATAGTTCTCCAGTTGGCACTGAATTTTCTACTGGATATTTCATTAAATCGGGCGGAAATGGTTCCGAAGACTACTTTTTCTTATATGAAGGAAAAGATGCTTATAAAATTTTAGTTGGTGGGGATTTTCACGATGAAGAATTTGAACAATATTTACCGTATGATTTTTTTGATCAGGTTAATGAAAAACCCAATTATGTAAATAATAATAGTAATGGACATTCAAGGGGATTAAGTCAATATGGTTCATATTATTTAGCTGTAGGATTAAAATATTCTTGGGAAGATATTATACAGTATTATTATACTGAAGAAATTGATATATTATCTCTTTACCCAACAAGTTTGAGTATAGATTATAATGATGTAATTAATAATATTACTACATTAGCATATGGTGAAACAATAAATTATACGAAAAATAGAGATACTTCAATCAGTGAATTAAATGAGGAATTATCATCATTTTTATTAAAACAAAGTCCATCTTCATCAATCACACAGTTAAATCAAAGTATTATAGCTGGAATAGAACTTGCGGGAGTAGGAACTAGAAATGCAGTGGTTTTTTCAGCTATAAGTATGATTGAATTGTTAATGCCATATGGCGTGAAAATAGATTATGTTTTAGGTGGAGGTCATAGCGCTTCTGATCGTCTAGTATATGGATTTTCGTCTGGCAGTGGAATGGATAATATTGATTGTTCTGGTTACGTTATGTGGGCGATGAGAACTGGCGGTTTTACAGAATCAGAAAATAAAAATATAACTTCGGGTGGATTTCAAAATCTTGAAGGTGTAGTGACAAAAAAATTATCTAATACATCAATAGCTGAAATTAAACCAGGTGACCTAATACATTATTCGGGACATATAAAAATGGTAGTGGGAATAGATTTAGCTAAAGAGGTTTTATATACAGCACATGCTGCAGGATCAGGTTTTGGAGTTCAAGTAAATACACATGCTATGTCAAAAACTCAATGGGATGGAAAAGGTACAGTGAGTGTATTACTTATGGATGGTTATTATAACAATGCTGATAAATTATATTCAATAAATGATTTATCGCAAAAAATGAATTTAAACGGAGGTGTTTTATGAAAAAAATAATTTTATTAAGTGTAATATTATTTTCATGTAGTTGTGAAGTTGTTTACGATTTGAATATATCAGATATTTATAATGAAACATTAACTGTATATCCTGAAAATAATGATTATATTGTTGAGTTGTATCCAGCTTTTTATGATGATATAAGTGGAGCTGATGAATATACTGAAGATAGTAAAATAGAGTATTATAATTCGTTTGATAACATTGATAATTTTGGATATCACTATTCCTTTACAAAAGATAATTATAATTTATCAACAATAGTAAATTCTTGTTATAATAGTTTTGTTATAGAAAAAAATGGAAATATTATAAATTTTGCTACTAATATTACTTTATCGTGTTTTATTTCAGAACCGTCATTAGAAAAGGTTACTATAAATATTACAGATGAGAATGGGCAAATAGAAAATTCTAATGCTCATAAGGTTGAAAATAATAAGCATACTTGGATAATAAATAGATCAACAATGTATGATGCTAATATAGAATTTACTGTTGTTGATAATTATGAATATAATTTAGATAATAACATAGATAATATAATTAATGATATATATAATAATAATACAACTGATAATAATGAAACTATTATTCTATTGTCTATTTTAGGAGTATTTGTTTTTGCTATAATAATTTTTATTTATTTTAAAGCAAAAAAATCTAGTTAATTTAATAAAAATATAGTATAATACATTTGACGGAGGAAAATATATGAAATTTAAAATAGAGCCAAAAGATTTTTTTATATTTGGTGCGTATGCAATAGGTTTATTATATTTATGTGCTATATTGGTTTTAAATTTAGTATCATTTGCTAACGAAGGAGAATTTCATGGTTTAATTCCATTTGAAGCTTTTACTGGTAAATATATAGCCGCTACGCTTGGTTTATTTTTCTGTGCTTTAATTGTTATCTTTACTAGTGTATCTTCATATATCTTTAATAAAGAAAAAGGTAAAGGTTTAGGATTAAAAGTAAAAAAAGCATCTGAAGGTGGAGGTTACTCTAAATGGGCAGAAGAAAAAGATATAAAAAATGAAAAAGATATTGTAAAACTAACTGCGCTTCAAAAAGATATTCCAGGAGCGGGAGTTCCGCTTATAAATAATGATAAAGGAATATGGGTAGATGATGGAGAGTATCACAACTTAGTTATTGGGTCCACTGGATCAGGTAAAACAGTATGCTTAGTTCAACCCATGGTAAACATACTAGCACGTAAGGGTGAGAGTATGATCATAACTGACCCAAAAGGCGAAATATATAAATCTTCAGCAGAAAATTTAAAAGCAAAAGGGTATAATGTTGTTTTATTAAATTTTAGGGAACCTCAAAAAGGTAATTCTTGGAATCCATTATCACTTCCATATAGATATCATAAAGAAGGAATTAAAGATAAAGCAATTGAACTTTTAAAGGACGTAGCATTAAATATTTTATATGATCAAAGTAATAAAAATGATCCATTCTGGGAAAAAACATCTGCTGATTATTTTGCTGGTATAGCCCTTGCATTATTTGATGATGCAAAAGAAACTGAAGTTAACCTAAATAGTATAAATTTCATGAGTACAATAGGTGAAGAGCGTTATGCTGGAGCTAGTACTTTTATAAAAGAATATTTTACTCTTAAAGGAGAAATGTCAAAGCCTTATATTTTTGCTAGTGCAACTATTAGTGCGCCTAACGAAACAAAGGGAAGTATATTATCAACCTTTAGACAAAAAATAAGTATATTTTCAACAGCGGATAATTTATCTGAAATGTTATCATATTCTGATTTTGATATGAGAGATATTGGTAAGAAAAAAACAGCAGTATTTTTAGTTATACATGATGAGAAAAAAACATATCATAGTTTAATGACTATATTTATTAAACAGTGTTATGAAACTTTAATTGATGTTGCTCAAGAAGAAGGTGGGAAACTTCCATTTAGAACAAATTTTATTTTGGATGAATTTGCAAATATGCCACCGCTTAATGATGTAGATGCAATGGTATCTGCAGCTAGAAGTAGAAAAATAAGATTTACTTTTATAATTCAAAATTTTGCACAATTATCTGATGTATACGGGGAACACATTGCTGAAGTTATTAAAGGTAACTGTGGTAATATGATTTATTTAATCAGTACTGAGATGAAAGCTTTAGAAGAAATCAGTAAAATGTGTGGTGAAGTTAAATCTAAAGATAAAGATAAAACTGCATCTACTCCGCTTGTAACAGTAACTGATTTACAAAAATTAAAAATGTTTCAAGCTATTATTAAGAGAATAAGAACAGATCCATTTAAAACAAATTTAAAACCAAATTTCAAAATAAATTGGGGTGAAGAATATCCAAAGGCTGATTATCCAATAAGAGATATGAAGGAAGTCGAGTTATTTGATGTAAAAAAATATGTTTTAGAAGAAAAAAGAAAAAAACAAATGGAATCTGGAGTAGATCCTAACAATCCATTTGCTGGCGGAATGAACCCTATGGGTGGTTTTAATCCATTTGGCGGAATGGGTGCAAACCCTTTTGGCGGGGGCGGGAATCCGTTTGGACAAGCTCCAAGACCTAATCCATTTGGTGGAATGGGTGGAAATCCATTTGAAAAACCAATGGGAAATAGTCCTTTTGGCAGTGATCAAAATCCATTTGCTAAGCCTAATAACCCTATGATGGGAAATTCTATGAAAGATATTGATATTGACGCTATGATGAAAGATATTGATAAAAAATTAAAAGAAATGGATGAAGCAGAAAAAGCAGAACAAGGTAAAATTGATATAAAATCTAATGAAAAAGATATTCCAACAATAACGCCTGTTACTAAAACTGTTGAAAAACCAAAAATAAATGTTGATGTTGATAGTAAAATAGTTTCAGATAATATTGTTTCAGATGATGAATATTTTGACGATTTTTTCGATGATTAAGCCTTTTAGGCTTTTTTTTTAATGCAAATATAATTATTTGAGTATAATATGATAGTGATGATTATGAAAAGAATGTATTTAAGTGATTATAGTAGTTCTCTTGGAACTTTAATTGATGTTAGACACCCAGTTGACTATAAAAATCAACATCCAGATAGTATAAATATTTATTATGAAAAGTTAATGTATAATCATAAAATTTATTTACAAAAAGATAAAGCATATTATATTACTTGTGAAAAAGGTTTAATTAGTAAAAAATGTGTAAAATATTTAGACTTATTAGGTTATAATGTTACGCAAGTAATTAAAAATTAACTATTATAATATATGTTTTTAGTGTATAATAAATACATGAGAGAATTTATTTTAAATTTAAGCGATTATTTAGAAATATTTTTAACCAACATGGGCATTTTTGCTCCAATTTTTGCGTGTATATTTATAATGCTTGAAGCTATTGTACCAATACTTCCTTTATTTGTGTTTATTTCTGTTAATATGTTAGCTTTAGGTTTTTTCTTTGGATATATTTTTTCATGGGCATTTACTGTTCTGGGAAGTATTTTAGTTTTTTATTTAATTCGTAAAGGTTTTCATAATTGGTTTAAACGACATATTGCTGGTAAAAAAAGATTAGAAAAAATGACTATATTTATCAATAAACTCAAATTTACTCAAATTGTTTTGATACTATCAATACCATTTGCACCATCATTCTTTCTAAATTTAGCAGCAGGTTTAACAGATATTACACTTAAAAAATATTTTTTTGCATTAATAATAGGCAAAGCCATAACTGTATTTTTCTGGGGTTTTATTGGAACAAATTTGGTTGAAAGTTTACAAAATCCTTGGGTTTTAATAAGAATAGGGATAATGCTTTTAATAGCTTATATATTAAGTTATTTTGTTAATAAGTGGATGAATAAAAAATTGTAAATTATAAATATTTTTGATATAATTTAGTAAGAAAGATGAGGTAATATGAAAGAATTTTTTGATAGTATATGGGGAGATATATTTAATGCTGTAATAATTATGATTATAATAATGATAATAAATAAAATAATTACAACATTTATAAAAAGAACAATTAAAAGAAAGAATAATAAAAATTTAACAACAATACTTTTATATGTTAATAAAGCAAAGTCAGTAATTATGTATATTATTGGTTTACTAATTGCATTGTCAGGATTTGAATTTTTTTCATCAATGTCAATAACTCTTTTATCAGCAGTGGGTATTATAGCAACTGTTCTAGGTTTAGCTGCAAAAGAAAGTTTAAATAATATATTTGGTTCATTTGAACTTATTTTAAGTAAACCTTTTGAAGTTGGAGATTTTATAAGACTGCCAGAAAAAGGCATTTCAGGTACTGTTGAAGAAATATCTATGAGACATACAATAATCAGAACTATTAATAATGAAAGAGAACTTATTCCTAATGAATTATTAAATACATTGATTATTGAAAATTGTCATTTTTCTGATAATGAAATTGTATTATTTGGAGATTATCCAATTGCATATTCTGCAGATACTGATAAAGCTATTGAAATTATAAAAGAAGAGATAGTAAATATTTGTGAAGTTACACTTAAAGGAGTTAACAAAGATGCTGAATTTCCTAAAGTAAGAGTTATTGAGTGGGATTCATCATCTATTAAAATTAGAGCTTGGATATGGGGAAAAGACGTAGGCGAAGCATATGATAATTTTTGGAAATTTAATTATGTTTTAAAAACTAGATTTGATAAAGAAGGCATTGAAATACCATATGATTATGTAAATGTTGTGATGAAAGAAGAGAAAAACACTAAGAAAAGTGCGAAATAACTAGCATTTTTCTTTTTTTTATGTTAAAATCATAGATGCAATTACTAATTGTGGTTGCAAGTTTTGTGGAAGGGAAGTGCGGATTTGCCCGTACCACATAACGCGAAAAAATTTATAGGAGGTGTTTTCGTGGCTAAAGAAGTCGTAAAGAAAATTAAAGTTCAAATTCCTGCTGGAAAAGCAACACCTGCGCCACCTGTTGGTACAGTACTTGGTCCTGCTGGGATTAATTTACAAGAATTTTGTACAAAATTTAATGATGCAACTCGTGAAAAAATGGGAGATATAGTTCCTTGTGAAATTTATATTTATGATGATCGTTCATTTGATTTCACATTAAAAACTGCTCCAGCTGGTTTCTTACTTAAGAAAACTGCTAAAGTAGCAAAAGGTTCTAAAAAAGGAGCTAATGAAATCGTTGCAACAATTACTAAAGATGATTTAAGAAAAATTGCAGAAGAAAAAATGGTAGATTTAAATGCTAATGATATAGATGCAGCAATGAATATTATTGCTGGAACTGCTCGTAATATGGGTATTGCTATTAAAGGTTTAAATGATGCAGAACTTGCTGAGCAATCTAAAGAAGCTGCCGCTGAAGAAGCTGAAAGAGCTAAAAGAGATGCAGAGCTTGAACAAATGGAAGCAGATGCAATTGAAAATGCAAATAAAGAACTTGAAGAAGTTCCTACTGCACAAGATGAAGATAAAAAAGAAGAAGAATAAAATTATTAAAATTTTAAATTTAAATAATCCGCTAATAAACCACAGTTAGGAGGAAAAACATGAAAAAATATGGAAAGAAATATGTGGAAGCATCTAAAAAGTTTGATGCAAACAAATTATATTCTGTAGAAGAAGCTGTTAAATTAGTTAAAGAAACATCTACTACTAAATTTGATGGAACTGTAGAAATAGCATTTAATTTAAATATTAATGCTAAAAAAACTGATCAACAATTAAGAGGATCTTTAGTTCTTCCAAATGGTACTGGTAAAACTAAAAAAGTTTTAGTATTTACAAAAGGTGCTATGGCAGAAGAAGCTAAAGCTGCTGGAGCTGATTATGTTGGTGATACAGATTTAATTGAAAAAATTAAAACAGAAAACTGGTTTGATTTTGATGTTATCGTAGCTTCACCAGATATGATGCCAGAAGTTGGAAAAATTGGTACTATTTTAGGACCAAGAGGTCTTATGCCAAATCCAAAAGTTGGAACTGTTACACCAAAACCAGCTGAAGCTGTTAAAAATATTAAAGGTGGAATGGTTGCTTATAAAAATGATGCACTTGGAAACATACATACAGTAGTTGGAAAAGTATCATTTGATGAAACAAAACTTTTAGAAAATATTACTTATGTAATATCAACAATTTCTAAAGCTAAACCAACTGCAGTTAAAGGACAATTTGTTAAAAACGTAACTATTTCAAGCGTTATGGGTCCTGGTATTAAAGTTGATTTTAGTAAAATGTAATATGAAGACTTTCCTTGTGAAAGTTTTTTTTTGGAAAAATATTAAAAATTGGTTTACTTTTGCTTAAAAATGATATATAATACCAAGTGAAAAAGCAATTCACCTAAGAAAGCAGGGAACCAAAGTGTTTTAATAATCCTGCCGAGGGAAACTTAAACTTTTATTTTGTTTTAAGCTTCCCCTAGTGGAAGTTTTTTTGAAAAAAGGAGGACATATGGCAAGTCAAAAAATTCTTGAAAGTAAAAAACTTGTAGTAAATGAAATTGTTGATAAAATCAAAAATAGTGAATCAGTAATTTTATTTCAATATCAAGGTTTGACTGTTTCAGAAATGACAGAGCTTCGTAAAGAGTTATTTAAATTAGATTCAGAACTTAAAATCTATAAAAATACACTTCTTAAAAGAGCAATGGAAGAGCTAAACCATAACGTTGATGAATTTTTAACAGGTCCGAATGCAATTTTATTTGGTAAAGATTTACTTGAACCAATTAAATTAATTTCAGAATTTGCTAAAAAACACAAACTTGTAGATATTAGAGTTGGTGTAATCAGTGGAAGTGTAGCTGATACTAATGTTATTAAAGAATATGCAAACATACCATCAAGAGAAGGATTACTTACTATGATTGCTGGAGGAATGATCCAGTATGTTAGAGACTTCGCAATTTGCGTAGATCTACATGCCAAAAACTTAGAAGGGAAGAGTGAATAATAATGGCAAAAATTACAAAAGAAGATATTATAACTGCTTTAGGAGAAATGACTATTCTTGAACTTAAAGAAGTTGTTGATTCAATGAAAGAAACATTTGGTGTTGATCCATCTGCTGTTGCTGCTGCACCTGCTGCCGCTGCTGCTGCTGAAGAAGGTCCATCAAGTAAAACTGTAGTATTAAAATCTGCAGGAGCTAACAAAATTGCAGTAATTAAAATAATTAAAGAAATTACTGGATTAGGTTTAGTTGAAGCTAAAGGTTTAGCTGACAATGGTGGAAATGTTAAAGAAAATATTCCTGCTGCTGATGCTGAAGCTATCAAAGCTCAACTTGTTGAAGCTGGCGCTGAAATCGAATTAGCGTAAGTTAATTAAAAGCACATTAGTGCTTTTTTTATTATATAATTGCTAAAACATATTATACGCTATATAATAATCTACAGGAGGTTTTAAAATGATATATACAAGCAATCATAAAACTATAGGTATATTAGGATTAAAAAATACTTTAGCAATATCTGGTAATAAAGGTGCATCAGAAAATTATATAGGTGATTCTTATCCAGCATTGGCACCAAGATTAAAGATGTGGTTAGAGTGGCATAATAATATAAATAAATTGTCAAAAGAAGAAAACATTGATTTTTATATAAATAGGTATTATGAAGAAGTTTTAAAAAAACTTAATCCTGAAGAATTAAAAATAATTCTAGAGCATAAAATATTAGTGTGCTATGAAGAATATAATGAGTTTTGTCATAGACAAATAGTTGCTGCTTGGCTAGAATTAAATCTTGATATAGAAGTTCCTGAAATCATTGTAGATAATGGAAAAGAAACATCTATAAATAGAGATGTATATTATTATAGAAAATTAAAACCAATAATTAAAAATTAATATGTTAAAATGAAGAATTATGCTTGACATATATATATATATTTGATATATTAATAATGCAATTTTTTATTTGGTTCTACTTATGTGGAACCTTTAAAAATGTAAATCGCGATACACCAGGATGTGTGTACATGGAAGGAGAGAAAATATGCCAACAGTTGGACAGTTAGTTAAAAAAGGTCGTAAAAATAAAACTAGTAAAAGTAAAAGCCCAGTTTTAAATAAAGGATTTAATGCTTTAGCTAAGAAAGAAACTAATACAAAAAGTCCTCAAAAAAGAGGGGTTTGTGTACGTGTTGCAACTAAAACACCAAAAAAACCTAACTCAGCTATGCGTAAATATGCTCGTGTAAGATTATCAAACGGTAAAGAAATCGATGCATATATCCCAGGAGAAGGGCACAACTTACAAGAACATAGTGTTGTACTTGTACGTGGAGGACGTGTTAAAGACTTAATCGGGGTAAGATATCATGTAGTACGTGGTACTCTAGACACTCATGGAGTTGAAAACCGTAAACAATCTCGTAGTAAATATGGTTCAAAAAAACCAAAAAATTAATTAGAAAGGAAATAGATTAACATGCGTAAAAGAAGAGCTGAAAAAAGAGATGTACTTTTAGATCCATTATATAACTCTAAAGTAGTTACAAAACTAGTAAATGCTATTATGTTAGATGGTAAAAAAGGAACAGCTCAAACAATATTATATACAGCTTTTGATATAATAAAAGAAAAAACTGGTAAAGATCCAATGGAAGTTTTTGACAAAGCTATGGAAAACTTAAAACCAGCTTTAGAAGTTAAATCAAGAAGAGTTGGTGGATCTAATTATCAAGTACCACTTGAGGTTAGAGAAGATAGATCACAAACACTTGCACTTCGTTGGTTAATCCACTATTCTAGACTTAGAGGTGGAAAAGGAATGGCTGAGAAATTAGCGTTCGAAATCATTGATGCATCAGAAGGTACAGGTGGAGCAGTGAAAAAACGTGAGGACACTCACAAAATGGCT